>JADHLR010000075.1 GCA_016780525.1 Candidatus Puniceispirillum sp.
TGCCAGCCTTCGGTATCATCGGGTGTTGTGCGAAGACGGTCACGCAGCGCCTCGACCATTGACAGGATCATCGCGTCACGGTCTTGCGCTGACATATCGGCGGCGGCGGCAAGACTGTCGGCATCGGGGCCATTTTCCGATTCAAGCAGGATATCACCCGCTTCGGCAGCTTGCTGAATATTGCGGCGCACAATCGGCAGCCATGGCGCATCGGGTGTGGAAATAGATAACAGCGTCTGCCAGCGGCTGATGGCATCTGCATAGGAACCATCCTGAAAGGCCGAAAGCCCCCACAAAAACAGCGCCCGCGGGTCGGCCGGATCGGTTGCCAATACGGTGTTGATCAGGGCGCGGGCCGGCACCGTTACCTGTCCATCGGCAGCGCGGCTCAGCGCCTCGGCCAAAAGTGACAACACCGCCGGGTCATCATTGGTCAGCTGCCGCGCGGTTCGCAATGCCCGAATTTCGGTGGCGCTGTCATTCACCGCAGCCGCCGCCTCGGCAAGCGTAAGCCAGCTTTCAACATCATCGGGTGAGGCGACGGTCGCGGCCTGCGCATTGGCCAGATTTTGCGCCAGATCCTGCTTTGTTGCGGTGATCATCTGGGTGCGGCTGGCAATTTCAGCCGTGCGGTTGACCAGCGGGTTATCGGCCAGATCGGGACGGCCCAAAGACGCATAGATAACGGCAGCGCCAACCGGCAGGGCGAGCAACAGACCGATGGCAAGACGGCCGGATTGGCGTAGCGCCGGCCGGGTGTCGCCGGTGTCGCCGGTGCCTGGGGTGTTTGGGGTATCTGGTGTTTGCTGGCTCAGCGCCAGCAAGCGGCGGTCAATATCGAGGCAGGTGGCGGCATAATCCGTCTCACCGATACGGCCGGATTGATGATCCTGGTCAAGCGCGGTACGGGCCAGCATCAGACGGTCAATCTCGCCGCGCAGATCAGCGTCATCGCTGATGCCGACAAGCCCGCGCCGTGCAGCCCGGATATAGGCAAGCATCGCGCCTGCCAATAGCAGGCAGAATCCCCCACCCATGACAAACATAACGATCATCTCACTGTCGACCGGGCTCATCTGGTATCACGCTTGTTAAGGTTTTCATGTTGCCGTTTCAATGCGTCAATGCGGGCGCGGTCAGCGCTGCTGATACTGTTATCGGCGCTGTCAATCTGTGCGGCACGACGGCGCATGCCAAGAGTAATGGCAATGCCGAGCAGAATGAAGCCAACCGGTGCCAGCCATAACGCCATCGTATCTCTGGCCAATGGCGGGGCGAGCAAAACATAGTCTCCATATTTTGCGCGTAAATCCGACAAAATTGCCGCGTCGGTTTGGCCGGCGACAAGCTGTGTTCGTACCTCACGCCGCAAATCTTTGGCAAGATCGGCGTCACTGTCATCAATGGATTGATTTTGACAGACAAGGCAGCGCAATTGTTTCGACAGATTGCGGGCGCGGCTTTCGAGGGCCGGGTCAGCCAGCATTTCCTCGGCTGTGAGTGCATGGGCGGTGCCTATGGTTGCCGGTGTCAGCAGCCCGGCGCCAATGACAAAGCTAATGGCAAAGCCTATGACAAAGCCTATGATCACTAAAATCTGGCGCATTTGACGGGTCATTGCATTTCGGCCATTTGCGGCAGTAATTGCGTGGTGATGACATCGCGGGTGAGTGGCCCGGCATGCCGCCATTGGATACGGCCGGCGGTGTCAATCAGATAGGTTTCCGGCACGCCATACACACCCCAGACAATGCCGGCCCGGCCGTCAATATCCATGCCGATAGCGGTAAATGGGTTACCATATTGCTGCAAAAATTCGGTGGTATCCGACCGGCGGTCTTTATAGGCGATGCCAATGATGGTGATCTGTTCTGATAGCTGTTCCAGAGCTGGCGCTTCGGCGCGGCAAGGCGCGCACCATGAGGCAAAGAAATTCACCAGCAATGGTTGTCCCTGAAAATTGCCCAAAGCCAGTTCGGCCTGTCGATCTTGCAGCAACGGTAAAGCCACATCAGGTGCCGCTTTGCCAATCAAAACCGATGGCAGTTGACTGGGGTTGCGGTTGCCCGACAAGGTGCTTTGCAAAGCCATCCCGCCAATGATAGCCAGCCCCAAAAAGGCGATAAGCGGGATAAAAAATGACGGTCGAAAACGGCTCATGCGCGGCCTCTTGCCATAGCTTTGACATCTGCTGTGGTTTTGACCTCTGAATTGTTTGGCGCGGATTGCCGCCGCCGTCCAGTCATCGCGACCAATCCGCCGAGTGCCATCAATGCGGTGCCGCCCCAGATCCAGCTGATAAGTGGTTTGTAATAGAGCCTGAGGCTGTAGCCGATGCGGTCATCACCATCACCCAGAACAGCGTAATCATCCCCGCCCGGTCGCGGCCGAATGGCGGCCTCGGTAGTTGTTTGACGTTCCGCTGTATACACGCGTTTTTCCGGCATCAGCCGTGCAATGAACCGGCCTGATGCGGCATCACGATATTCAAGTTCGGCTGTTAATGCCTGAAAATTCGGCCCCTGACGTTCAAACACCCGCAGCAGCGTGACCTCACGTCCGGCAATCTCAATCACATCGCCCGGTTTGGCGCGTACCACCTGCTCACTTCGGAACAAGCCGTCACCGGTAGCGCCCAGTAAAAATACAACAATGCCAAAATGTGCAATCCACATGCCCAGCACATCTCTTGGCAGGCGTTGCCAGCGGGCGCCAAGGCTAAATTGTGGTGATGGCCTGAGCTGTGCCCAGATATCGGCGCCGATGCCGGCCGCCAGCCAGCCAATCAACATCACTGCCGCCAGCGCCCCAATAGCCATGTCATTGACCAGTGCGATGCCAACAATGCCGCTGATGGCGGCGGCAACGGCGGCGGCCAGAATTGTTGTTTTTATCCGTGGGGTCGCCCCGCGTCGCCACGCCATAACCGGGCCAAATACCATAATCACTGTCAACACACCCATCACCGGGTTGAAGGTGGCATCAAAATAAGGTGGGCCTACGGTGATGCGTGCGCCGGTGATCATTTCCAGACCGAGCGGGTAAAATGTGCCAAGCAAAACAATCGCCGTGGCCACCACCAAAAGCATGTTATTCGCGATCAGCGCGCCTTCACGGCTTTTCAGGTTGAAATCGGCAATGGTCATAAGCCGTGGGCCGCGCCAGGCATAGAATATTAACGGCACGCCAACAGCGACCAGCAAAATGCCCAAAATAAACACCCCGCGCGCCGGGTCGGATGCAAAACTATGCACCGATGTCAATAACCCTGAGCGCACGATAAAGGTGCCGACCAGTGACAGCGAAAAGGCCAGAATTGCCAACAGCACTGTCCAGCTTTTTAACTGTCCCCGCTTTTCCACAACAATAGCAGAATGCAGAAGCGCGGTGGCTGCCAGCCATGGCATCAATGAGGCATTTTCGACCGGGTCCCAGAACCACCAGCCACCCCAGCCAAGCTCGTAATAAGCCCACCAGCTGCCAAGCGCAATTCCCAGTGTCAGCGCGCACCATGCCGCCATGATCCAGGGCCGCATCCATTTTGCCCATAACCTGTCGACATCACCGCTGATCAGTCCGGCGACGGCAAAGGCAAAGGCAATGGACAGCCCGACATAGCCGAGATAGAGCATCGGTGGATGGATGGCGAGGCCGGGATCCTGCAAAATTGGGTTCAGGCCTTTGCCGTCCATCGGGGCGTCGGCCAGCCGCGCAAATGGATTGGAGGTGAACAGGCTGAACGCCAGAAAGCCAGAGCTGATCATGCCCTGAACCGCCAAAATACGCGCTTTTAAACGGGTTGGCATGCCACGACCAGACAGCGCCAGCACGGCGCCATAAATCATCAAAATTAAAATCCATAAAAGCAGCGAGCCTTCATGATTGCCCCATGTGCCGGAAATTTTATAGATCAGCGGCTTGGCTGAATGCGAATGATTGGCCACCAGCGCGACCGAGAAATCGGAACGGATAAAAGCCGTCACCAGCGCGCCAAATGCAATCAGGCTGGCAATTGCAGCGCTGAGCGCGGCAGCCGGGCCGATCAGCATCAATTGCATATCCTGACGCGCCGCACCATAAAGCGGCACCGCCGATTGAATCAATGACAGAACAAAGGCCGAGATCAATGCAAAATGGCCAAATTCAGTCAGTCCCATATCCCTATCCCTATCACTTGCCGGGTTGCCAACCGACATCGGCTTGATTATTTTTGCCGGGTCAGTGTAAACAGCTTTTTTGCCGACGAAGCGCAGTTTAGCACAGCTTGACACCAGTCAAAATCTTCCGCGTCAGACAAGCCGTACAAAAGACGATTTGTCGCAGCATATGATCATCTGCCCGGCATCCTGATTACCCGGTATCTTGATCACACGTGTAAATTCGATAATACTATCACACTGGGCGAGCTAAAGGCGCATTATGACAGAAAAATTGCCGGTGATTCAAATCCAGGATCTGCACAAAAGTTACGATAGCTTGGACGTTCTTAAAGGTGTTGGTCTGCTGGCATATGAAGGCAGTGTTGTCAGCTTGATTGGGGCGTCCGGGTCTGGCAAGTCGACCTTGCTGCGTTGTGCCAATTTGCTGGAAAACAGCCAAAGCGGCGATATCTTGTTTTGTGGCGATGCGGTGCGGTGGACAGGTACAGGCACGTCCCGCCGCCCGGCTGACAAACAGCAAGTGCAACAGATGCGTAGTCAGCTTTCGATGGTGTTTCAGCAATTTAACCTGTGGTCGCATATGACAGTTTTGCAAAATGTCACCGAAGCGCCGGTCACGGTGTTGCAGGAAGCGCCGCACACAGTCGAGGCGCGCGCCCGCAGCCTGCTTGATAAGGTTGGCATTCTGGACAAAGCTGATATGTATCCGGCACAATTATCCGGCGGTCAGCAACAGCGTGCCGGCATCGCCCGGGCATTGGCGATGAATCCAAAAGCCATTTTGCTTGATGAGCCGACATCGGCGCTAGACCCTGAAATGGAGCAAGAGGTCGTGCAGGTTATAAAAACCCTTGCAAAAGAGGGGCTAACGATGATTTTAGTTACGCATGACATGAATCTGGCGCATGATGTATCCGACCATGTGGTATTCCTGCATCAAGGTAAAATTCTTGAAGAGGGAACACCGCAGACACTGTTCAAAACACCGAAATCAGATCGATTACAACAGTTTTTGCGTTCGACGAAGATCACTAGTGTATAACCAAATGGAGATAAACATGAAAAAATTAATAATGACTGCGGTTCTGGCCGTATTTACCGCGACTGGCGCATTCGCCGAAACGGTTCGTCTTGGCACCGAAGGCGCTTATGAGCCATGGAACTTTGTCAATGACGCCGGCGAGCTGGATGGCTTTGAAATCGAGCTTGGCAATGAGTTGTGCAAGCGCGCCAGCCTGACCTGTGAGTGGGTAAAAAATGACTGGGATTCGATTATTCCAAATTTGAAATCTGGCAATTATGACGCCATTATTGCCGGCATGTCAGTTACCGAAGAGCGTCAGAAAGCTATTGATTTTACAGAAGAATATTATCCTGCTGACCCGTCATCCTATGCCGCATTGGCAGGTGCTGACGCATCCGTATCAAGTGGTGTTGTAGCGGCGCAAACAGCCACGATTCACGCCGGATATCTGGCTGGCTCGTCGGCAACATTGGTCGAATTTGCCAGTGCCGAAGAAACCATTGCCGCGGTTCGCAATGGCGAGGCAGATGCGGTGCTGGCCGATAGCGGCTATCTCGCGCCGATTGTTGCTGAATCGAACGGCGCGCTGGTATTTGTCGGCGATCAAATTCAGATCGGTGGCGGTGTCGCTTTGGGCATGCGCAAATCCGATGGCGCGCTTCGTGCGAAGCTGAATGCCGCAATCGAGTCAGTAAAATCTGACGGCTCGCTCAATAAGATGATTGCCAAATGGTTTGGTGCCGACGCACCACAATTCTAGGCAGATTGTCACTGGTATTGGCCGGCTGATCCACCGGGTCGGCCGGCCATGCCGGTATCCAATTGATGTTTTCATTTTGCGCTGATCCCACCACAATTGATGGTTTGCTGTGGCTGTCTTGCTATCTGACAACCGGCAAGCATATGGCATTCTATCTGTCATTTTCAGTGGTTTTGTTGCTGTTGGCGCTGGCGGCACCGGCGGCGTTGCTGTTTGGCTTTGCCGGGGCGCTGGCTTGCCGATCCAGCTTGCCGCCAGTGCGTATGTTTGGACATGGCTATATCACCATGGTGCGCGGTATCCCTGATATTGCGTTTTTTCTATTTGTGCCGGTGGCGCTTGATCAGGCATTTGAATTTTTACGTCACAAAACATTGTGCAGTGAGATCACCGAGCCAGTGTGGCGCGGCAATGAATTTTTAGTATGCGATGCGGCAAAGCTGCCGCTTGGCACATCACCGCAATGGGTGCATGAAATCTATGGGTTTTTGCTGGCGTTGCTTGCGTTTGCGCTGGTGTTCGGGGCATTTGCCGGCAACACCTTGCGTGGCGCGATGCGGGCGGTTCCCGATGCTCAGCTTCAGGCTGCGGCTGCCTTTGGCATGACACGGCGACAAATCTTCTGGCGTGTTTTGCTGCCGCAAATGTGGGTCTATGCTTTGCCGGGCTTGTCTAACCTGTGGATGATATTGGTCAAGGCCACACCGCTGCTATTTCTGTTGGGGGTGGAAGATGTGGTGTATTGGGCGCGTGAACTGGGCGCCAGTAAGACATCGGCGCACAGCTATCCGCATGGCGACTGGCGGCTCTGGTATTTTCTGGCCTTATTGGTGTTTTATTTGGCGCTGACCTGGCTCAGCGAGCGGATTTTCGCAAAATTGATGAGACGCTTCTCGCGAGGTCAGGGAAGCATTGGCAGCGCCGAGGCCACATCGTGACCGGCTGTTTTGTCACCATTCAGGATTATGGGCTTCGTGCGCTTGGCATTGGCGAGCGACTGCTGCCGAAAAGCGATATTACATTATGTGAACAATTCGTGCTGATTGGCAGCGGCCTTTTGTGGAATATTTATTTTGGCTTTGTCGCGATGTTGCTGGGGTTTTGGCTTGCCACCGCATTGGCACTTGGCAAACATAGCCGGTCTTCGTGGCTGCGGCTGCCGTCACATTATTTTGTGTTTTTATTCCGCGGCTCACCATTATTCATCCAGTTTTTTCTGGCCTATGAAGCCTTTGTGCTGTTGCCGAAAATAGGTTTTGAATTTGAAGTTTTTGGCACTGTCTTTGCGGCTGAGACACGCTGGCTGACGCGGGCATGGCTTGGCGCCTTGCTGGTGTTATTTTTCAACACTGCGGCCTATTCGGCGGAAATTTTCTATGGTGCGCTCAAATCGATTCCGCTTGGTGAGATCGAGGCGGCTGATAGTTTTGGTATGAGCAGCGGCAAAAAATTTACCCGGATTATCTGGCCAACAATGCTGCGTTTGGCCTGGCCATCCTATACCAATGAAGCGATTTTTCTATTTCATGCCACGGCGCTTGTGTTCTTTTCCTCGTTTCCGGCCTGGCGGCAAAAAGGCGATGCGCTATATTATGCGAGCTATCTGGCTGACAAGACATTTAACCCGTTCATTCCCTATCCGATTTTGGCCGGCTATTTCATTCTGGTGACGGTGCTGATTGTCTGGGCATTTGGGCGGGTCAATCGGCGGCTGAACCGGCA
>JADHLR010000076.1 GCA_016780525.1 Candidatus Puniceispirillum sp.
GATGCCAAATCAGCGAGCAGCGGTAAAATTTCAGCTTGTCGGATGGTGGGAAAATGGGCAGTATGCGGCCGGATGCGGGTGTAGCTCAGTTGGTAGAGCACGAGCTTCCCAAGCTCGGGGTCGCGGGTTCGAACCCCGTTGCCCGCTCCAGTTTTCATCCCGCTCCAGTTTTTATAAGGGGATTTTATGTGAAGCAGCACAGCTGACGGTGATCAGGTTGCCGCATGTTAAATCCAGATCTCAAATCCAGATCTCAAATCCAGATCTCAAATCCAGATGTCAAATAAAGAGGAATGATATGAGCGACGCTGTGAATGCGCAAAAAGCGCCAATGCCTGTCGAGGTTGAAGAAGGTAAAAATTATTTCTGGTGCGCCTGTGGCAAAAGTGCAAAACAGCCATTTTGCGATGGCAGCCATAAAGATACCGGCATCTCGCCAGTGAAATATACGGCCGAAGCCAGCAAAAAAGTGTTTTTTTGTGGCTGTAAACAATCGGCAAAGGCACCGTTATGTGACGGTACCCACAGCAAATTATAGCAAACTATAAGCAGGTTTTTAAACGCTGATAAATTTTGCTCGGTTTTTCGCTGGCGCGCCCGGCGTGACCGGGCATATCAAGTGACAGGTAAATGGGGCTAGCGTAAATATGTCGCCAGAAATGTATGCGTGCGAGCCCAGGCCAACGCCGCATCATCCTGATCATACCGCCCGCCCGTTGGGTTGGCAAAAGCGTGACCGGCGGTATACCAATGCGTTGTCAGCAAATCCTGTTTGCCGGCTGCGCGCAGACGCTGCTGAAACGCCCCGACCATCTCCGGGTTAATCGATTTATCGAGCGTGCCAAAATGGCCAAGTAACGGGGTCTGCAGCTTTGCCAGCTCATCTGTGCCAGCTGTCACCCGGCCATAATAGATCACCGCGGCGTCCAGATCATTTGCCAGCGCCGCATTGAGGCTCCAGCCGCCACCAAAACACCATCCGAGGGTAGCGGTCTTGCCATTGCCGGCTGCTCTCGCCCAGCGCACCCAGTGACTGATCGTGGCACCAGCTTCATCGCTTTTGACAGCCCGTGTCTGGGCTCTGGCCTGATCCCGATCGGTCGCCACTGATCCGTTGAATAAATCAATGGCCAGCGCATGAAAGCCGGTGGCGCGGATATCTTCGGCCATCGCCTTGATATTGTCATTCAACCCCCACCATTCGTGAATTAAGATCACCACCGGCGCCGCCGCATTATCGGCTTTGGCAAAATAGGCTGATACATCTTTGCCGGCACTGGTGCGTTCGGTGATCATCATCCCCTTGCTGGCTTCGGCATGCGCAAGATCAACATCGGCCAGGATTGTCGCGAGTGGCAGCGCCATTAATCCTTGCATAAACAAGCGCCGGTAGCTGGCTGACACGGTTGGTCGGTCTGACCCTTGTGGGTTACAATTTTCGATATCACACATGGCACCCTCACAGATTTGTCTGGTTGTATGGGCAGCTTGTCGGCCGGTTGATGGCTGCCGGTAAAAGGCTGCTGATTATTAGCTTCCGGTGATCTGCCCGTATCCACAGCTATACGCTGATTTGCCGCCCGGCAGAAGTGGTAAGATGACATGGCGTTCGTTTTTTGCGGCGTTCGGTGGCGTCTAAGGCTTGAATTACCGCAGCAGACAGGGTATGTCTGCAGCCAATTCAGTAAATTAGCAGGCACGCCGCCGCAGCCTCGTTTCGCGCGGCCCCGCCTGACCAGCGGCAGACACCAGTTTGATGGTGGATTCCCCAACATCTTTAGACAGGAGAAATTTATGAAGCTTGCCAATCTCAGCGGAAAGACAATTGCCATTATGGTTGCCAGTGGTTTCGACGAAACCGGGTTCATCGCGATCCAACGTGCGATGATGCAGGCCGGGGCAAAATTAAGAATCATTTCGCGTGAAGCAGGCTTAACAAATGCATGGAATGGCACCGGTTGGGGCATGTCCTATCCGGCAGATTCGACATTATCAACCGCTTTGGCGATTGATTATGACGGGCTGATTGTTCCGGCTGGCAAACGCCATATTGATACGCTGCAAAATGAAGCCCATGCCAAACGTGTATTGCGCGCCTTTTTACGCGAGGATATGCCGGTGTTGTTGCAGGGCGAGGCGACGGCTTTGCTGCAATTGATTGATGACGCCGCAGACCGGCCACATGCCACTGCCGATGATGTCACCGCCGATGGTGCTAATGCAGCACCGGTTGTTGATGGGCGTTTGGTGACCGTCGCTGCAGCCAGTGCTGAACTGCTTGATCTGCAAGCGTTTGACGCGGCGGTTGGCGCGGCACTTGACGAAAGCTGTGCGGCGTAACGCTGCCAAAATTCTGAACGAGTCATTATGGCCAGTACAAAACAAGCATCGGCGTCTAACCTGCCATCACCCTGCATTTCGGTGTGCCAGATGGATCCGGCGTACGGCGTTTGTCTTGGCTGTCATCGTACCCGCGCGGAAATCGCCGCATGGGGCAGCATGGGTGAAGCTGACCAGTTAAAGCTGCTCGATATTTTAAGTGAGCGCCGCGCCGCAGCAACCGGTGCCAAACGCCGTCGCCCGCGCCGTTCGCAGCAGCGTCTGGTTTTGTGATTGCCCGGTGCGATACAGCATACATCGTGCGGCCAGCATCAAATGACTCGCCGCATATAACTATGCTAATGGTGATCATGCTAATGGCGACTATGCTAACTGCTTTTCGAAAGGTGTCTGGACATGACGTCTAATCCGCTTGCCGACATTATTGCCAGCAAGGGCTGGTGTGTTGCTGATGGTGCCACCGGCACCAATCTGTTTGCGCGCGGGCTGGAAACTGGCTATCCGCCGGAATTATGGTCGGTTGAACGGCCAGATGATATTTTGTGGCTGCATAACAGTTTTCTTGACGCCGGATCTGATTTGATCCTGACCAATTCTTTTGGTGGCACCAGCTTTCGGCTGAAATTACATCATGCGCAGGATCGTGTGAGCGAACTCAACATCGCCGCCGCTAGACTGGCACGCCAGTCAGCTGACGCGCATCTTGCCAAAACCGGCCGGCAGGTTGTCGTGGCCGGGTCGATGGGGCCGACCGGCGAGTTGTTTGAACCGCTTGGCCCATTGACGCACAGTGACGCTGTGCAGGGTTTTGCCGAACAGGCCAATGCTTTGGCCGAGGGCGGTGTCGATGTTCTATGGATCGAAACCATGTCATCTAACGAGGAAGTGGCAGCGGCGATCGAAGCGGCCAAGCCAACCGGCCTGCCGATTTGCAGCACCATGACATTTGATACAGCAAGCCGTTCGATGATGGGTGTTATGCCGGCGGATTTTGCCAGCTTTGCGGTGGCGCAAGGCGCCGATTTTATTGGTGCCAATTGTGGTATCGGGCCGGCGGAACTGATGCATTCGGTTCAGGGCATTCTGCCGGCTGCCGGCAATAAACCAGTCGTAGCAAAAGGCAATTGTGGTATTCCGGCCTATGTTGATGGTGCGATTCACTATCATGGAACACCTGAATTGATGGCTGAATATGCGCTGTTTGCGCGCGATGCCGGAGCGCAGATTATCGGCGGCTGTTGTGGCACCAGCCCGGCGCATGTCGCGGCAATGGTGACCGCGCTTGACGGCACCGCAAGACGGCCTTTTGATGCAGCAGCCATGACCATTGCGCTTGGCGAGGCCTGGGCTGGGCTGAACACATCTGGCCCAGCGGCAGGCGATAAACCGCCGCGCGGTGGCCGGCGTGGACGGCGGCGCTAGCGATGCGGGCGCGCCCGGATACAAGCAGCCTTGGCGATCTGTGGTCATGCCGGTTGCACCAATCGCAGATGTTTTGCATACTCGCGCCGCTTGGGGCCTTTGTTGCGGCCCGGACGGCCAAAAAAATAACTGCTCACCGCAGGTCAACCGACGTCATTTAGTTTTAGTGGAGCCTTTGTTCAATGCATGCCTATCGATCCCATAATTGTGCCGCGCTAACCGAGTCGGATGTCGGCCAACATGTCAGATTATCTGGCTGGATTCATCGCAAGCGTGATCATGGGCAATTGGTCTTTATTGATCTGCGTGATCATTATGGCCTGACACAATGTGTTGTCGATTCATCCGACGCCAGCTTTGCGCTGGTTGAGGCGACCCGGCTGGAATCTGTTGTGACCATTACCGGCACCGTATTGCGGCGCAGCGATGACACCATCAATAACAGCCTTCCCACCGGGCATATTGAAGTGCGGATTGAAGAATTTGCGGTACAGTCAGCTGCCGATACATTGCCGCTGCAGGTCAATTCTGACGAAGATTCAGGCGAGGAAACACGGTTGCGTTATCGCTATCTTGATCTGCGCCGCAACCGGCCGCATAACAATATCATGTTGCGGGCACAGATTATTCAATCGATCCGCAACCGCATGGTGGCACAAAATTTCACCGAATTTCAAACCCCCATACTGACCGCATCATCGCCTGAAGGGGCGCGCGATTTTTTGGTGCCGGCGCGCTTGCACCCGGGCAAATTTTACGCCTTGCCACAGGCGCCGCAGCAATTCAAACAGCTGATTATGGTCAGTGGCTTTGACCGTTATTTCCAGATTGCTGCCTGTTTTCGCGATGAGGATAGCCGCGCCGACCGCAGCCCGGGTGAATTTTACCAGCTTGATCTGGAGATGAGCTTTGTCGAACAGGCGGATGTTTTTGCCGCTGTTGAGCCGGTGATCCGCGGGGTGTTTGAGGAGTTTTCAGACAAGCAAATTGATCAGGAATTTGTGCAGATTCCCTATGCCGACTCGATGCTGAAATATGGCAATGACAAGCCCGATTTGCGGATTCCGTTTGAAATCTGCGATGTGACCGATATTTTCCGTGGCTCTGATTTTGCTATTTTTGCCAAAAATATCGAAAAAGGGGCTGTTGTGCGCGCTGTCCCCGGGCCGAAATGCGGCAGCCGGGCAATCGCTGATCGGATGAATAGCTGGGCGCAGGAACAAGGCGCCCCCGGCATGGGTTATATCATTTATGGCGATGGCGAAGCGCGTGGCCCGGTGGCAAAAGCGCTGGGGCCTGAAAAAGCCGAAGCCATCCGTGTTGCGGCTGGCGCGGCAGATGGTGATGCGGTGTTTTTTGCCTGTGCAACCGCGGATGAGGCAGCCAGTCTGGCCGGCCGGGCGCGGGTTAAAATTGGTCAGGATCAAAATCTGATCGATACAAATCAGTTCCGCTTTGCCTGGATTGTCGATTTCCCGATGTTTGAGGCTGACCCGGTCACCGGCAAAATTGATTTTTCACATAATCCGTTTTCGATGCCGCAAGGTGGAATGAAAGCATTGCTGGAACAGGACCCGCTGACCATCAAAGCCTGGCAGTATGATCTGGTCTGTAATGGTGTTGAATTATCGTCTGGTGCGATTCGAAACCATTTGCCGGAAGTCATGTATAAGGCATTTGAAATTGCCGGCTATCCGCATCAAATTGTCGATGAAAAATTCCCGGCAATGATCAATGCCTTTCGGTTTGGCGCGCCACCGCATGGCGGCATCGCCCCCGGCATTGACCGCATGGTGATGCTGATTGCGGATGAACCTAATATCCGCGAGGTGATCTTGTTCCCGATGAATGGCAAGGCGGAAGATCTGATGATGGCAGCGCCGTCCGAGGTCGAGGATTCAGCCCTCGCCGAATTGCATATACGGCGCGTACCACAGCCGAAAAAAGCGGAATAGCAAGCCGGCTTAGCGATGCTGCGCATGCGCCAGCATCAGTGCGCTGCCAAGCAAAATCACCGCGCCAGCCTGATGCATGCCGCCAAGTGAGACTGGCACGCCATGCAGCAAAGTGGCAATGCCCAGCAGAAATTGTAGTGTGACCGCGCCAAGCACCGCCCCACCCAGCCATTTGCTGCCGTCGCGCCACGCCCGCACCCCAAGCGCCAGCACCGCGGCAAATGTCAGCGCGGCAATCCAGCGGTGATGAAACTGCGCCGATGCCGGGTTCTCGAAGGCATCCCATGTTCCGGCCTCACCATATTCGACCGGCAACAGACCATCGCCCATTAACGGATATTCATTGTAAAGCAGGCCGGCATCCATGCCAGCCACCAGCGCACCAGCCAGAATGGTGATGGCGATTAACATCAGGCTGCCCATTGTATGGCCGGTTGGCCGCCGACTTGGCTGATAAATCAGGTCCAGCCCGCTCCATAACAGCAGGCTGAAAATCACCAAAGCGGTGCCAAGATGCACAGCAAGCCGATATTGCGACACACTGGCAACTTCAGTCAGCCCGGATTTGACCATCCACCAGCCAATCACCCCCTGAAACCCGCCAAGACATAACAGCGCCGTTAAACGGCCAGCATAGCCAAGAGGCACCCGCCGGGTGATCAGCAGCACAAGCAATGGCAAGCCAAAGGCAAGGCCCAGTAACCGCCCCCATAAGCGATGAAAATATTCCCAGAAGAAAATGCCTTTGAATCCGGCAAGATCCATCCCGTAATTCAGCTGATCATATTCCGGTGACGCACGGTAAAGATCAAAAACACGTTGCCATTCAGCCGCATTAAGTGGCGGCAAAGTGCCCATCAAAGGCCGCCATTCAACCATCGATAAGCCGCTGCCAGTCAATCTGGTCACACCGCCAATCACCACCATGATGGCGACCAGAATGGCCATGCCAAATAACCAGTAGGCCACATATTTCTGGCTCTGTGTTGTTGTATTGGCCGACAAATGTGCTGAAACTGCAGGCATTTAGACGCGAACCTTTTTCATTCGTGAAATATAATTGCTGACCATATTGCCAGCGTTGGTGACTACATAACAACCCGCGCCCGCATTTGTAAATTGATCGGATTGCCGCAGTTGCCGGGGCAGAATCTGCCGCAAATTGACCGACCCAATCGATAGGTCAGCGCCAATCGCAATATGGGGCAAAAATGGGAAATAAATCTAAATAAAACGATAAAACGCAAATATTTTACTTATTTTAGATTCGTTTCTTTATTTTACAAAAATATTTACTCATCCTGAGGATGTTAGATGCGTTTTTGTTGGGTGCGTGGCACCGCGATCTGCCGGGCCCCGACGATGATTAGCCCGGAAGATGATGGACGCCGGCGAATCGGACGCCAACATGATCTGTTGTTTTCGTGAAGTAACCGCAATTCAGGCACAGGTGCAATTAAGGTGCTGGTGCAATTAAGGCACTGGCACAATTCAGCCAAAGGGAATCCCGGCTTATGATGCAACAATTTCCTATTTTTGTTGATCTGCATGTTGTGCCACCGCTGATTATCGGCGATGCGCCAGCTTTGGCGGCAAATTTGCGCTCGCTCCGCAAGGCGGCGCTTGATATGCACGCCATCCAGACATCCGGCAATTGCATTCGTAACATCACCAGCGATCCGCTGGCCGGTGCCGAGCATGATGAAATTACCAATCCGCTGGGATGGTGTGAAATCATCCGGCAATGGTCGACATTACATCCGGAATTTGCCTTTCTGCCGCGTAAATTCAAAATCGCAGTGTTCGCCGGCACCGAGGATCGCGCCGCCACAGGCTTTCATGATATCGGCCTGCGGCTTATCAAAAATAG
>JADHLR010000077.1 GCA_016780525.1 Candidatus Puniceispirillum sp.
TCCAGCGCCGGACCGGCTGATCGCGGTGGCCGGGCAATCACCCGTCACCCGCACCCCGGCATTCAGCGCGACCTGCAAAATACCAGCATAATATTTGGCCGGATGCAGCGAGGCATGACGGCTATACACAATCCCGCCAAAATAGGCATCTGTGCCAATTTCCTGATGTTGATCCGCGCGCGACACAATCTTTGTCGGGACATTTTCCTCGGTACGCAGGCGGCGGGATTCAGCCACTAATTTGTCAAAATGCCGGAGGGTATGCGCCGCATGAAACCGGCCACAACGGGTAAAATGACAATCAATGTCATGTCTGGCGATAAACTCTCCAATCCATTCCAGCGAGGCGTCACCCTCGGCCCGAATGGCTCGCGCCCGTTCGATGCCGAATCTTTTGGCCAGCTGTTTCAGCGTTGGTTTGACACTGCTGCTTATTTGTCCGCCATTTCGCGTGCTGCACCCCCAGCCCGGTGTTTGCGCCTCGAGAACCTGGGTTGATTTTCCATGGCTGGCAGCAACAATCGCCGCATGCATGCCGGTATAGCCAGAGCCGATAATGACAATATCAGCCTCTGCCATAATCGCGTCATGTGTCGCCGGCAATGGCGCGATGCCATCTGTCCAATAGGCGCCATGGTCAGCGATTGCTGCTGGTCGATTTGGCGTGGTGCCAGATCGCATGCATACCCCTCTATCCAAACGATCATTCTGTTTGGCGCTGCTTTCCACCCTATGCCAGTGGCGCGCCGCACTATCTGTGTCTTGACTTAACGCTAAAAAACAAATGCAATAAACACAATTTAATTTATATTATAAAAATATTCGGTTTCTTTATATGTAAATAAACCATCTGCCCAGATAACCAAATTCAAGGCCACTCTATTCATGCATATCAAACAGCGACATCTTGAAGTCTTTGATGCGGTTATCGCGTCAGGATCCATTTCGCGCGCGGCGGCCCAGCTTAATCTCAGCCAGCCTGCGGTAAGCATTGCGCTGGCCAATCTGGAAGAATCAATCGGGTTTAAGTTATTTCAGCGCGATCGCGGATTTTTTGCGCCGACGCGTGAAGCCTTTTTGTTGCAGGATGAAATGGCGCAGGGGTTATTGGCATTATCGCGCGTATCGCAACGTATATCGGAAATTCGCGCCGGCTCGACAGGTAGCATCCGGATCGCCACCAATGGCGCCATGGCTGTGCATTTTCTGCCGCCATTAATCGCCGCCTATCAGCGTGATCATAGTGACGTCAATATTGATATTCTTGTACGCAGTTCGCGTCAGGTTGCCGATTGGGTCAGCAGTCGGCAAATTGATATTGGGCTGATCGACACACCCGTTCCGGTTGCCGGGCTGAATGCCAAATTATTCAATCTTACCTGTGTTTGTGTGATGCATCAAAATGATCCGCTGGCCGTCAAACAGACGATCACCCCGGCTGATCTGGCTGGCCGCTCGGTTGTTGCCATCACTGGCCAGCACATGGTTGACCGCCAGCTTGACAGTTTGCTGGCAGCTGCCGATGTTACTGTTGAACGGCATATATCAAGCTATTTTTTTGCCATAGCCCGCAACATTGCTGCAGCCGGTAATGCCCTTGCCATTATCGATCCGACAAATGGTAAAGCCAATTTAAGTGATGGTGTGATATGGCGGCCATTTGTTCCGCGGATACATCATGAGCTGGCGATTATCACGCCATCTGATCAGCCGCTTGGGCAAGCGGCGGCGGGTCTTTACGATCTGATTACACAGTCATTGATGCCATTAACTGATGCGTCCAACAGCGGGGATGCCCATGGCTGATGCGCTGGTGACATTGCTGCACAGCATGGCGGCCAGCCTGCGCCAGTCAGATTTGCCAATCTGTCAGGACATTGCGCTGGCCTTGGATGATTCTGTTGGGCGGGCAGAATTGGCCGCCGCGCCGGCATCAACCGGCATCACCGCAGCGATATTTGACGACATCAACCGGCAGCTTGCCGACAATCGGCCAGATCTTTTCCGGCATATTCGGCAGGCGATGCCGGGTCTGACATGGCGGCACCCCGGCTTTGGGCGGATTCCGGATCACATTGCCGCCGGTATGGCTGTCTGTGAAATCATTGGCCCGACTGGTCAGATCACGCATGAAAGAATTCGCGCCGGTTTGCTGTTTCAGGCTTCTGGCATGACCTATCCGCGCCATAGCCACGCCGCCGAAGAAATATATTTATCACTGTCAGGGCCGGTTGATTGGCAAATTGATGATGCCGACTGGTATCAACGCCAGGCGGGTGAATTTATCCATCATCTGCCGTATCAGCCACATGCCACCTGCACCGGCGAAACGGCGCTTTTGGCAATCTGGGGATGGGCTGGCGATATTGCCGCTGACAGCTATAAAATATAGCCAGAAGGGGTGGAAATAGTGTCAGCTATATCCCTCATCCGAGTCATTCTGGCGCCGCTTATCAGACGCCGCCAGTTCAGCATCGATAATGCTGTCATCGGCAGCATCAACAGCCGGAATGGCATATGCCCCCTGAAACCAACGTCCAAGATCAATATCAGCACAACGTTTTGAGCAAAATGGCCGGGTCTCGCTGTTGGCATCGGCGCCGCAGGTCGGACAGCCTTTGGCTTTGTTCTGTGCAGTGCTCATCGCATCAATCCCGATCTATATGCTCTCAATCCTAATATGAAGATTTGGCTTTGTCGATAATATAGGCGACAGCGCGCGGGTCATCATCAAGGCAGATCGTCAGCTCAAGCGGCCGCTCCAAGGCCACAACAGCCGCCGCGCCGGCACTCTGCAGCCATGCCGCCATTGAGGCCGTGACCGCCAGTTGCACCGATTTAAAAGCCGGGCGCGCCGCCGCCAGCCGCAGCCCGGCCAGCGCCGCCTGTGCGACGTCATCAGACATGATATCAAGCAGTGATGCCCGCCCATGCGGCCGCCATAATTCCAACATGCCGCCACGTGTCACACCCAATATTTCCGGGTTTTGCGGGTCTTCGGCACAATAGCCATGCAGTTGCGCCCGAAATTTTTTACTTGCCGGGCCAGCCCGCGGCACATCAATCATGATCGGGCCAGACATGCCACGCAGGCGAATCTGCCGGGCAATTTCACCTGCCGCCTCACCAAGCAATGCGCCAAACCCATGTTTTTCGATATCCGCATCCGCACCGTCAATATCAATCGCCCAGAGCGCATGCGTCCGCTGGCACCATAATGTGCCGCCAGATGGCAAATCCACCTGCGGCTGCATCGCCATTGCCACCGCCCGATCGATCTGCGCACTCTGCGCATCGCCAATAGGGCATATATGATAACAGCCGTCTGGCACCGCACGCAGCGCCCGCTGGTGCAAACTGCCCCCGTCATACAGCATCCCGGGCGCCGCCGGATCACAGCTTATGGATTCGGCTTGCCATGCGGCGACAAGCTGATCAATAGCTGTCTGCAACATCGGCCGGATCATCTGTCTGGCGTGCCGCCGCAAAATCACCCCAAACCCGTCCGGCAGGTGTAGTTCTGCCAGCATTTTGCGTAAATCTGCCGCCGCTTCATCGTCAAGACTGCGTGATAGATGTATACCCGACTGGCCCGGCAGCAGCACCAAGGCGGCGGCCACCAGCCGCGCATCCAGTACCGCTTGCCAGGCTTTGCCATGACGTGGCGGCGCGATGATTGTGACCACAACAACAGCACCCGCGCTGACCGCCGCGCGGCCGGTTTTTGGCAATTTTATGCTGATCGACGTGCCATCAGCCAGCCGCCCACGCGCCCGGTTTTGCCCGGCAAAAACCTGTTCGACACGCGCCTGATGCACCGACCCGGTCAAATCTGGCTGGTCATCACGGCACAGCCAGACATCCTGAATAATGCCAGCCGCATCAAAAAACCCGATCCGGGTCTGGCCCGGGGCTATTTCAGCGAAAATATCATAGCGGTTCATGGCTGCCGCGCTGGCTGATAGCCAGCCGTATCCAACAGCGCCGCAACATCATACAGGCTGAACCCGACAATATTTGAATAAGACCCGTCGATATAGCGGATATAGCGTGCGGCAAAGCCCTGAATGGCATAGCCGCCAGCCTTGCCCTGCCAATCGCCAGCGGCAATACAGGCGTCGATGTCGGCTGCGTTCAACCGGCGGAATCTGACCTTACTGCATACCACCCGCGCCAGCAGCTTTTGATCGGCGGTGATCAGCGCGATACCGCCATAAACACGATGTTGACGGCCGGACAAAAGACGCAGACATGCGCTGGCACTGTCGGCGGTTTCAGCTTTCGGCAAAATGCGTCGGCCACAGGCAACAACCGTGTCACCAGCCAGGATCAGCCCATCATGCCCGGCACCCACAGCCTGCGCCTTGGCCACCGCGATGCGGCGCGCATAGGCCGCCGGCAATTCGCCTTTTTGCGGGGTTTCATCGAGATCTGCGGCACACACAAGGTCAGGCTGGACACCAATTTGTGCCAGCAAATCAAGGCGCCGGGGGGATGCTGAGGCAAGCACCAGCTGCGGCTGAGACATGACAAATCATCTCCATGCAAAAATGACACAAATTCTGTCTCATCTTTTATGTGAAGCTGGTTACAGCTGCATCAACCGGCTATTTAAAGCGGAATGTGATGCGGCCTTTGCTGAGATCATAGGGCGTCATTTCAACATTGACACGGTCACCCGCCAACACCCGGATACGGTTTTTCCGCATCTTGCCGCTTGTATGGGCAAGCACTTCATGATCATTGTCGAGTTTTACCCGAAACATCGCGTTCGGCAACAGTTCTGCGACTGTGCCAGAAAACTCGATTACGCCTTCCTTGGCCATGAGACCCTTTCCATCTGATTACAGTGTCATAGACATGCGCAAAATCTGCCGAAAGGTCAAGTGTTTCCTGCAATCGGTTTGCCAAAATAGATGCTGAGCTTGTGGCGAATATCGTCACGCACATGGCGATAGGCACGTAACATTTCTTCACGGCTTCCTGTCAGATTTGCCAGATTATCCACCGGCCAGTACAATGTTGCACAATCCATATTCTGCGTCAGCGCTTCGGCAGCGGCATGGGCTTCGGGTGAAAATGAAATAATGACGTCATAAAAGCCTGAATCCAGATCATCAAAGGATTTTGGCTGATGCGCGCTCATATCAAGGCCAATTTCCTGCATCACCGCGGTTGCAAATCCGTCCTGAATGCCCGGTGTTACGCCACATGAATCGACGAAAATTTTGCCGGGAAAAGCATCTTTTACCATCGTTTCCGCCATCGCCGAACGCACCGCGTTAATGTTACAGGCAAATAAAATAGCCCCGATTTGATCAGCGGAATTTGGCGTCACAACATCGCCTTTTTTTGTGTCACTCATATCGTCACAACTCTCATTTGCTCTGCAACACACAGATCAGCGTAAATAGACGTCTGGCGGTTTTGAAATCGGTCATCACTTTGCCATCGAGCCGGGCCTGCAGCAGTTCTGACCCTTCATTATGTAAAGCGCGCCGCCCCATATCAATCGCCTGAATCTGCGACGGCGATTTTGTCCGGATGGCATCATAATAGGTATCGCAAACATGAAAATAGTCGCGAATAACCCGCCGTAGCGGCCCCATGGCCATGAAAAACTGGGCAATTTCTATGTCATCTGCATTGCGAATATCAAAATGCACATGCCGCCCTTCAAGCCGCAGATACAGGTGAAACGGGCCGGCATGGTTCGGCAAACCAAATTTATTTTCTTCCAAAATGTCATAGATCGCGATGGCGCGTTCCTGTTCGGCTTCGGCAGACCGGCGCGCACCTGTCGCATCATCAAGCTCTATCCTGACAAGCCGTTCGCCGTGATTGTTTTCGTCTGCCCCCGCCATAGCCGCCCTAGTGATTCATACGAATGCGCATCGATAACGCATGCGCGCCCAGCCCTTCGGCATGCGCCAGCGCCACACCGGCCGGGGCAATCTGCGCAAAACTGCCGGCATCACAAGACACCAAAGTGGTGCGCTTCATAAAATCAGCAACACCAAGTCCGGATGAAAAACGCGCGGTGCGCGCTGTTGGCAGAACATGATTTGGCCCGGCCACATAATCGCCAATCGCCTCGGGCGTGTAACGCCCCAGAAAAATTGCCCCTGCATGGGTGATTTTGTCCGCCCAGTCATCTGCGTCGTCAAGCGCAAGCTCAAGATGTTCAGCCGCGATCCGGTCAGCGATTGCCGGCATTTCATCCATGTGAGGCACAGTAATAATCGCCCCATTATCGCGCCAGGACTGGCCTGCCACCGCCGCCCGTTCGAGCGTTGGCAGAATTTTCGTGACAGCCGCGTCGACAGCATCGGCAAAAGCCACATCATCCGTGATCAAAATTGATTGCGCCGCCTCGTCATGCTCGGCCTGCGACAGTAAATCAGCGGCGATCCATGCCGGATCATTATTGGCATCGGCAACCACCAGAATTTCCGACGGCCCGGCGATGCTGTCGATCCCGACCTGTCCAAAAACCTGGCGTTTGGCCGCGGCCACAAAGGCGTTGCCGGGGCCGACAATTTTATCAACCTGCGCAATCGTCTGGGTGCCATAAGCCAGCGCCGCCACCGCCTGCGCACCGCCAATCCGCCAGACCTCGGTGACCCCGGCAAGCGCCGCCGCTGCCAGCACCAGATCATTGACCTCGCCATCACGCGCCGGCACCACCATAACCCGCCGTTTCACCCCGGCGACCATTGCCGGAATGGCATTCATTAACACTGATGACGGATAGGCCGCCTTGCCACCCGGCACATAGAGACCCGCCGCGTCAACCGGCGTATGCCGCATACCAAGCCGCACGCCGCTGTCATCGGTGAAAGAAAACCCGTCCGGGCGCTGTTTTTCATGAAATGCCTGAATCCGCGTTGCGGCCAATTGCAAGGCGTGGCGCAGTTCATCATCCAGACCATCCAGCGCCGCGTGCAGCCGGTCGCCGGATATCGCAAGTTCGTCAACACTGCCAGCTGTTAACCCGTCATATTTTGCTGTTAATGCCAGCAAGGCGTCATCGCCGCGCGCGCGCACATCGGCAATAATACCGGCGACCGTTTCATGCACATCGCTGTCAGCTTCGCGCTTGCTGCCAAGCAGCCGGTCGAATGTTTCGGAAAAATCGGCTGAGTCAAAATTTAACCGCTGCGCCATACTCTTTATCGCACTTCATTTGTGATTTGGCAGTCCGGCATTATATGTCGTGCCGGGGCTGCAGATTAGTTGGCCGACCATCGTCAAGATCACCAAGCACCAAATTGATCTGTTCGGTGATCAGCCGCAATGACGGGCCACCAGAAAAGCTAAATTCCATGACACACCCATCGTCCTGTTGTGACACAGCCATGGGCTTTAGGGCAAGAATGTTGAAAAAGGCAGTGCGCCAATCTGTCGGCCAGTGCCGCTTTTGCACATCGACAACATAGTTGATGCGCAGACCGCACAAGGCCCGTTCATGCACCGCACCACCGCTACTGGCATTCACATCTGAAAGTGCCGGCCGCTCCCAGC
>JADHLR010000078.1 GCA_016780525.1 Candidatus Puniceispirillum sp.
GCTTCGATTCCCTTGACCAGAACCGAGCGCAACATTTTGATTGTCGAGGCACGCCCCACCGGCCCGGGCACCAGCGTCGGGGTCATTTCCAGCGCCTGCAATGCGGTCATGGCGGCATCGCAGTGATCGCCGCAAATCAGCATCGGCGTTTGGTGATAATGCGGCGTTATGGTTGCCATGACCGCGATATCGACATAGCGCCCGCCAGCGGCCTCTATCACAGCTGCCGATTTTTGTTTTGTTGTCGGCGCACAGCTGTTCAGATCAAAGAAAAATGCCCCCGGCTTTAACCCCGGCGCGACTGATGACGCGGCGTCAAATGCCTGATCGGCGGTGACCGTGCTGAAAATCAGATCGGCGTCTCTGACAGCGCTGGCTGCATCGGCAGCGCTCTCAACGCCCAGCTTGTGCATCGCGGCAAGAATAGCGGCTTGCGTCTGCGGCTGTGTCTGTTTGATATCAAAGCTACGAACGCCGGCACGCTTCCAGCCGATACACAGTGATGCGCCAGCCTCACCAAAACCAATAACAGTGATCGACGGTGTATTGGCGATCATCACAGCCTCCCTAAACAAAACATGGCATGGTCAGGCTAACAGGAATTGCCTGCCTGCCAAGTAAAACAACGCTGTCTGGCGCAACGCAAACCCGGCCTAATGTTCAGTGGCGTTATTTCTTTTGGCGTTATTTTTTGCGACGTCTGGCCAAAAATTCACCAACAGCGATGACGAAAACAGCCCCCACGGTTGCCGCAATGGTGGGGTCAGCAACAGTTGGCGCAAAATTATAATTCGTGAAAAGCTTGTCATTGACAATCAGGTCACCACCAAGCCAGCCTAACAGACCGGCACCGGCGGTAATGATCAGCGGAAAGCGCTCCATCAATCGTAAAATCAGCGCGCTTCCGCCAATAATGATCGGGACGCTCAACACTAAACCGAAGACGACAAGGCCAATATCACCCTTTGCGGCAGCGGTGATGGCCAATGCGTTATCGAGGCTCATCACAAAATCGGCAATAATGATGGTGCGGATGGCGGTCAGCAAATTGCTGCTCTGATCAATCTTGCCATCAAGGCTATGCGAGTCGGCTTCGGTGAGTAACTTCACGCCAATCCAGATCAGCAGAACACCGCCAATCAATCGCAAGCCGGGTATTTCCATCAGGGAGGTGGCAAAGAAAACCAGAATGACGCGCAAAATAATGGCACCGGCAGTGCCCCATAAAATACCAGCCCGTTTCTGGTGTTTTGGCAGATTTCGACAGGCCAAGGCGATAATGATGGCATTGTCGCCACCCAAAACAATATCAATCGCAACAATTTGCAGAACGGCGATAATCCAGGCGTCGCTGAACAGTTCCATTAATTATGCCCCTTAATGATATCCCGTGCGTCAGACATGCGTACTTAAAATACATGCGTACTTAAAATAATCGTGCCGCGCGTGTTGATAGCTGATTGTCGGAGGTGCTTAAAGGCAAAAATGAAACCGCTTGCATTTTCTTATTGATAATGATAATCATTCGCAAATAGAAGCGATTTCTTTTTATTTTTGTCTGAATTTTCTTTTTTTCGGCACCGGCCACCCTATATCTTGATAAGGCTGTGGGCGAAATTAAATGCGGCACAACAGCCGGGCAGGAGTGAGTGAAAAAATGCGCGTAACTGGCATTGAAAATGGCTTTAGAAATCGCTTGAGAAATAGCTTCGCGAATAGTCCCGTGATTTTGCGCTGGCTGATGGCTGGCTGTGTTGCTGTGTGTTTGTGGTTGCCGGTTCAGGCATTCGCCGGCGGTACCATCAATATTTATTCACATCGACAGCAGATTCTTATTCAACCTTTTTTAGATGAATTTACCAAGGCCACCGGCATTCAGACGAAAGTTGTCTATGCGTCGAAAGGTCTGGCACAGCGGCTGCAAGCTGAAGGTGCCGCCAGCCCGGCAGATGTTATCTTGACCGTGGATATTGCGCGGCTGGCCGAATATGCAAATCTTGATTTGCTCGCGTCAGTTGAATCGGCTGTTTTAACGGCCAATATTCCGGCGCATTTACGCGCCTCGGACAACCGCTGGTTTGGCCTGTCTGAACGGGCGCGTATCGTTGTGACCGCGCGTGACCGGGTGCCGGCTGATGCCATTCAACGTATCGAAGATCTGGCCGATGCCGAGTGGCAGCAGCGGATTTGCACGCGCCCCGGCAGCCATGTTTATAACCGCGCGTTGATGGCGTCGTTGATTGCCGCGCATGGGGCCGAGGCGGCGCAAAGCTGGGCGGAAAAGCTCGTCGCCAATCTGGCCCGCAAACCGCAAGGCAATGACCGGGCGCAGGCAAAAGCTATTTTTCAGGGCATTTGCGATGTTGCCATCATGAACAGCTATTATTATGGCAATATGAAATTTAATGATGATGCCGAACAACGCAGTTGGGCAGATGCCATTCGGCTGGTTTTTACCAATCAGGCTGATCGCGGCAATCACATCAATATTTCCGGTGGCGGTGTTGCCAAACATAGCCGGAATAAACAACAGGCTGTTGCGTTTCTGGAATTTTTGACGGGCGAGGTGGCGCAGCAACTCTATGGCACGGTGAATTACGAATATCCGGTCAATCCGGCCGTGGCACCCCCGGCAGAGCTTGCCAGCTGGGGGCCGTTTAAGCGGGACAAGCTGCCAATCGAGCGGCTTGCCGAGCTGGCGCCGCAAGCGCAAATGATCATAGACCGCGTCGGATGGTAGCAACATTTCTATCGAACTGGTCGCTGGCATCGCGTCAGCCGATTGACAAATGGTCGGCTTCGACTGTTGTCTTATGCTGTTTTTTGCTGGGGCCTGTCGCGGCCTTGCTACTGACAGCTTTTGGCGATAGCGGTGGCCTATGGACGCATTTGGTCGATACCGTTCTTGGCACCTATGTCGTCAATACCTTGGCGCTGATGGGCGGGGTTGGCGTTGTGGCTGTGCTGTTTGGTGTTAGTGCAGCCTGGGTGATCAGCCGCTATGATTTTACCGGCCGTAATATTCTGGAATGGATGCTACTGCTGCCGGCGGCTATTCCGGCTTATATCATTGGCTATTGCTATACCGATTTTTTTGAATATGCCGGGCCATTACAAACCGCATTGCGCACAGCATTTGGATGGCAAACGCCGCGCGATTACTATTTTCCGGAAATTCGATCGCTTGGCGGCGCCATGCTGGTCATGGCATCGGTGCTATATCCCTATATCTATATGGTGACACGCATCGCTTTCCGGCTGACCCCGGCAAGCCTTTTTGAAATTGCACTGGTGCATAATAAATCGCAATTCTGGCATGTCGGGCTGCCATTGGCGCGGCCAGCCATTGTCGCCGGGTTGGCATTGGTGATGATGGAAGTGGTTTCCGATTTTGGCACGGTTGAATATTTTGCCGTACCGACCATTACCCTTGGCATTTTTAATGTGTGGTTGGGGATGAATAATCTGGTGGCTGCCGCGCAAATATCCTCGGTTGGGTTTCTGTTCATTCTGGGATTGTTGGGGCTAGAGCTGTATGCCCGCTCGCGCCAACAATATGTCAGCACCAGCCGCACGCAAAACAGTCCGGCGGCGTTGCCAACAACGCCGGTCGGCAAATTGGTCTGCTGGCTGGTATGTCTGGTGCCTTTGCTATTTGGATTTTTCATTCCGCTTGGCGTGTTGCTGCGGTTTGTATTGCGCGGTGATCTGGCGGCAGATTTTCTCGCCATCCAGCCGATTGTCACCAACAGTGTGATGGTTGCCATCGCTGCCGCCATTGTGATCATGCTGATTGCCAGCCTCATTGTCCTGACAGCGGCATTTCGGGCCGGGCCAAAATTACGCAAACTGGCATTGATGTCGTCAACTGGCTATGCCTTTCCCGGAACGATTCTGGCGATTGGTGTGTTGATCTATGCTGGCTATATCGACCATGGGTTACGGTTTCTGTCAGGCGGCATGATCAGCAGCTTTCTGATAGCCAGCATGGGCTTGCTGTTACTGGCCTATGTTGTCAGGTTTCAGGCGGTTGGCTATGGCGCGATGCTGTCCGGGGTGCGGCGGTTGCCGAAAAATCTGATGAGCGCCAGCCGCGTTCTCGGGCATGGCTATGTTGCCAGTTTACGGCAGGTTATTCTGCCGCTTCTCAAAAGTTCGTTCCTCGCCGGGCTGATGCTGGTGTTTGTCGATATTATGAAAGAGCTGCCGATGACGCTGTTATTGCGGCCGTTTGATTTTGAAACATTGGCAACATACACCTACCAATTTGCCAAGGATGAGATGCTTGAACAGGCAGCCTTGCCGGCATTGATGATTGTGCTAACCGGGTTGATTCCGGTGATTTTGATGAGTGCGATGCTGCGCCGCTATCGCTAGTCTTTGACTTGCACTGGCAATGCTGAGATTGTAAGCGGAGAATGCGTTGACCAAAAAGGTGTATAATGACGGCCATTGCTTGTATTGAAGATTTGCGGAAAAAAGCCGAAAAACGTGTGCCGCGCATGTTTTACGATTATGCCGATAGCGGCTCGTGGTCTGAATCCACCTATCGGGCAAATGAAGATGATTTGCAGGCGATAAAATTCCGTCAGCGTGTCGCCATTGATGTCAGCACCCGCGACACCAAAATGCCGATGCTTGGCGAAACCACCACCATGCCGGTGGCGTTGGCACCAACCGGGCTGACCGGTATGCAATATGCTGATGGGGAAATACTGGCGGCAAAGGCGGCGGCCGATTTTGGTGTGCCTTTCACCTTGTCGACAATGTCGATCTGTTCGATTGAGGATGTGGCGGCGTATAGCAGCACGCCATTCTGGTTCCAACTTTATGTGATGCGTGACCGCGATTTTATCCGGCGGTTGGTCGATCGTGCGCGCGAGGCGAAATGCTCGGCATTGATGATCACACTGGATCTGCAAATCATGGGCCAGCGTCACAAGGATGTCCGTAATGGGTTGAGTGCGCCGCCAAAACCAACGCTGCGCAATCTGATGAATTTGGTGCAAAAGCCGGCTTGGTGTCTGGGTATGCTTGGCACCAAGAGGCGACAATTTGGTAATATTGTCGGGCATGTCAAAGGTGTTAAAGACATGTCATCACTGGCCGATTGGACAGTCAGCCAGTTTGATGCGTCGCTGTCATGGGATGATGTAAAAGAAATCCGCAAACAATGGGGCGGCAAAGTCATCATCAAAGGTATTTTGGATGCGGAAGATGCGCGCGCTGCGGTAAATGTCGGGGCTGATGCGATTGTCGTATCCAACCATGGCGGACGCCAGCTCGATGGGGCGTTGTCGGCGATCAAAGCGCTGCCAGCCATTGTTGATGCTGTTGGTGATAAAGCGGAAGTATGGATGGATGGGGGCATACGATCTGGTCAGGATGTATTGCGCGCCATCGCCAAGGGGGCGCAAGGGACATTGATCGGACGGGCCTTTTTATATGGGCTTGGGGCCGGCGGTCAGGCTGGCGTCACCAAGGCGCTGGAGATTATCCATAAAGAGCTTGATTTAACCATGGGTCTGTGCGGGCAACCGGAATTGCGCAAGGTCGATTCGTCAATTTTGCTGGCAGCGGAGTCAGATCACCGGTAGATCGCGTGGCGCCCGACGTGACAGCAATTCGATATGATCGTCATGCACCAGAAGATTTTCCTCGGCAACCATCACAAACCCGTTGCCATAGCTGATTGATGGTTCAATGGTGAGCGCCATGCCGGCGGTGATTTCGGTTCTGTCCCAGGCTGTATGGGATGGGGTTTCGGTCAATTGTATGCCAAGCCCGTGACCATAGCGGCCAACATCATCCCTACCAGCATCCCCACCAGCAGACCCGCCCGGCCGTAATATTTTGTCCATCGTGGTGAATAAATCAGCAGCGGTGATGCCGGGCCGCAACATGGCCAGCGCCGCCTCGGTGGCATCAAATAATGTTTTATGCGCGTCGGCGGCCTGTTGACTGGGCGGGCCGATGCTGAAATTCCGGTCAAAATCGCTAAAATACCCATCCCAGACGCAGCCTGTATCAAACATCACCACATCACCAGCGGCAACCGGCGTCGAGGTGGGTGGGGCGATAATATCATCATAACCGCCAGCCCCGGCAGCGCCGACAAGATAGCTGACATCATCAACACCGCGTTCCAGCGCATCCATTTTAAACCGGCGAAAACAGGCATCCAACGGCATGCCCGGCCGTAGCCATTCCGGCACATGTTCGAAAACATCGGCAACAATGCCGCAGATATAACGCAGCTTTGCTTGTTCGGCTGGTGATTTGACCATGCGGATTTTCTGGATCGCGGCCGTCATGTCACGCAGCGGCATGTCACGCAGCGGCATGCCCAAAATTTTTTGTAGGGCGAACAGATCGGCAAGCGGCATCCGCACCGCTGTTTCGCGCCCCATGAGCATGCCAAGTGCCGCATCTTTGCTGACATGTTGCCGGATGACATCAGCGACAAGCGTAATGCCATCATCATCTTCATCCGGTGATGCCCAGCTGATAATGTCACCAACATAACCCTGCCGCATCAACGGCGCGCCGATTGACGGGATCACCGCAATCGGTTTGCCGGATAACGGCATAACGACAAACCATGGCCGTGTCGGGCTTTGCCAGAATTGCGTCATAAAGCCGGTAAAATACCGTATCTCGGCTTCGCTTGTCAGCAATGTTGCGGCAACGCCGGCCTGTTGCATCGCCGCCTGTGCCGCGGCGCAGCGGGCCGCAAATTCAGCCTCTTCAAAAGCGCGTGGCGGCCGGTGCATTTAGCTTTGTCCGGCAGCGGTGAGTTCCGCATAAATATCGGCATCGGTCGCGCCCTCGGTGCCGATCAGCAAGATCACCGAATCAGCCGATAGCCCGAGTTGCTGCCATCGCTGTGGATCCTGTTTGGCGGCAAGCAGCGCGGCCAGACCAGAGGTGGCGCATTCGCCAGCCTCAATTGGCATACCGCCAATTGTGCCATCGGCAAATTTTGCCATAAGCGGTGCTACCGCCGCGTCATCAATCGCCAGACAATGGCTCAGCGATGGCTGTAACAGTTCCCATGCCAACGCCGAAACCTCGCCACATGACAGGCCAGCCATCAGCGTTTCTTCGGAAATATCGACCAATGTCGGGGTTTGCGCGGCGATGCTTTCGAGAAAACATGCCGACATATGTGACTCAACCGAAATCATACATGGTAAGTCGGCGTTCATCTGCTGCCATATTGGCGCAACGATACCGCCGGCGAGGCCGCCAACACCAACCGGCAAAAAACAATGTGTCAGCTTGTTTGCGCCAAGCTGTTTGATCGCTTCCTGCCCCATCAGCGTATAGCCAGCCATGATTAACAGCGGAATGTTTCGATAGCCCGTCCAGGACGTGTCGGACACGATATGCCAGCTATGCGCTTCGGCATCGGCCTTGCAGGCGGCCAACGACGCCTCGTAATTGCCATTCACTCGGGTCACATTGGCACCATAATTTG
>JADHLR010000079.1 GCA_016780525.1 Candidatus Puniceispirillum sp.
GTGCCGGTCTGCCGGTGACCGAGGAAATTAGCGCGGCGGCAACGGCGAGATCAGCGGCCGTTTCGGAAATTTTTAAACCGCCGGCCACATTCAGGAAAATATCGCGCCCCGATAGCGGCACACCGCATCGCGCTTCGAGAACGGCGGTTAGCATGGCAAGTCGGCTGCTGTCCCAGCCGACAACATTGCGTCGCGGCGTTGCCAGTGACGATGGCGCAACCAGCGCCTCTATTTCGACCAGCACCGGGCGGCTACCCTCAATGCCGGCAAAAACCACCGCGCCGGTCACATCATCACGTCGGTCGGCCAGAAAAAGCTCAGAGGGGTTTGGCACTTCAGCAAGGCCGGCTTCGACCATTTCAAACACGCCGATTTCATCGGTGGCACCAAACCGGTTTTTGACGCCGCGCAAAATTCTGAAATGATGCGACCGGTCGCCCTCAAAATGTAAAACGGCATCAACCATATGTTCGAGCACACGCGGCCCGGCAATCGACCCGTCTTTTGTGACATGGCCAACAATCAACAGCGCAACGCGGTTATTTTTTGCCGCGCGGATCAGCTCCTGCGCACTGGCGCGGACCTGTGACACGGTGCCGGGTGCCGAATCAAGGCTCGGCAAAAACATTGTCTGGATCGAATCAATCACCACAATATCGGGGCGCTCTGCACCGGTCATTGACGCGGCAATATCGCTGGCATTGGTCGCTGTGCCAAGTTCAACAGTGGCATCGGAAAGCCCTAGCCGGTTGGCCCGCATCCGCACCTGATCGGCTGATTCTTCGCCTGATATATAGGCCGCGCGGAACCCGGCGCTGGATAATTTGCAGGTCAGTTGCAGCAATAGGGTGGATTTGCCAATTCCCGGATCGCCGCCAATCAGCGTTGCCGAGCCGGGCACCAAACCGCCGCCGGCCACCCGGTCAAATTCGCTGATGTCAGATTGCATGCGCGGCAGCGGCTTGGCGGTGCTGGCGCTTTGCAGCGGTTCGAGAGTGATTTGCCGGCCATGCGACCGCTTGCCAGGCCCGGCTGGCGCGTCTTTGCGCTCTTCGACAAGCGTGTTCCACGCCCCGCAATCGTCACATCTGCCTGCCCATTTTGGAAATGCCGAGCCGCATTGCTGGCACACATAGCTGACCGAGCTGCGTGCCATCAGCCTTGGCCGTCTTGTTTGCTGGCTGCGGTTTGTGTCAGCGGCCCTTCAGCCAGACCATGAACAAATTGATGCACTTCGGCGACACCACTATTGTCCATCTGTTTGACATCACCGCACCATAGAATCACCCCATTATGAACCATCGCCACCTTGTCAGCGATCCGCCGCACCGATGCCATGTCATGGCTGATGGTAACGGTGGTGGCACCGAGACGCTGCACCGCATCAATGATCAGCCGGTCAATAACGCCGCCGGTAATGGGGTCGAGACCCGATGTTGGTTCGTCAAACAGCAAAATTTCAGGCTTGTCAGCGATGGCCCGGGCCAGTGCCACACGTTTTTGCATCCCACCCGATAATTCTGCCGGATATTGATCGATCACATGCGGGGCCAGACCAAGGTCAGTCACCGTGGCGGCGGCAATATCGCGCGCCTTGGCTTTTGACAGTTTTTGCTGTTGGCGCAGCCGAAACGTCACATTTTCCCAAATCGGCAGCGAATCAAATAACGCGCCAAACTGAAAAGTCATGCCAAAACGACGGCGCAGATCTTCCAACGCGGCACGGCCACCCCCCAGAATTTCGACACCATCGATTTTGATGCTGCCCCGATCAGGCGTGATCAGCCCGTTCAGACATTTCAGGGTGACTGATTTGCCACAGCCAGAGGTGCCGATAACGACCAGCGATTCACCGGCCGCCACCTGTAGATTGATATCTTTTAAAACAGCGTTATCGCCAAATGACTTGGCCACGCCCTGAAGCTCAATTTTTGGAGTCGTTGGCATCCCTTACACCCCAAAAAACAGTGCAGTGACAAGATAGTTGGAAATCAGGATCAGAATCGATGCGGACACCACCGCATTCGTCGTGGCCCGCCCCACGCCTTCGGCCCCGCGCCCGGAATGATAGCCGTGATAACACCCCATCAAGGCAATCAGAAAGCCAAACACCGCGGCTTTGATCAGCCCCAGTGTCACATCTGAAATTTCCAGATATTCAAGCGTGCGGGACAGATAGATCGCCGGGTTAAATCCAAGACGGAATACGCCGACGATGTAGCCGCCAAACACGCCGATAATATCGCCAATCAAAACCAGAAACGGCAAGCATAATGTGCCGGCCAGCAGCCGCGGTGCCACCAGATATTGCATTGGCCTTGTGGATAATGTGTCGAGTGCGTCGATCTGGTCGGTCACGCGCATGGTGCCGATCTCTGCTGCCATCGAGGCACCAATGCGGCCAGCCACCATCAAACCGGCCAATACCGGCCCCAACTCTCGTGTGACCGATAGCACCACAACGGTTGCCACCGTATCTTCCGCCGAAAACCGGGCAAAACCGGTATAGGATTGCAGCGCCAGCACCATGCCGGAAAACAATGTTGTCAGCCCCACCACCGGCAGCGAGTAATAGCCAATATCAAGTGTCTGGCGGAAAAATTGTTGCCAATAATAGGGCGGGGTAAAAATCCATCTGATGGCGACCACCGAAAACAGGGTGATCCGCCCGAGAGCCGATAGAAAATTCAGCGCGGTGCGACCCATATTTTGGATAAAGCTGAGCATTAGTAACAATTGTCTCACTTCTTGCCGCGTCAATCTATCTGTTGGTTATGCCGATATTTCGGTTTTTTGGCTACCGTTAATAGAATCTTTATGAATTTAGGTAATGGCGCTTGGGGCGGGTGCCAAGTTTTGTCAGAATTTCGTAGGAAATGGTCTCGGCGTCACCAGCTATATGCGACAGATCATAACCGTCATGCAGCAATTCGACGGTGCCGGGCCGCAAATGCGCCGCATCAACATCGGTCACATCGACGGTCATGCTATCCATCGATACTTCGCCAACCACCGGTGCGGTCTGGCTGCCGATAAGCACCTGCGCCTTGCCCCCGAGCATGCGACTATAGCCATCGGCATACCCCACCCCGATGGTGGCGATTGTCGAATCACGGCCGAGCTGGTGTGTGCCACCATAGCCCACACGATCGCCGGCTTTGGCGCGTCGCACCTGCATGATCCGCGCTTGCCACCTGACCACGGGGGCCAGCTTGCCTGTTGGAATATCGCCCGGATGCACACCATAAAGGGCGCTACCGGGGCGTGTCATTTGAAAATGGAAATCGGGTGACAGCATGCTGCCGGCACTGTTGGCAAGGCTTGCAGGCATGCCGGGAAACCAGCTGCGCAACTCGTTAAAAGCGGCCAACTGTGCGGCGTTGGTCGGGTCGCCGGTGACTTCGGCAGATGACAGATGGCTCATAATATAGCGGCAATCGAGACCATCGAGCGCGGCTTTGTTCTGGATCAACCAGTCGGCTTGATCAGCGTCCAGACCAAGCCGGGTCATGCCAGTGTCGATATGCAGCATGGCTGGCAATCTGCCGGACCCGGTTTTTTGTCGCTGCTGGCTGAACAGGCGCCAGCGTGACAGCTGTTCAAGATCATTCAATACGGGGGTGATCCGAAATGCGGCATAATCGTCAAGCTGGTTCAGATGACAGCCATGCAGGGTCATAATATGCAGCCGCTCATAGCCGCCTTCGTCAAGATGCTGGCGCAACTCAATGGCTTCGCCAAGATTTGCCACAAAAAATTCGGTGCATCCGGCACGGGCCAGTGCCGTCGCCACCTCTTTTGCGCCTAATCCATAGCCATTTGCCTTGACCATTGCGGCGGTTGTTGTGGCGGCAGATGACAGGCTGTCGATATAGCGCCAATTGGTAATAATAGCGTCAAGATCGATCCGCAAACAGCTATCGGCATGTCCCATCATCGGCAGTGACATTCGGTCTAGAATCCTTCAGGAAGCTGACTGGCATCGGTGAGATCAGTGAAATGTGTAAAGCGCTTTTCGAAATGCACCTGAACCGCGCCGGTGGGGCCGTGCCGCTGTTTGGCAACAATCACTTCGGCTTTGTTTTCAGATGTTTGCATGCGCGATAGCCATTCATCATGCCGGATGTTGAAACTGTCTTCTGATTCTTCCATTTTGCGTTCGGGTTCACGTTTATTCAAGTAATATTCTTCGCGATATACAAACATCACCACATCAGCATCCTGCTCGATTGATCCTGACTCGCGCAAATCTGCCAGATTTGGCCGTTTGTCCTCGCGCATTTCGACCGCCCGCGAAAGCTGCGACAGCGCTACCACTGGTACATTCAAATCCTTAGCAATCGCCTTTAGCGTGCGGCTAATGTTGGAAATTTCCTGTACGCGGTTTTCTGATCTGACGCCAAGCTGCGGGGTGAGAAGCTGTAAATAATCGACAACGATCAGGCCAAGCCCGGAGGTGCGCTTTAACCGGCGGGCGCGGCTGGCCAATTGCGATACCGATAAAGACGGGGTGTCATCGATAAAAAAGGGTGCCGTTGAAATACTGTTACTGGCGCTAACCAATCTGTCGAATTCAGGCCCGTCCAGCTTGCCACGCCGGATCTGTTCTGAATCAATTTGCGCGCGTTCACTCAAAATTCTTGTGCCAAGCTGTTCGGCCGCCATTTCCAGCGAGAAAAACGCAACAGGAACAGATGCCTCGCCGCTGCGGGTGGTGGTCGCCGCATGAAACGCAATATTAGTGGCGAGCGCGGTTTTACCCATCGCCGGACGACCAGCCAGAATAATCAAATCCGATTTATGCAAACCGCCAAGTAAATTATTCAGATCGGTCAGACCGGTGCTGGTGCCAGACAGGTGACCATCGCTTTTGCGTGCCAGATCCGCCTGAGTGATGCTGGCGGTGATCACACTATCAAACCCACGCAGCCCGGCACTTGCCGTTTCGGTCTCGGCCAATTTGAATAATTTTGCCTCGGCAGCTTCGATCTGCAGATTTGCCGGCGCCTCAATGGTTGGCTGGCTGGCGTCAAAAATCACCTCGTCGCCAATCAGAATCAGTTCGCGGCGGATATGCGCTTCATAAATGGTATGCGCGTAATCAGGCGCCTGAGTGATGCTGATAACACCATCTGCAAGCTCGCTGAGGTAACTGCCGACATCGCCATCTTCAGCCTCGGCGCTATTGGCAAAAAAGCTATTGAGTGTCACTGGGTTGGCCAGCTGGCCGCGTTCGATGAGCCGCTGCATCGTGGTGAAAATACGGCCATGCAACGGATCATAAAAATGGGCGTCGACAAGCCGGTCATCGATGCGTTCGATGACGCTGTTATCGAGAAGAATCGCACCCAGCAAATTTTGTTCAGCCGGCAGATTATGCGGCATGCTGCGTGGCGCTGTCGACGGCGCACCCGCCAGCGGAAAATCCTTAATATTTGTCAGTTCGTCAGCCATAGACAATATATAACCAATACTGCGCAACTTCACATCAGCTTATTGCCCGCCAGCCGATGTTACTTGTGGGGATTATGGGGATAAAAAAAGCCGGGGTTATCGCCCCGGCTTTTATCAGTCTTTATATCAGTGAGGCTATAGCGTTATGCCACTGATGCTATGATTGGTCGTCATCTGCCGCATCGCCAGCATTCTCGGCGTCGCTCGCCGCATCATCGCTTGTGGCGGCGGCATTAGCTTCGGCATCGCTTGCCTGCTGTTCTGCTGGCGCATCATCAGCCTCGTCATTGACCTCACCGGTCACGGCGATACCCGTTTTCAGCTGGGTTTCGGCTTCGGCAAGTGACCGCGCAATATTGACGATGACCGATACGGACACCTCAGGATGCAAGCGGATACGGGTTTCGGTCAGACCAAGCGCTTTGATGGCACGATCCATAACCACCTGACTGCGGTCAATGGTAAAGCCGGCTTCGGTAACAGCCTCGGCAATATCGCGTGATGTGACCGAGCCGAACAACTGGCCCATTTCCGACGCTGCCCGCACCATGTTGACAGCCAGTCCGTCCATCTTTTTGGCTTCGGTTTCAGCTTCAGAACGCTGTGTCAGGTTGTCAGCTTCACGCTGCGCGCGCTCTGACTCAAACCGCTCCATATTGGCTTTATTTGCCCGCAAGGCTTTGCCTTGAGGCAGCAGATAGTTCCGCGCATATCCAGGTTTGACATTGACCAGATCGCCCATCTGGCCAAGCTTTTCGATGCGCTCAAGAAGAATAATTTGCATGTTATTGATCTCCTGTGATCCGGCTATGCCTATTCGGTGACATAAGGCATAAGTGCCAGAAAGCGCGAGCGCTTGATGGCGGTTGCGAGTTCACGCTGTTTCTTGGCTGATACAGCCGAGATGCGTGATGGCACAATCTTGCCGCGTTCCGAGGTAAAGCGCAGCAACAGCTTGGTGTCTTTATAGTCAATTTTCGGCGCATTCGGGCCTGAAAACGGACATGCTTTGCGACGACGGTTAAACGGTTTGCGAACAGCTTCGCGTTTGATTTCTAACTGTGTCATGGATTAGTCCTCGCTCTTTTCAGTGCTGCCATCTTTGGCGGCGGGTGCGTTATCATCACCATGCTCGCGCGGGCCACGAGACGAACGCTCGGTTTTTGCCTGCATCATGATTGACGGGCCGTCTTCAACTTCTTCGATATGCAGGTTCAGAAACCGCAAAACATCTTCATTCAGACCCATGATGCGCTCATATTCGCGCAACGCCTCGGGGCCTGTTTCCATGTTGAACATGACATAATGGCCTTTCCGGTTTTTCTTGATCCGGTAGGCAAGGCTCCGCAAGCCCCAATATTCGCGTTTTTTGATTGAACCGCCAGCAGATGTGATGATTTCGGCAAATTCATCTGCCATGGCTTCAACCTGGGCAGAGGTAATATCTTGGCGTGCGATAAACACGCTTTCATACAAGCGCATGATAACTCCTTATGGCTCATTGTTGGGATGCGCAAAGATGGCTTGCGGCCACCTCGTTTGCATCTCAACCAACCGGATTTTCCGGCAAGGATTTAGACCAGTGATGTTAGGCCTGACAGCTATTTTTCTGCCAAACTGTGGCGCACAATACACAATACTGGCGGGTTTGCAAGCCTTTGCTTGGGTTTTTTAGGGTTATAAAGGGCGTCCGCTGGGTGCTGTGATGACCGCAAAAACTTGCCTTCTTGGTGAAAATCTGGAATAGCTCAACCCAGTCATGGCTTTCTCGGGCAAAGCTTACAGCGACCTTGGGCAAAGCTGAGTGCGAACAATTTTTTTGCCAGCCGGCGCGTTGGCGTTCAATGGATCTGAAAATATGTCATCTTTCACCACCGCTTTTTTATTCCC
>JADHLR010000080.1 GCA_016780525.1 Candidatus Puniceispirillum sp.
AGCGGCCCGCTTTGTGCAATTCTGTCCATCAGAATCGACTGAATGGCCTCGCTTGCTGTCGGTGTTGGCGCACGTTGCTGTGACTCGTCAGACATGCGCTATCACCGGGATGAGTCGAGCGGTTGTGAAGCGGCCGGTTTGCGCATGATCAAATATAGTCCGAAAATAATCATCGGGAATGACAATATTTGCCCCATGCTGAAATTGCCCAATATGAAACCAAGCTGTGCATCCGGCTCTCTGACAAATTCGATCAGACTGCGGGCCAGCCCATAGCCAGCCAGCAAAACACCCGTGAGGCGACCATCCTGCCGCAACCAGCCACGACGCCATAGAATCAGCATAACGACCCCAAGCAACAGCCCTTCGAGGCCAGCCTCATAGAGCTGGCTTGGATGGCGGGGCTGACCATCACTGTTTGGGAATATCATTGCCCAAGGCACGGTGGTAACGCGGCCGTAAAGTTCGCCATTGATGAAATTTGACAGGCGGCCAAAAAACAGGCCAATCGGCACCACGAAGCAGACCCGGTCGGTCAGCGAAAAAAACCGTAATTGGTGACGCCGCGCCATGATCAGAAGGGCGATGGCAATGCCCAATAAAGCCCCATGAAAGGCCATGCCGCCTTCCCAAATGCGTAAAATGGCAGCCGGATGCGCCAGGTAATAGGCGCTGTTATAAAATATAATATAACCAAGACGGCCGCCGATAATGATGCCGAACAACACATAATTTAATAGCGTGTCGACAGTTTCAATTGTCAGCGGTGATTGCGGGTCTTTCGCCTCGCGCCGCAACAACAGCCAGCCACCAAGCAGCCCAACAAGATAGGCAAGCGCATACCAGCGAATGCCAAACGCGCCAAATTGCACGGCAAATTTGTTGAATTCGGGTAAAATGATAGCACCGTTGGTGCCGATGCTTGTGCCGGTTATTGTGCCGGTGATTGTGCCGATGACTGTAGTGAAGCTGAACATCTGTAACCGCTGTTTGTTGTTGCTGATACGCTGTTAACCTTGCCAGCGTACTGTAGCCTTATTATGTATGATAAGTAACTAGGGTAATATGACAGTTTTGGTGCGATCAATGAGAAGTGCCATACCATAAGGGGTGTTTTGAAATGGCGATGCGTTCAAATTTTATGGCCGATCTGGCGCAGATGGCAAATGGTGCGGCTTCTGCCTTTGGCGGCATGCGCGAAGAAATTGACAATATGATCCGGCAACGTATGGAGCGTAGTCTGAATGCACGCGGCTTGGTGACGCGCGAAGAATTCGATGCCTTGCGCACCCGTCATGAAGCTGTCGCCGCGAGGCTTTCAGCGCTGGAGGCACAGATCCCGAAGGGGGCTGATTCGCCCGCCGCCAAGCCAGCCCGGCGCAAACCCGCAAAAGCCACCACCGCAGCGGCGAAAAAAGCCAAAAAATAATAGCATTAACCAGCCGTTGCGAATCAGCAGAAAACAGCCAAAAACCACAAATTGATGTGGTTTTCACCTGAGCACACACAAAATATTGTGTTGAATTTGGTTGAACAGACCAGCCGGTTTTGTCATTTTACTTGGGTCGTCGCGCGCCCATGCGCGGCCGTCCGGAAGGGACAAAATCAATGGCACCCAGCCGACAGCAAACCGATATTGTTCTCGATGACCCGATTGAGTTGGTCACCCGCTTTGTCGTGACGCATGACTGGCTGTTGCAAAGCCGCGGCGAGAATGCCGTGCTGGTTGAAGTGCCGGGCAAATGGTGTGATTACCAATTGGCTGTGATCTGGCGGGATGATGAAGCGGCGATGCAGGTGAGCTGCCGAATTGATGTGCAGACCGCGCCGATGCGCTACGGCGAAATGGCGTTGTTGGCGTCATTGCTGAACAAGCAGATATTCATTGGTCATCTGGGGCTTGATGTCACCACTGGCGAGCTTGAAATGCGCTATACGCTGGCATTACGCGGTGCTGGCGGGGCAACGCCGGAACAGATTGAAGATGTAGTCGATATCATGCTCGGTGAGTGTGAGCATTGCTATCCGGCGATTTATCAGGTGGCGCATAATGATGTGTTGGCAACAGATGCCGCAGATATCGCTATGTTCACCACCGAAGGCGAGGCCTGAGGCGGCCATGGCGGCGCTGCAGATCACGCTGTTGGGATGTGGCAAAATGGGCAGTGCGATGCTCCGGGGCTGGCTGGCTGATCCCACACTGGATGCCAATTTCACCATTATTGAGCCGTATCATGAGCATCTCGGTTGGGCGGATGCGCACAGCCGGGTTGTGATCTACAGCGACTGCCAGACGGCGATGGCGTCCGGGGCGCCGGTGAGTTCGATGATCGTGCTGGCGGTAAAGCCGCAAATGATGGATGAGGCGATTGCCGCCATCGGATCATTGCGCGATGCGGATACCGCATTTTTAACAATTGCGGCGGGTATTTCGTCAGGCTGGTTACAGGCGCGGCTGGGTGCCGGGGCGCCGATTTTGCGGGCGATGCCGAATACCCCGGCGGCGATCGGTAAAGGTGTGACCGCGCTGTATGCGGATCATGCCGCGGCTGATTTAGTGCCATTGGCGACACAATTGCTCGGCACCATTGGTGCGGTTGTGGCGATTGATGACGAGAGTTTGATGGATGCGGTGACCGCTGTGTCTGGATCTGGCCCGGCCTATGTGTTTTTGCTGGCCGAGGCGATGACAGCGGCCGGTATTGCCGCCGGGCTGCCGGCGGCACTCGCCACACAACTGGCCGAAGCCACCGTAAGTGGTGCCGGTGCGCTGATCGAGGCGGCTGACGAGTCGCCGGCGGTTCTGCGCGAAAATGTGACCAGCAAGGGCGGCACTACAGCCGCGGCACTGGCCGTATTGATGGACGAAAATGGCCTGACACCGCTGATTGAACAAGCTGTAAAAGCGGCAAAAGCGCGCGCTGTCGCGCTTGGAGCCTAGCCTGATCCGGTTTTTTTCTGATATAATGACCCACATCAGGCGGCTGACATCATGTCGCCGCTGTCATTCACAAGGGTGGGTATGATGATGCAGTCTGCGACTGGTGCCGAGCAAACCGCACAGATTTTTGCGAAGCTTGCCGATGAGGCATGGCAGCAGCTGGGCGCACGGCCACTGGCAGCTTTGTCATTGCACGAGATTGCCCAGAATGTCGGTGTCGATGCTGCATTGGCGAGCGCGGTGGCGGGCGATCCGCAACGGCTTGTCTTGGGAAAAATGGCAGCACTTGACGATCAGGCTGTGTTAGAGAGCTTTGCCGATATCGAAGATGCCGGCGAGATATCCATTCGGGAAAAAATTCTCGAAGCGCTGATGCACCGGTTTGAGGTTTATGCCCCCTATCGGGTGCAGATCGAAGCGGTGAACCGCGCCGCCCGTACGCGGCCTGACCTTGGCGTGGCGCTGGGCCTCAATTTGCAACATGTAACCCGCCGGATGTTGGCGATGGCTGGCGATAGCTGTGAGGGCTGGCGCGGGATGCTGCGCATCAAAGGTGTTGTTGGCGTGGTGATGATGGTGGCGCGTGACTGGATGAAAGATGACAGCCCGGATCTCGCGCCGACGATGAAGGCGCTTGACCGGCGCTTGCAACAGGCCGAGGAATGGGCGATCAGCCTGCGGCTGTTTCGCCAAGGTGAACAGCAGCAGGCCGATAGCGGCCGAGATGATGCCGCCGCAGCCGGACGTTACGGGGTAGATAATGACTGACGCAGAATTTGATGATTTTTTGAAACTCGATATACGGGTTGGCACCATCATCGCGGCCCAGTCATTTCCCGAAGCACGCAAACCGGCCTATAAGCTGGAGATTGATTTTGGCGATGAGATTGGCACCCGCAAATCGTCTGCGCAAATCACCGCGCATTATGCGTGTGATGAGCTGATTGGCCAGCAGGTGTTGGCGGTGGTGAATTTTCCGCCAAGACAAATTGGCCCATTTATGTCGGAAGTGCTGACGCTGGGCGTGCCGGATGCCGCTGGCGAAGTGGTGCTGATGCAGCCGACATATGCTGTGCCGAATGGTGGCAGGCTGTATTAGATGGCCGTATGAGCGATCAGATGAGGGAATGTGTCGGCGGCTAAATTGGCAGCTTGATTGTCACGCGCAAGCCGCCGAGTTCGGAATCACCTAAAGCCAGTTCGCCGCCATGGTTCAACACAATATCACTGGTGATCGACAGCCCCAGACCAGCGCCACCGGTGCGCCGGTTTCGCGACTCCTCGAGCCGGATAAAGGGACGAATGGCATCCTGTCTGCGTTCTGCAGGGATGCCGGCGCCATTATCATCAAAACTGAAAATAACCTCATCATTACGTACCCGCAGCGACACTTCGGTTTTTGTCGAATAGCGAATGGCGTTTGAGATGAGATTTGAAAAGGCCCGCTGGATCGCGTTTTTGCGAACCGGAAAGGCCGGCAGAGGCTCGCTTGGCGGGGTAAAGCTGATATCAAATTTATGCGCTTTTTGGGCCTGTTCGACAAGTCGGGCAAGCAAGGCAGACACATCGGTTTCCTGCGGCTGTTCTTCGCCTTCGCCAGCTGCAAATGCCAGATAGGCGTCGATCATTTCCTCCATGTCGTCGATATCATTGCCGATTGCCTCGGCATCAGGATGGGTTTGCATCAAAGCCAGTTGTAGCCGCATACGTGTGAGCGGCGTGCGCAAATCGTGACTGACCCCGGCCAGCATTTCGGTGCGTTCATTAAGCTGCCGCATGATCCGATGTCGCATCGCCTGAAAAGCGCGGCCTGCCAGCCTTACTTCACGCGCGCCCTCGAGCCGGTAATCGGGTGCCGGACGGCCCAGTCCCAATTGTCTGGCGGCGTTGGCAAGACGGTGTATGGGGCGTACCTGACCGCGCAAAAACACCAGGGCGACGCCAAACATCAAAATTGAACTGCCAATAGTCCAGCCAATGAAAGTCCAGCTGGTTGAGCTGAAAATACGTTTGCGGCTGGCATAGACCCGCAACACACCCGTATCAAACTGGATATCGATAAAAATCAGGTTGGGGTCAGTGTCGACATCGACCTGCCAATTTTGTGACAGGCGTTTGCCGAGCTCGGTACGCAGCATTTCTTCAGCGTAGGTTTTGGGGATGCTGTTATTTTTTTGGGGCAGCGTCAGTGCCGTTTCAAAATTCACCGGAAAATTAAAAAACTGCCAGCCATCGGCAATCACCGTCTCGATTTGTTCGGCGTTCGGGCTGGTGCCAAGATCGCCAATGAGGAAGGCTATTTCGGACGACAGATTCGCCGCCATATGCCGGGTGACGGTATCCCAGTGCCGCTCATAAAAAATGAAAACAGTGATCACCTGCACAAGAATCATCGGCACCAGAATGATCGATAGCATCCGGCCAAATAGCGTTTTTGGAAGAAATTCGCGAAGCTGCATCGCTGGCTACACCTGCCGTGCTGGTTGGGCAATGTCGGTGCGCAGCATCCACCCACGGTTGCGTACCGTCTGCAAATAAACCGGGTGGCGTGGATTTGGTTCCAGCTTGCGGCGCAGTCTGGCCACCGCCACATCAATTGACCGCCCCTCCATGCGCCCGTCCAGGATGTTTGATAAATCATCTCGCGATAACACGGTATTTGGGGCTTCGGCAAAACTGCCAAGCAATTGCTGCTCGGCGGTGGTGATATGCAGGCGATTCCCGGCCTTGGTCAGCAGACCAGAAACAATGTCAAAATGGAACGGCCCGAACCTGACATCATTAGCCGCTGTTTTCTGCTCATTTACCACGTTGCGCTGTAAAATGCGTTGAATCCGCAGCACCAGTTCGCGTGGTTCAAACGGTTTCGACATATAGTCATCGGCGCCCGCCTCCAACCCTTCGATACGGCTTTCGGTCTCGGATCTGGCGGTCAGGAATAACGCCGGCACCGGGTCGTCTTTGCGTAAATCGGCAAGAAATTCAATGCCGGTTTCGCCGGGCATCATCACATCAACCACCAATATATCAAACGCCATACCCTGTAAAATACTGCGCGCTTCTTGCGCACTTCCGGCATCTGTCACGCGAAACCCGCTTTCCTCAAGAAAGCGTCGCAGCAAAACACGCAGACGTTCATCGTCATCAATCACCAGAATATGATGCTCTTTCATAGTCGCCTTTCATAAAAAAGGTTTTTAGGCGTCGCTGGTCGGCGGAATCTGCTGTTTCATCTGTTCTAAAGTATCCTGCTCCATCAAGCCCCGCAATACCCGCTGGAATCCGTCAACAGCCTCGGCACCAGCCTCGCGATATGCAGCGGCAAATCGGCGGCCCTGCAGCGCGGTCAGACGGGCTTCGAGCGCAATGCCGGTTTCGGTCAGATAGAGCAGCCGCTGGCGGCGGTCGGATGCGCCGGGTTTCTGCAGAACAAATCCGTCTTTCATTAACCCGGACAGCACCCGTGACAGGCTTTGTTTGGTAATATTCAAAATGCTCAAAAGATCGCTCACAGTGATTCCCGGGTGGCGACCAATAAAATAAATGGCGCGGTGATGGGCGCGGCCCATATCCTGCTCAGCTAAAATCGAGTCGGCCTCGCCGGTGAAGTCACGATAGGCAAAAAACATCATTTCGATGCCCCGGCGCAATTCTTCCTCGCGGAGAAAAAGCGCCTTGCCAATTGGTTTTATGTCAGCCATGTTGACCAATAATAATGGTAAGTGATATAAAGAACGACGTAGAACAATAACATAAAACGGCCGAAATGGAACCATTCATTCGGCGCGGATGTTCTTCTGTAGCGATAAATTCTAGGGAGCATAGCATGGCACTCATTCCGTTTGACGACCGCGATGGAAGCATTTGGCTGGATGGTGAAATTGTGCCGTGGCGTGATGCGAAGACGCACACCTTAAGTCATGGGCTGCATTATGCCAGCATGGTATTCGAGGGCGAGCGGGTCTATTCGGGCCGGGTGTTCAAGGGCGCAGAGCATACAGCGCGGTTACGGGCATCGGCAAATCTGCTCGATTTTGATGTGCCGATTGCAGACGCTACGCTAGAGGCGGCAAAACTTGAGGTGGTGCGGGCGAACGATATTACCGACGGTTATGTGCGGGCATTTTGTTGGCGTGGGTCAGAAATGATGGCGATCTCGGCGCAACAAACCACCGCGCATCTGGCGATCGCGGCGTGGGAATGGCCAAGCTATTTTGACCCGGAAACCAAAATGAAGGGCATTAGGCTCGATATCGCCAAATGGCGGCGTCCGGCACCAGAGTCAGCGCCGGTTCATGCAAAAGCCGCCGGGCTTTACATGATCTGTACCTTGTCCAAACATGAAGCTGAAAAGCAGGGGTTTGAAGATGCGCTGATGCTTGATTATCGGGG
>JADHLR010000081.1 GCA_016780525.1 Candidatus Puniceispirillum sp.
TCATCAAGCGCAGTTTTGTCTTCGGGTGCTGATTGCAGCGCCCGTGCCAAATTATCAATCGCGCCAACAAGGTCGCGGGCAAATTGGGTATGCCCGTATTTACGAGCTGTTTCGGCCTCGCGTTCGCTACGACGCCGCATATTTTCGGTGTCGGCAAGCGCGCGCAATAGTTGGTCTTTCAACGCATCACGCTCGGCTGTTATGGCCGCCAATGGGTCGGCATCAGCATCCGTAGCGGCTGGCGGTACCGCGTCATCTCCGGCTTCCGTCGGTTCTGGCGTTGCCGCCTGATCAATGGCGTTGTGCAAATCGCTATCGGTGATTGGCGGCGCATCTTGTGCGGCATCACCTGATTGCGGATCTGCTGAATGTTCGCTGTCGGTTTTTTTAGACATGGTAGAATGTATCGACCCAAGCTATGTTCTGTGCGACCCTTATCTAAGTATCACAGAGGGTTTCGCCAAGAGCTAAAATCGATATTTTTTCAGTTTTTTACGAAAAATTTTAAAATTTGAAAGGCACATTTAAACCAATGCGCCAGAACACTCAAAATATCCGACCTTTCAATCAATGGATGAAATCACCCGGCCTTTCTACCCGCCAACCTGATCACACGCGCATTTGTGACCCCGCTTTTTGAGTGTTTGGTTGTATCATCTGGCAAGCTGTGAGAGATTACCCGTAGGCCGATGCGATAGCATCACAACAAAATGATCAGATCCATTGTATCCGCATGCCAATTTTACAAAATAAACTCGTCTGGAAATCGATCGAAGCGCTGCATGACGAAGCCGTTGCAGCGATGCGGGATGCCGCCATCGATATTGGCATCGTCACATCACGCCCAACAGCCATATTGCAGCAGAGTTCGGCCACACAGACGCCGCTCAAAACCGCAGGCGGTGATGATGTCATGGCGCGGATTGATCAACTGCTTGGCAAGCTGGATGAAGATAATGACACGGCCACCGCGCAATCTGCACCGCCAGCAAATGACCAGACCGCATCAACAGAAATAGCCGATGAGGCAACAGCCACCATCACCCAAGCCGATGATACGGCCGCCAATGTTGCTGCCAATGTTGCCGCCAGTGCGTCTGCGCCAGATGATGCAGCCGCAGATAAGCAAGATGATGACCCGGCGCGGAGTGAACTGGTAGTTGATGACCCGGTGCAGGATGAACCCGTACAGAGTGACCCCGTGCAAAATGACTCGGTTCAGGCGCTGAATGATATTGCCGCCGCCATTCATCAGGCACAGCAGAGCCAAATTGACGGCGACGCGTCCCCTGCTGATCCGGATTTGACGCCGGCACTTGATATGGCTGTTTTATCGGCAACGATTGCGGATGAAGTCCGCCACAGCGTATCGGCGATGATCGCCGCTGAAATGCCGCAAATGGTACGTCAGGCCGTGGTCGAGGCCATCCGCGAGATGCCGACAGCCGCGCCCGGCCAGCCAACGCCAAAAGCCGCAAGAAAGACGCGGGCAAAACCCAGTTCTGCCAATAAAACCCCGGCCACTAAAACCACGGGCAAAGAAACCACGGGCAAAAAAGCGGTCACGAAAAAAGCCACAGCTAAAAAAGCTGCATCCTAGCGGCCTAACACCCGCGCAATCGCCTTGCTGGTGTAGTCAACCATCGGAATGATTCGGGCGTAATTCATATGGCGTGGGCCAAGCACACCAACCGCGCCGATCACTGAACGGTCAGCATTGCGATAGGGCGCAATGACAAGCGAACAGCCGGTCGATGCAAATAATTTATTCTCTGCACCAATGAAAATTTTCACACCATCGCCATCGCGCGTTGCATCGAGCAACCGCAGGGCATTTTCACGCGCATCCAGCGCATCAAACAATCCACGGATTTCGGTTAATTCTTCGACTGCCTGAATATCATCCAGCAGATTCGCCTGCCCCCGCATGATCAGCGCGGCATCGGCGCCGCCCTCGCCATCAGACCAAATGCCAATGCCCTGCTCGACAAGGCTGGTTGTCAACGCATCAAGCTCGGCCCGATGTAAGGCGATATCTTCACGGATGACCGCCGCCGCGGTTTTCATTGTGCGGTTGGCAAGTCTGGCATTCATATAATTTGCCGCTGTCACTAAGGCTGATGATGGCAGGCCAACGGGTAAATCGATCAAACGATTTTCAACCTGTCCATCTGTTCTCACCAGCACAGCCAGCGCCCGGTTGACACCAATCGGCACAAATTCAAAATGCTGTAAATCAGCCTCACTTTTTGGCGACAGCACCAGACTGGCACAATTTGACAGCCCGGACAGGGTTTTGCCGGCATTATCGAGCAGCTGGTTCATCGAGATGCCTCGTGCGGCGCATTCGCTGTCGATGGTTGACCTCTCGTCCGACTGCAGATCACGGTTAAATTCCATTAACCCGTCAACAAACAGCCGCAATCCGCTCTCGGTTGGCACCCGCCCTGCCGAGGTATGCGGCGCATACAGCAAACCAGCCTCTTCCAGATCGCTCATTTTACTGCGAATTGAAGCGGGCGATAAATCGAGTTTGGATGTTTTCGCCAGCCGACTCGAGCCAACCGGCTGCCCATCTTCAAGATAGGCCGAGACAACCTCGTGGAAAATTTCTAAACTGCGCGGCTTCAAGCCCTTTATACTGGCATCTGTCATGCAGAAAATTTATGCTAGGATAGTTAGCACGGTCAATTGCAGAAGCTTTATTTGCTCGTTTATTTATGCCAATGGCTGTATAGCGTCACCCGATAGCTGCGTTTTTAACCTTCACTACAGGAAATTATTTATGTCACGTCCGTCAGGCCGCTCTTTTGACCAGCTTCGGTCAATTTCACTTGAACCTTCAATTGCACTGCATGCCGAAGGATCCTGTCTTGCCAAATTTGGCAATACCCATGTTTTTTGCACGGCCTCACTTGACGAGCGGGTGCCACCATTTTTGCGCAATAGCGGCAAGGGCTGGGTCACCGCTGAATATGGTATGTTGCCGCGCTCGACGCATAGCCGGATGGATCGTGAAGCCTCGCGTGGCAAACAATCTGGCAGAACGCTTGAAATTCAGCGGTTGATTGGCCGGTCGCTGCGGGCTGTTACCGATCTTCAGGCGCTTGGCGAACGCCAGATCAAAATTGACTGCGATGTGATACAGGCTGATGGCGGCACCCGTACAGCAGCGATCACCGGCGCCTGGGTGGCACTGCGCATTGCCTGCGAAAAACTGCTGCTGGCCGGTGCCATCACCAAATCGCCGTTGACCGGACAGGTTGCCGCCATTTCCTGCGGTGTATTTCAGGGCGTATCTGTTCTTGATCTTGATTATGACGAAGATAGCGCGGCGGAAATTGACGCAAATTTTGTGATGACAGCGGATGATCAGCTTGTTGAGGTGCAAGCGACTGGCGAGGCGCACCCATTCTCGCGTTCAACATTGAACCAGATGCTTGATCTTGCCTCTGCCGGCTGCGGTGAGATATTTCAGCTACAGCAACAAGCCGTCCGCGACGCGCAATAGGTGCAACACCCGCATAATTCAGCATAGCGAAAGCCATACCGCATGAAACAGCAGCGTCGATTTGCCGAAAAACAATTGGTCATCGCCACCCACAACAAAGGCAAGTTGCGGGAAATAACAGCGCTTTTTGACGGGTTTGATTTTACCGTGATCGCCGCCGACAGTCTCGGACTTGCCGAACCGGAGGAAACCGAAACAAGTTTTCGCGGAAATGCCCTGCTCAAAGCCCGGGCGGCGGCACAGGCATCATCTTTGCCGGCGCTGGCGGATGATTCGGGGCTGGCGGTGGCCGCCCTTGACGGCGCGCCGGGCATTTATTCGGCACGCTGGGCCGCGCCTGATGGTGATTTTGACAAAGCCATGCAGCGTGTGCATGACGAATTAACACGTGTTGGCGCCAAAGATTTCGGCGCAACAGATTTGGGCGCAACAGATTTATCGGCGCAATTTATCTGTGCCCTGGCCGTGGTCTGGCCAGATGGTGATGAAGTCTGTGTCGAGGGCCGGGTAAGTGGCCGGATCAGCTGGCCACCTCGTGGCAATTTAGGGTTTGGCTATGATGCCATCTTCCAGCCGGACGGATATCACCAGAGTTTTGGCGAAATGGCACCGCAGGAAAAACACGCCATGAGCCACCGCGCCGATGCGTTTGCACAGCTGTTACAGCAGGTTTTCACCCCGTCAGATGCCAGCTAACCCGCCAAAAACCAATCTGGGCCTTTATGTCCATTGGCCATTTTGCCGGCATAAATGCCCCTATTGCGATTTTAACTCACATGTCAGCACAACGCATGATAATGCGGCTTTTGGTGCCGCGCTCTGTCAGGAAATGACGCATATGGCGGCTTTACTGCCGGATCGCCGGGCTCTGACAAGCCTGTTTTTTGGCGGTGGCACCCCGTCTTTAATGCCACCAAACATCGTCGGCAAGATCATCAGCCATGCGGAAAAAACCTTTGGCTTTGCCCCGGCAATTGAAATCACCGCCGAGGCCAATCCGACATCCATCGAAGCGCAGGTAATGACCGAATTTTTCCATGCCGGGGTGAATCGTGTATCGATGGGGGTGCAGTCATTTGACGATGAAATATTAGGGTTTTTGGGGCGTGAGCATACTGCAGCCGAAGCCTTGTCGGCACTGCAAACAGTGCGCCGCCATTTTGATAATCTGTCGATTGACCTAATTTATGCGACTGCCGGTGAAACAATGGCGTCCTGGCGCAAAAGCCTGTCACAGGCATTGGCGCTGGGGCTGCCGCATTTATCACTTTATCAGCTCACAATTGAACCGGGCACGGCATTTTTTACCCGCCAGCGCACCGGTGAACAGCTTCATCTTGATGATGATCATGCCGCTGATCTGTTTGAATTAACCCAGAGCCTGACAGCTGATGCCGGTTTAACGGCCTATGAAATTTCCAACCATGCCAGGCCGGGTGCGGCGTGCCAGCATAATCTGAATTATTGGAATGCTGGTGACTGGATTGGCATCGGCCCCGGCGCGCATGGCCGGTTTTGCCTCGGTTCTGAAGACCCTGCCGGGATGCAGCGTGTTGGCACCGCGACCCGCCGCAGCCCGGCTGGCTGGCTAGACGCCGTACAGACCACCGGGCATGGTATTGATACACATACAATCGATACGGCGACTGACTATGCCGCAGAAATGATGATGATGGGGCTGCGGCTGGCTGACGGCGTAAACATTGACCGGATTGAAGCATTATGCGGACCACAAGAGGGCTGGCTTGACCGGGCTGCGATGACACAGGCGGTTGCCGATGGCTGGCTGGATTCGCAAAAAGATAGCCAGACAGGCAGCGATACACAGCTTTGGCTCACCGCTGCCGGGCGGTTGCGCCTCAACCATATTCTGGCGATGATTTTACGCTGATATTTTAGCAGTAAAACTAGATTTTATCTGGCGCTGGCTTGATGATTGTTGACTGTCCACGGCGAATTTGCCGCAATTCATAAGCCCGCACATTGCTGCCGTCAGGCAACAGCCGGAAAGCGCCGCTATAGCCCTGAAAGCCGCGATGGGTGACAAGCTTTTGGGCCCAGTCACCAGCAGATAACGGGGCGCCATCTTCGGCATCTGTCACCAACGCCGCAACAAGTGCCAGCGCGTCAAATCCCAACCGGCTCAATTCACCCGGGGGCTGCTGCCAGATTTCACGCCAGCTGGCGATAAATTTTGTATCAAACTGGCTCGGACGGGTCGCAAACACACCGCCTTGAAGCGATGGTTCATTCAACAATTGAGCCTGATTCCAGAGCGCATTCCCCAGAAATAGCGCACGATCCGGCCCGACATCATAATAGGCCAAAAGTGGCGCTGCGCGCAGGGCAAATTCAGGGTCTCCGGCAAAGATCACCGCATCAAACGGGCTGTCTGCCGGCAATTCATACGGGGCTGGTGGCTGGTAACGGGTAAATTCGCGAATGGCTTGCTTGAGGCTGTTTTCATCGGCAAGTTCGGCATCGCTCAACACCCGCACAGCTTCGGGTTTGAGGCCAAAATCACGCAGCCGGTTTGTCGCATGTGTCAGCAATCTTTGGCCAAATGCCGCATCTTGGGCGATGATTGCGAATTGCGTTTTGCCCACATCAACAGCGTGACCAAGCAGACCATCAAGCTGTTGTTCGGGAAGATACCCCATCAACCAGCTATCTGGCGCCACCACCGCGCGGTTATTCGACAGCAGCAACATCGGTGTCTGATGCCGGGCGGCAACGGCCCGTGCCGCGACAACCGCCGGGGTAAATAGCGGGCCAATAAAAATATCAACATCATTTTTCACACCGGTCAGCGCCGCATCGGCGGCGGCGTCGCCGCCTTTGGTGTCCAGAAATAACAAGGTCACATTATCCCTGCCTGTCTTGAACAGAGCCATTTCAGCACCGCGCCTGATTTCGTCACCAAGTGCTGCATATCGACCACTTAATGGCACCAACAAACCAATACGCAATTCGGTTTCCGGTTTTGCCGACAAGATAAAATCCGGCTCAAGCCGGGGCGGGCTGACCTGACTCGACAGCAGTGCAAATGCCGCCTCCAGCGCATCTTCGGTCAAAGAGGGGTCCTGGCCTTGCGGGATAACCGGGTCTGGCGGTGCCGGTGCGGCAGAACCGGTTTGAATTTGCCAGATAATCGAATCGATCACACTGGTAGCCACCTCGGACGCGGCATCATCAGACCTATCAGTATCCGTGTCTGGCACGGCCGCGATGCTGGTTGCATCTTCTGTCGAGGCTGTCATATCAGCCGTTCGCTTGACCAGAATGTCCGACGAAATCACCACCGATGACGCCGATGACGCCGGTGAGTTTTGCTGCGGCGCGCAGCCCGTCAGCAGCATGCCGCCAAACAGCATCGCACCAAAAAACATCACGCCCCGTCTGGATTTGGCCTGTAACTGCCCCATCTGCTGATCCATCCTGCTGCTCACGCTGGGGTTCTATGCTACATGACCAGCCTATCGATAAACAAGCCCGGGCTGAAAAGATTATGACAATCACCCGGTTGCGTGATGATCCGCATTAT
>JADHLR010000082.1 GCA_016780525.1 Candidatus Puniceispirillum sp.
CGCAAATCGACATCATAGAGGGTGCCTTCGGCTGTTGGTGTGCTGATCCAGCTGATCATTGTTTGCGCCAAACGCAATACATAGCTTGCTGCGCCCAGCTTGCGTTGACCTGTTGAAACAGTGTCTGGCGCGGCATGATAAATAATCAATAAATCGAGATCAGAGCCGGCGGTTAACTGCCGCACCCCCAGACGCCCCAATGCGACAATGCCTATCTCAACTTCAATATCGCCATAGCGCCGGATCATGTCGGCACGTGCCAATGTCAAAACGCTATCAATAGCGGCGTCGGCAATGGCGGTGAGGCTGGTTTCCAGCGTTTCAATATTGGTGGCAAAGCTAAGCGTCTGGACTTGCGCACGGAATTTGAGCTCGCGCACCAGAATTTTGATCTGATCAAGCGCCAGCTCAACCGGCAGGTCTTTGATCTTTTCATGAAATATTTTTTTCAGCGCGGCGCTATCCTCAATCGGCGCAAAAAACGCGCGATATAACAGCAAATCAAATAAAGCCGGGTAGCGGCGAAGCCGATCACAAATTTGTGGAGACAATACCAGCATATCGCAGAGCAGCTTGGCCAGATGGCGGTTGTAATCAAGAAGTGAGAAAATCTGCACACTGGCGGGCAGGCCCTCGATAAATTGCGCGAGGGCTGCAAAAATATCATCCGGCGCATTTGCCTTGGCAAAATGCGTCAGAATCTCGGGCATCAGCCGGTTCAGCAGAACCCGTGCACGCTCGCTTCGGGTCGCTGCGATACGTCCCGCCATCCAGCCCGACAAGGTGTCGGCAATATTTTGCGGGCGCTGAAATCCATTTTGTGACAGCCACGCCACCAGCGCGTCATAATCATCGAGCAGGATGGCCGTTGTTTCAGGCATCTCTTCAGCCGGGCTGTGTAGAATTTTATGTTCGGCATTTTCAGCGATGCGCTGCTGGAGCATGGCCAGCACCTGACAGAAAGCCGTTGGCTCAGCATGCCCCATAAAATTGGCAAAATGTGCCAGATCAGACGGGTTGCGCGGCAAGCTGTGTGTCTGGCTATCGGCCAGCATCTGAAGACGATGCTCAGCGCGGCGTAGCTGCCGATAGGCGCTGATCAATGTGTCCGCCTGATCGGTTGTGATCCAGTCAAAACTGGCCAGCGCATGCAGCGCCGGCGCGGTTTGATGCTGGCGCAATCCGGGTTCGCGGCCACCGGCAACAAGCTGTAAAACATGGGTGAAAAATTCAATCTGCCGAATGCCGTTTTTACCAATTTTCAGATTATACCCGAGCCAGTCATGGCTCTGTGGTGGACGACGCAGCATCGTTTTCATATCGTCCATAACCGTATAATCAAGCGTGCGACGCCAGATGAATGGTTGAATTTGCGTCAAAAACCGATTGGCAATTTGTAGATCGCCAGCAACCGGCCGCGCCCGGATAAAGGCGGCGCGTTCCCAGGTGCGCGCCAGCGATTCATAATAGCTAATCGCCGCATCAACATCGATGCTGACCGCGGTGGCGCCGGGATCGGGTCGCAGCCGCAGATCAACGCGCCAGCCAATGCCATCGGCTGTTGGTGTGGTCATCAATTTGATCAGATCACGGGTAAGGCCAACGTAAAATGGTTGCGCAAGCGCCGGCTCAATGGGCGCTGTTGCCAGATCATGCAAAATGATCAGGTCAATATCTGATGAGTAATTCAGCTCTTCCGCCCCAAGCTTGCCAAGCGCAATGATTGTCCAGCCACAGCCCTGCATCGAGTCGGCGATCGGGTTGATCTTGCCACGGGCGACAGCGCGGTTCATCAAATAGGCGAGATTTGTCGTCAGGGCGATATCGGCGGCGCGGCTCAGCCAGAGCATCTGCGTTTGCATATCGCATAAGCCGGCAATATCGCTCAACGCAACGGTAAGGCAACTGCGCCCGCGCCAACGGCGGATAGCCATCATCGCATCGGACTCAGTCGACGCCTTGTCCATTTCATCACGAAAATCCTGTTCCGCCCGTGCCATCACGTCGGCACCCTGACCGGCCAAAATATCATTAATATCAGCGTGATATTTCAGCGCTAACCGACGCAGATGCTGGCTGCCGATCAGCATGCTGGCAATCATTGTGCTGTCGAAATCGGCGGTGCCCACACCGTGGCTGGCCAGACTATCCGCCAGTTCAGCGCAGATCTGCTGATCATCCGCATGCAGCACCGGCAGCGCCGGACAAACCGGATCAAAAAATCTGTTTTGCCGCGTATCCATGCTGCCAGTTTAACCCATTAAAATTGAACCGCCAGAATTTATCCGCTGGATTGAGCGATGCATACGCCAGCCGAGGCTCAGTGCCGCGGCGCTCAATCCGATCAACAAGCCAGACCACAGACCCAGCGGGCCAAAGTCAAAATGAAAGGCAAATAGGGCACCGCTGGCGACACCAATGCCCCAAAAACTGCCAACCGATAAAATCGCCGGCCATTTGGTGTCATTCAGCCCGCGCAAGACCGAAATCCCCACAACCTGGGCGCCGTCAACAGTCTGAAACAGCGCGGTAATCATCACCAGCGGTATGGCCAGTGCAATCACATCGGCGGTTAACGCGTCAGCTGTTCCCAGAAATAACGCAACCAGTTGCGCCGGTAACAGGGCAATGGCAAGGCTAAGCGCACAGGTTGTGGCGACCGCCGCCGACATCGCTGCCCACGCCGCCCGGCCGATATTGCCCCGGTCATTCGCACCGGCAAAATGCCCAACCCGCACCGAACTGGCCTGCCCAAGTGCCAGCGGAATCATAAACGCCACGGCAGCGATCTGACTGGCAATCGCCGAGGCTGCCAGAGGCGCTGTGCCAAACAGCCCGATCATCAGACCAACCGCAATAAACATTCCGGTTTCAGCCACAATCGTCAGCCCGATTGGCGTGCCGATCTTCAGCATACGCCAGGTCACCTGCCAATCCATCACCCAGATGCGGTGAAACGGGGCTGATGATCGATAGGGTTCGCTGCGGCCAATATAGATCAGCAGACCAACCCCCATCAGCAAATAGATGACGCTTGTTGACAGCGCAATGCCGTTTAACCCCATTGCCGGAAACGGCCCAATGCCGTGGATCAGCATGTGGTTGGCGATGATATTGGCAATCAACCCAAGCGCCGCGGCGACAACCTGTGGGATCGGGCGTTGATGCGAGATCACATATTGCCGCGTCACAAAATAGATAAATACAAAGGGTATCCCAAGCGCCAGCCAGAACAGGAAATCATCGGCCTGTGCGACTGTCGCCGGATCCTGACCAAGCCAGACCAGCACCCGGCTGCCTTCGGCAATGGGCAGCATAAATAGCAGCCCGACAGCAAGCGCCAGAAACAGCCCTTGCCGGAAAGAGCGGCGCACCAGACGGTCGTCATTGCCGCCCAGCCCCTGTGCCACCAAGGGGCCGACTGCCAGCATCAATCCCATGCCCAAAAAGAAAAACGGCTGAAAATAACGCGCCGCAAGCGAGCCGGCGGCAAGCTCGGTGGTGCCAAGCTGTCCCATCGCAATAATATCAGCCGTATTAATGCCAATTGACATTAATTGCCCCACCATCAACGGTATCGCCAATGTCAGGGTTTTACGAAAATGCGCTGACCATGGCATGATCTGGTGTTTTGCGGTGGGGCGGCGGTTCATATCATTGGCTACTGCACATAAAAAGGGTTTTGAGGCCGCCGGACAGCGGCGCTGGAAAATATCGCTGAAAATTTTTACTGTAAAAGCGCGGGTAATGCTATGCTGGAAAACTCTGGCTGTCTGAATCACAGAACTGTATCGGTAAAAACTTTAACTTTATTCATGAAATTGACATCTATGAAATTGGCATTGATGAAATTGGCGGTTATTTAAAATGGCAAAGCAAACCGGCGGCAATCCGGGAAAAAAAGGGCCTTCAGGCCGCAGTTACCGCAACGCGACCGGCCTGACCCGCCAGCCTAAAAAAATGCGCGGCCGCAAAGTATCGTCACAGCGCTGGCTGACCCGGCAATTAAATGATCCGTTTGTTGCCGAGGCAAAGTCACGCGGTTTCCGTTCGCGGGCTGCGCTGAAACTCGAACAGATGGATGACCGCTACAAGCTGTTAAAGCCGGGTATGGCGATTGTCGATCTTGGTTGTGCGCCGGGCGGCTGGTTGCAGGTCGTGTCGATACGCACCAAATTAGGCAGTGGCCCGGCGCGTCTTGTCGGTATTGATCTGCTGGAAACCGAGGGGGTTGTCGGGGCGGATATTTTTACCGGAGACATGACCGATCCGGCGATGCTGACAGCGGTTGAGGCGGCCATCGGCGGCGCGGCTGACGGGGTGCTGAGCGATATGGCGGCGGATACCACCGGGCATCGGCCAACCGATCATTTGCGCACCACGGCTTTGCTCGAAGCGGCACTGGATTTCGCGCTTGGGATATTGAATGAAGACGGGTTTTTTCTGGCAAAATGTTTTCGTGGCGGTGCTGAAAAATCAGTGCTTGATGTCATGCAACAGAATTTTTCCACGGTGCGCCATGTCAAGCCAGCCGCCAGCCGCGCAGAATCAGTCGAAAGCTATGTGCTGGCGAGCGGATTTCACGGCCGCAACCGGACGATGATGCAGGCAACAAACGACGACACCGCCGCGTCTGACGGGTAATTTTCACATCACGTTGCGGGAATTTTAACAGCCCGCTCTTATGCCCAATTATTTTGCCGAATTCCCCTATCAAAATCAGCCGGCTTTGGGTATAGTCCGGTGCCACCGGATAAGCGGAAGGCACCCCCATGAAAATTCGCGACGCATTTACCTTTGACGACGTCCTGCTGGAACCAGCGCGATCGGCTGTTTTGCCAGCTGATACCGATATTACCACGCGCTTGACGCAATCCATCAGCTTGCAGATTCCGCTGATGTCGGCGGCCATGGATACGGTCACCGAACATCGTTTGGCAATTGCGATGGCACAGGCTGGCGGCATTGGTGTGGTGCATAAAAACTTTACCATTGACGAACAGGCAACAGAAATTGCCAAGGTGAAAAAATTTGAAGCCGGCATGGTGGTCAACCCGCTGACGATCACCCCGGATAAACCGTTGCGTGACGCGCTGGCGATGATGGAAACGCATCGCATTAGCGGTATCCCGGTTGTTGATGGCAAACAGGCAAGTAACAAACTGGTGGGCATTCTGACCAACCGGGATGTGCGCTTTGCCACCGACCCGAACCAGAAAGTGGCCGACCTGATGACCCGCACTGTGGTCACGGTTAAGGATGGTACAGCAACAGATGAGGCGCGCCGGTTGCTGCATGAACACCGGATTGAAAAGCTGGTTGTTGTTGATGCCGATGAGAATTGCATTGGCCTGATCACTGTCAAGGATATGGAAAAGGCGCAAAATCATCCATTGGCCTCGAAGGATGAGCGGGGCCGGTTGCTGGTGGCGGCGGCCACTGGTGCGGGTGCTGATGGTCTCAATCGCGCCGAGGCATTGATTGAGGCGGGTGCTGATGTGATTGTGGTTGATACCGCGCATGGTCATTCCGAGGGTGTTTTGCAGGCGGTATCAGCGGTGCGTAAAATAGCGAATAAGACACAGATTATTGGTGGCAATGTGGCCACCGCTGATGGTGCCAAAGCGCTGATCGATTCCGGGGCTGATGCTGTGAAAGTGGGGATCGGGCCGGGCTCAATCTGCACAACCCGCATGGTGGCCGGGGTTGGGGTGCCGCAATTGACCGCGATTATGGATGCTGCCGAGGCGTGCCGGGCGCAAAATATTCCGGTGATTGCCGATGGCGGTATAAAATATTCCGGCGATCTCGCCAAAGCCATTGCCGCCGGCGGCAATGTCGCGATGATTGGTTCGCTGCTGGCCGGCACGGATGAAACACCCGGCGAAGTCTATTTGTATCAGGGCCGGTCATACAAGGCCTATCGGGGGATGGGCTCGACAGGTGCGATGGCGCGGGGTTCGGCAGATCGCTATTTCCAGGCTGAAGTATCACAGCCGCTGAAACTGGTGCCCGAAGGTATTGAAGGCCAGGTGCCGTACAAAGGCGCTGTCGAAAATGTGCTGCATCAATTGCTTGGTGGGTTGCGCGCGGCGATGGGCTATACCGGCAATGCGTCAATAGCGACGATGCAAAAACATGCCAAATTTCTGCGCATCACCGGCGCTGGTTTGGCCGAGTCACATGTGCATGACGTGACCATCACACGCGAGGCACCAAACTATCGCCCCGGCATGTAAGCTGAACAGCCGCCACAGCCAGTTTTGTGATTGGCTTGTTGGTCTTTTTTGCTGCCAGTAACGGCTATATCAGTAACTGGCCATATCAGTAACGGGCCATATATGGAAAATGTACGATGACCCCAGCCGCGCGGATTGCCGCTGTAATTGATATTTTGGACTCGCTCTATGCTGGTGATGTGGTGGCCGCATCGGCGGCACTGGCATTGCGGTCAGGTATGCAGCGTCGGCGTTATGCCGGCTCGGGCGACCGCCATGCGATCAGTGATTTATTCTGGCAAATTCAGCGCGGACTGGCGCGGTTATGCTGGCATCTTGAGGCGGTGAATGCGGATATCACCGGGCGCCATCTGGTGCTGGCCGCATTGGTGCTGATGGATCGGCAAGATGCCGGGCTGGACGCGCTGTTTTCGGCTGACATTGCGCATGCACCGGCACCGCTGAGTGATGCCGAGTTGCAGCTGGTTGCGCAATTGGCGGAACGGCAATTTAACGCGCCGTCGATGCCACAGCATATCGCGCTGGAATGGCCGGAATGGCTGATGCGTGATGCGGCGGCCGGGTTGGGCGATGATTTTGCTGAAAATCTATCGGCACTCTGTGTGGCGGCACCTACCGATATTCGGGTCAATCCGATCAAAATTACCGATCAACGCAAGCTGCGTGACCGGCTAGCCGGGCGGGAAATCAAGGGGCATCCGACACGCCTATCGCCATTCGGGGTGCGTCTGCAAAAGCGCAGCCG
>JADHLR010000083.1 GCA_016780525.1 Candidatus Puniceispirillum sp.
GGTTGGGTAGCGATAGGTGGTGCCGGTCACAAACCCGGCTGCGGGGTGGCGCCGTCTTTCGGTATAGCCGGCATCTATCCATTCAGCGCGCGTTGGCAGACGTTGCCCGCGCCAGCGGCAATAGCTGGCAGCTTCATCAAAGGTAATATGAACGGCTGGTTCGTCTGGCGTGGCCGGCATCCCATAAGGCGACCGCCAGTTCCAACCCGGTTTCGTCATCCAGCCAGCCTCATACACCATGCCGCCATCGCGCTCGGCTTTGGTGCGCATGCCGGTCGCGGCGACAAATTCGGCGAAGGCGGCGATCGATATTTCGGTCTTATCCATCCGCAGCCCGTCGGCCACTGCCGGGTGGTTTATCAACATCAGAAAAAGCATGAAAAACAGGTTTGATCTGCGGCTATCGGTCATCTTGGCACTTTTACATATGATCTCGGGACAGCGGTAAAAATGGCATAAAACCGGCTATTTGACCAGTCGGTTGACCAGTCGGTTTGACCAGAACCCGCTGGCACCTATCAGATTTTTGATTATGGCGCTTATGATGATGTCACACAGCCAAAAACAGCCAAAAACTTGGAAACATCCAAAAACATCCAAAAACTGCGCAAGAAACGGGTCGTGTAAAATCTTATGGGGATTTACTGTTGATCCTGCGGCACGGCTTTGTGCGCGTCGGCGGCACCGGCAACAGGAGAGCAGCGATGACACAACAACAAACCGATATTGATTATGACCGCATTGAGCGGGCGATAAACTATATCGCAAAACATCTGCATGACCAGCCATCGCTGGAACAGATCGCGGCGGCGGTGCATGTCAGCCCGTATCATTTTCAGCGCATGTTTTTGAAATGGGCCGGGGTCAGCCCGAAAAAATTTGCCCAGTTTCTGTCACTTAGCCATGCCAAAACGCAGCTGCGACAGGGCGGCAGCGTGCTGGACGCTGCCCATGCGGCTGGCTTGTCGGGTGGCGGCCGGCTGCATGATCTATTTGTTAGCATCGAGGCGATGACGCCCGGTGCCTATAAGCGCGGCGGGGCCGGGCTGTTGATCAATTATGGCTTTGCCGAAACGCCGTTTGGACAGGTGATTGTGGCCAGCACGCCGATGGGCATTTGCCATATGGCATTTGCCCCCACTGCCGATCTGGCGCGGGCCAGGCTGTATCAGAAATTTCCAGCCGCCAGCCTGCATCATGGCAGCACCGCGTATCAGCAACAGGCGTTGATGATGTTTAACCGGGATTGGTCATGTCTGCGCCATATCAAGCTGCATCTGCAAGCCAGCCGGTTTCAGATCAAAACATGGGAAGCGCTTCTCAAGATACCGATGGGGGCGGTGGCAAGCTATGGCGATGTCGCCCGGCATATTGGCCAGCCATCCGCATCCCGCGCTGTTGCCACGGCTGTTGCCAGTAACCCGGTGGCGTTTTTAATTCCCTGTCATCGGGTGATCCGGCAAAATGGCGTGCTTGGCGGCTATCGGTGGGGCGTACCACGCAAACAAGCCATGCTTGGCTGGGAAGCGGCGCAAACTGGTGATGCGGCATAGCCCCGCACTTGAATGGTTATTATTATGCTTTGGCATAATAACATTTGTCCAAAAAACGATACTGGATTAGCGTGCAGCAATATATTCTGTCTAAATAAGAGAACAACAGGTTTACTATTATGTCGCATCGGGTCGGAGCAATCCCGTTTATTGTTGAAGACGGTGATGTCAAACTGCTTATGGTGACATCATTGACACGCGGCCGCTGGGTGTTTCCAAAAGGCACGTTGAAAAAAGGTGAGGGCAAACTCAAAGGCTGTCGACGCGAAGCTTTTGAAGAAGCCGGCATAAAAGGAAAGATTTTGTCTGATTTGCCAATAACCGCCATTATTAAGTCAAAAGACAAATCGAAAAGTGACATGATGGTGGTGACATATTATCCAATGTTTGTGACCAAACAGACGAAAGAATGGCCGGAGAAAAAAATGCGTAACCGGCAATGGGTGCCGCTGGATGAGATTGATCACCATCTGAAAAAGGGCGATTTGCGGAAAGTTGTGAAAACGTTTCGGGTTTTGCTGCCGTTTATCCATGCCGGCGCGGTCAAGTCAAAATGGATAAAAGGATGGTAGAGACGATGCAACCCGCTTTTATAATCCATGAAGTATCGGGGCTACATGAAGTGCCGCCGGGGCATCCGGAACGGCCCGAGCGCCACCGTGCGATCATGTCGGCCATGGGTGATGATTTTCTGCACTGGACGCATCTTCAGGCCCCAAAAGCAAGCCGCGATCAGCTCGAGCTTGTGCATAGCGCCAGCTATGTCGAGCAGATGTTTGAGGCCACCGCCACTATCGCCGATTTGGTGCCGCTGGACGCCGATACCTGGGCTGGCCCGCATAGTCTTGAAACAGCCCTGCGCGCGGTCGGTGGTGCCTGCCTTGCCGTCGATCTTGTGATGCAGAACAAGGCCAGCACGGCATTTAGTGCCATGCGCCCGCCCGGGCATCATGCCGAACCAGAACAGGCAATGGGATTTTGTCTGTTCTCCAGTGCGGCTATTGCGGCGCGGCATGCGCAGCATGTCTGGGGCATTGACCGGGTGGCGGTGGTCGATTTTGATGTGCATCACGGCAATGGCACACAGGCTGCGTTTTGGGATGATGCCAGCCTGATTTATGCGTCATCGCATCAGATGCCGCTATATCCGGGAACCGGCGCGGCAAATGAACAAGGCGCGCATAATAATATTTTCAACCTGCCATGCGCACCGGGGATGTCGGGCGCGGCGATTATTGCCGGCTGGCGTGACCATCTGTTGCCAGCCATTGTCGATGCCGCCCCCGATCTGGTCATTATTTCGGCCGGATTTGACGCGCATATTGACGACCCGCTTGGCGGTCTGGCCATGCAAAGTGCTGATTTTGCAACTTTAACAAGCGATATCGGCGCATGCGTTCAGCAGATCGCCGATGCGTCTGGCGGGTGCCGGCTGATAAGCCTGCTTGAGGGCGGTTATAATCTGGATGCGCTTGGCCAGTCAGTGTGTCTGCATTTACGCGCACTCGAGGCGCTTTGACGGGGTTGAACGGCTTTGTTGACGGCGGGGCTTATTGGCTAGCTGGCAAACAGGCTGTCCTGCAACAGCGCCTCCAGCCGCCCAATGATGAATGCTGCAAAAAATGCATCGCTACACTGTGTTTTTAACGCTATCACGCATCATAGCGGTCGGGCTACACAAGCTATGCAAATGGCTTCTACACGAATGCAGCTTGCACCACTCCGTTGACCATAACTCTCCCCCGCTTCGCATTATCAGGCGGGGGATTTTTTATCGGAACTATCAGACCGGCTGGAACCCAAGGCTGCTGCGTAGACGGTTTTTGATGTAGATACCATCAAGGTTTGGCAACGCTCTGTCTGGATTGTCGGTGGTTATTTTGACAACCGCGAGGCGCGGGCCATTCGCCGCATTTGGTGTGTTCGAATAGGCATCCAGCGAATCATAATCGACAATGGTCTGGGTCGATTCAAAGCCACATGCCGTTGCTACCTCGGCCAGTTCAACGCCATGCGCTGTATGGCTTGGCTGCATGCCTGTTTCGCCAAAATGCGCGTTATCCAGAACAATGATTGTCAGGTTTTTCGGGTTTTGCGCGGCGACGCTGGCGAGCGCCCCCATGCCCATCAGCGCTTCGCCATCACCAGTGATGACCAGAACGGGTTTGTCTGGCTGGGCGATCGCCAGACCAAGCCCAATCATCACCGCGCCGCCCATCGCGCCCCACAGGTAAAAATTGCGATCATCGTCACCCGCAGCAAAAACATCATAGGTTGACGACCCCAACCCGCAGACAACAATCGTCTCTCCGCGGTTGGCCAGAATCCGGCGTACCGCATCGCGGCGTTCAATTTTGGTTGTCTCGGGTATGTTTGTCTCGGGCATGGCTTACCACTCCTTCCGGCCGATCAGGCGTTGCGACAGCAAAATGGCGATTTTCTGCTCGCTGGCAAAAGCTGCATACAGGGCGGCGTCAACAGTTGGTGCAACATCTTGCGGCGTGTCGCATCGTTTTACATCGATTCCCATCAGCTCAAAACTGCCCGGCGTGGCCCGCGACATCGGCACCTGCCAATGGTTAAATTCCCCCCATTCGCCACGCATGCTGACAATCGTCACAAACGGAAAATTACAATTGCTGACAAGGCTGAGCATGTTGATACAGTTGCCAACACCACTGCTTTGCATCAACAGCACCGATTTCTGCCCGCCAAGCCAGGCACCACATGATGACGCCACGCCTTCTTCTTCGGTTGTTAACACCAGCGGTGTCATACCCGGCTGGTCATGGACACGCCTGATTAAATGCGCGTGTCCGGCATCTGGCACATACGGGATCTGGCTGACATTGTGGCGGACGAAACAATCAAAAATATCGTCTTCCCAGCGTTGCGGAGGGTTGTTTTGCGGGTTCATTTGATGCTCATATAACAGATGCGACGGTGACTATATCAGTTAAAATTAAAAAGCTAATGATCTGACAAAGCAACTGAAAAAAATCGATGTGATTGAGTGAAATTGGGCTGTTGATCAGCACGGCAGTCTGGCAAGCGAGGGCAAAATGCAAACATATCAACATTATATCAACGGGCAATTTGTCGACCCCAAGGCGGGTGTCTGGTTTGAGAGTGAAAACCCCTATAATGGCGAGGTTTGGGCCAGCATCCCACGCGGTGACGCTGAAGATGTCGATCTGGCGGTGGCGGCGGCAAAGGCGGCTTTTGATGGTGAATGGGGGCAAACCGGCCCGACCCAACGCGGCAAATTGCTTGTTAAGCTGGCTGAAATTGTTGAGCGCGAAGCCGCCCGGCTTGGCGAGATTGAGGTGCGTGACAATGGCAAGCTGATTGCCGAGATGGGGGCACAAACCAAATATCTGGCTGAATGGTATCGCTATTATGGCGGCTTAGCCGACAAGGTTGAGGGCGCGGTGATCCCGTCAGATAAGCCGGGTATCTTTAACTTTACAAGATATGAACCATTAGGGGTGATTGGCATGATCACCGCCTGGAATTCACCGTTGCTATTGCTGGCATGGAAGCTGGCGCCGGCGCTGGCCGCAGGTAACACGGCGGTGATCAAGCCATCTGAATATACCTCGGCATCAACGCTGGAGTTTATGAAACTTGTCGAGGAAGCCGGCTTTCCGGCAGGTGTGGTGAATACGGTCACCGGCTTTGGTCAGGATGTGGGGGCGCCGCTTGTCGCGCATCGGCATGTTGATAAGGTGGCCTTTACCGGTTCGGATGTGTCTGGCCAGAAAATTTATCAGGAGGCGGCGAAGAAAATTATGCCGGTGACGCTCGAGCTTGGCGGCAAATCACCAAATATCGTTTTTGAAGATGCTGATTTTGAAGCCGCTGTGATGGGTGCCATTTCAGGCATTTTTGCGGCCACTGGCCAGACCTGTATTGCTGGCTCGCGGCTCTTGGTGCAGCGCTCCATCCATGATCAGTTTGTGGCACGTCTTGTCGAGGTGGCGGGGGCGGCAACCATCGGCGATCCGATGTCGGTTGATACCCATGTTGGGCCGGTGACAACGCCGCCACAATATCAAAAAATTCTGGATTATATTGCCATTGGCAAGGCTGAAGGGGCGCAATGCGTTCTTGGCGGTGGGCCATATAGCGGTGCTGGCGCCAAAGGCCAGCAATTTGTCCAGCCAACAATTTTCACTGGCGTATCCAATGATATGCGGATCGCCCAGGAAGAGGTTTTTGGCCCGGTTTTGTCGGTTATCCCGTTTGATACAGAAGATGATGCGGTGCGCATTGGCAATGATATTGTCTATGGTCTTGCGGCGGGTGTCTGGACAAGTGATATCGGCCGGGCGTTACGCATGTCGGAACGGCTCAAAGCAGGCACGGTATGGGTCAACACTTATCGTGCTGTCAGCTTTACCTCGCCATTTGGTGGGTATAAGCGCAGCGGTGAGGGCCGCGAGAGCGGGAAAGAGGCGATCAAGGAATTTTTGCAGGTCAAATCGGTCTGGATTGCCCAGCAAACAACCGCCGCTAATCCGTTTGTGATGCGCTAGGTTGGTCGCGATGGGGATGATGCGGGCGCGCTTTTGCGCTGCGCTGCCAGCCGCTGAATCACCGCTGGTTGCGGCGTCGTTACCGTGCCGTGAAAGCTGTCAATGACCGCGAAATCTGCTGGCAAGCTGGCCACTAATTCGCCTTCACGCAGTAAAAAATCCGGGTTTGTGGGGCGCCCATAAGCGGCATTGCCAACAGCAAATGTCTCATAGGCCAGATAGCCCCCAGCCGCCACCAAATCAAATAGCGCCGGTATTTTCGCACGGAACAGATAATTTGTCACAATAACAGCATCAAAGACTGTATCGGCAAATGGCCAGACGGCCGCCGATTCAAGGTCGCATTGACAAACAGTGATGTTGGGATGCGCGGCAAATCTGGCCAGCGCCGCGCCATTGCGGTCGACAGCAAGCACATCAAACCGCGTGGCCAGCGCTATGCTATGCCGGCCATATCCGCAGGCAAAATCTAAAACACGCCCGCCATCTGGCCATGCCAGCGCCTGCTGCAACACCCATGGCGAGGGGGGCAGGTGCTGATGCGCCGCACTCATGAATTGAAGAAATTTAACAAAGCGCGATAGGTTTCATCGGGGGCTTCTTCCGGCAGATAATGTCCGCCCGGAACAGCAAAACCGGATACATTCTCGGCCACATCGCGCCAGGCTGCCAGCATGTCATATTTATTGCCAACCATTCCATCTTCACCCCATAACGCAAGCAGCGGCATCGTCAGCTTGCGGTCTGCATCGGCGGCGTCATGTACGAGATCAATGCTAGCTGACGCCCGGTAATCCTCGCAACTGGCATGGATTGTCTGTGGATTGGAAAAACAGCGCAGATATTCATTGAAGGCATCATCGGTGATGGCATCCCGGTTTTTTCCCCA
>JADHLR010000005.1 GCA_016780525.1 Candidatus Puniceispirillum sp.
ATTGTGGCAACGGGTTTGTGGCGTCTGAGCTGACATTTGACCATGTTATTCCGAAATCACGCGGTGGACGGACATCATGGACGAATGTTGTGGCCGCATGCGGGCCGTGTAATCTGCGCAAAGCCAACAAGATGCCGGGCCAGTCTGGCATGCACCCGCTGGCCAAGCCGATTGCGCCAAATGTATGGCAGTTGCAGGAAAATGGTCGGGCGTTTCCGCCGAACTATCTGCATGAATCCTGGCGTGATTATCTCTATTGGGATTCCGAATTGCAGCAGGATGATGATCCGGCCTAGACTTTTTCGGCAATTTTGATGGCGGTGCGACAGCCACGCTGAATGACTTTGCGTAACAGGCTGTAATGTCTGGCTTCGCGGCCATCATGCTCTACGGCAATGTCGCGATGTTCGAGCTCTTCATCCCGAAATCTCTCAACAGTGGCCTGTAGCTCGCGCTCATCTTCGCCCAAAATATCAGCCTGTTTCTGGTAATGCTCGCCAATCACCTCTTCAACAGCAATGGTACAGGCCATAGCGGCTTTTGGCCCCATAGCGGCAGTGACCACGCCAAGCGTGAATCCAGCCGCACCCCAGAGTGGGTCAAGCAATGATGGTCGCACCTGTCGTTCGTTCAGCAAGCTGTCAAAAGTTTCCAGATGTTCGACTTCCTGATCCATCATATGGCGGATTTCATCAGCCATTTCATGATTTGCCAGAACCGCGAGCTGGCCCTTATATATTTGCTGTGCAGCGCGCTCACCAGCATGGTCAACACGTAAAAAACGTTCGATATCGTGGCGTGATGTTGTCGGGTTACGTGATGTCATGATGCTACCTTCTTTCCCTGTGTTAAGGAGATAAGTGCAATCAGACATATGTCAAGGCTGAACAGACTATTCCAGCCGGCCATCGACAACCCTAAAAATGACCAGGCCACCTCATCGCATCGCACAATTGGTGTTGCCAGCAAGCTATCTGTCAGGCTGGCCAGATCACCACCAGTATCAAGATTGGCGGTGCAGCCACCAGGGCCGGCCCAAAATCCCCATTCAACACCAGCATGATAGGCTGCCAAAACCACGCTAACCGCGGCGGTTATGGCAATGCCGGTCAAGACAAGACGCGGCATCCGCAAAAGCGGGGCACACACCGCCAGCAGGATGATGATTATATGCGGCCAGCGCTGCCACAAACACAGGCTGCACGGGGCGAGGCCGCCGACATATTGAAACAACAGCGCGCCCCCATAAAGGCCGGCTGCTATTGCGCCACAGATGAAAATGCCGTGCCCGGTGGCGAGTGGCGGCAGGAATTGTTTTATTTTGTTATCCATATCGCCCCGGCAAATAGAGCCACTAACAAGGAAATCAGGCTGATCAGTTTTTTCGCATCACCATGATGTCTGGCGATGGCTGCAACGATGCCAAAACGTAAACCCCGCCCGATCAATGACATCAGCAAGAACGGTAAAACACCAAGCCCGCCAATGCCAGCGCTGACCGCGATGACTTTATAGGGCAGCGGTGAAAATGCACCAAGAAACACCAGAACCAGACCAAATTCAGCAAAGCCAGCCTCGACCGCCGCAAAAGCCGAAGGCGCTGCCAGTGCCACTGGCAGGGCGGCAATCAGGCTGTGGATATGCAAGCCCAAAAACGCCCCCAGCGCCCAGCCACCGGCCCCGCCCACGACTGATGCGATGGTGCAGGCGAGGGCTGTGCGCTGCCATTGATTTGGTTTGGCCAGCACCACCGCCGCCAGCAGCGGGTCAACCGGTATCGGCAAAATGATCGATTCGAGCGCCGCATACAGCAGCATCAGCCGGTGTGCCAGCGGCGTTGCCGCGGTGCGGATCACGAACGCATATTGTTGTTTCAGGAACTGCCACAACTTCATATCACATCACCGGTTCTGGATGACCGTCGCTTTGGCGCAAGCGCAGTCACATGTGGCATTGTTGTCGGTCAAGCATATGTTGGGTGGTACGGCTGAAGGGACTTGAACCCCCACTCTGTCACCAGAAGCGGATTTTGAATCCGCCGCGTCTACCATTCCGCCACAGCCGCATAACCCAATACCCACAGTCTGTACCCAAAATATCAGTCTGAAGCAAGCCTCTGCTGCACCGCCGCGACGAGTTTTTCCAATTGCTGGTCATGAATGCCACATGCCTGCATACCTTTGACGGTATCGTAGAGATAATCGCGGCAGGGGCCATTAAAGCCAGCCGCGCGCGCCACAACCTCTACGGTTGTCTCAAATGGCATGCGCTGCGCATAGGCCGGGCGGCTGGGGTTTGCGACAAAGGCAAGGCCGCGTTTGACGCCAATTTCAGTATGCAAAGATAACAGCCGTGGGTGATAGGCAAGTGTCATCATTTCACGCCGCCACAACAAATCAAGCTCGGCAATGGCGTTTTGCGGATTTAATTGAAAAGCAACGCCCCGACAGGAGCCGCCACGATCAAGCGACAGCACCAGCCCCGGACATTCCGGCGAGCCGCGACCAATTTTTGTCCATAAACAAAACCGCCGATGATAGCCATAAATTGACGCAATGGCACGCTGCGTATGGTCGATAATCGGGTTGTAAATGAGGCTGCCATAGCCAAACACCCAAAAATCTGAACAATCGGCATCATCGGCAATCAGCTGTCGTCGCGATGCCAGCAGTTGGTCCTCGGTGGCGATGCTGGAATCGGCGCCATCACGCTCGCGTGCAAGCGCGGCGACGCGCCAGTTTTGCAGCATTTCGCGGGTCATTCCGGGGCTGTCAGATGTGCGTGTCATGCGGTGCCGGTATCGGCGTGCTCGTCATCTCTGGCATGGTGATGAATGATGCGCTGTGGATAGGGGATGGTGATCCCATAACGATCCAGCGCCGATTTCAGATGACGATTAAGGTCAAAGCCAAGATCAAAAAAATCGCCATAGGCGGCATGCACCCGCAAGCGTATGGTGATGGCGCGTTCGTCGTATCCGACAACAATAAACCGCGGGGCCGGGTCTTTCAGCACACGCGGGTCATCTGCCAATGACAGCATCGCCGCTTCGGCTTTGTCCAGATCGCTGGCATGGTCAATGCCAATGTCCAGATCAAGCCGGCGGGTGCCATAGCGTGAATGATTAATGATGCTTGACGACCAGATCGAAGAATTGGGAACGCTGATAAAAACATTGTCAAATGTGTCGATGACGGTTGTAAACAGGCCGATTTCGCGAACTGATCCGGACATGCCGGCAGCCTCGATCCAATCACCAATTTTGAATGGTCGTAAAAACACCAGCATCAGACCTGCCGCTACATTTGATAATGTGCCCTGCAATGCCAGACCAATGGCCAGACCGGCGGCGCCCAACACGGCGATGATTGATGTCGTCTCGACGCCGAATTTACCAAGCGCAACGACAAGTGTCAGCGTCATGCCGGCATAACGCACCAGCGCACCAAGCAGCGGCACGACGGTGGTGTCGAGACGTTCGATCTTGTTCAGCGAGTCAATGGTCAGGCGACCAGCGCGACCAGCCAGCCAAAAGCCAACCATTAACGTTAAAATGCCGGCCAATAGCTGTGTTGAAAAGCCAAGCAGCACGTCAAAACTTTGCCCGTCAAGCAAATTGAAATCCGAAAAATAGGTATCTTTCATAATGCTCAATCTGTTGTCTGCACGATTATTTTACCGGGCTTCCTGCATCACTGCGGCCAATGATGATCAGGCTGTGTCCGAACGCCGGCTAAATCTATCAAAAGCGGTAGGCATTGTGCAATCATTCTCTTTGGCCAGTCCGCTTGCCCAGTCCGGGTGTTATCGGCTGCGTGTCATCGGATTTCTCTAGCCGTTAGGCATTCACCGGGTTTTGTCGCATTCATGCGAACAAAGATTGATATTTCCTGTCGTTCAGCGATATAGTGCCGCGCGATGGTTCGGGATGATAAAAAATCAGCAGATGTAATGCACTGGCAGATTGGTGATGCGCCACTTGACGGGCCACCGCTGGCGGCGGCTATTGGTAATTTTGACGGCGTGCATCGCGGCCATCAAAAACTGGTTATGGCGGCTTGTGAGGCGGCCAAACGCGACGGGCTGATGCCAGCGATTATCACCTTTAATCCGCACCCAAGAGATTTTTTCAGGCAGGAAGCCGCGCCATTCCGTCTGATAGATAATGCGGAAAAAGACCGGCTGCTGTCCGGTCTGCATGTTGAGCGGATCATTCATGTGTCATTTGACGATGCGTTGCGCCGCACTGACGCGGAAGATTTTGTCTCATCGGTGCTGCCAGCCATTGGTGTAAAACAGCTCTTTGCTGGTGCTGATTTTGCCTTTGGCCGTGGCCGTGGCGGTCAAATTGATACCATCAATGATTATGGGGCGGCGGTCGGCATCAAGGCCTATAGCGTGCCGTTGCTGCAGGACAATAATAGCGTGGTGATTTCATCAAGCCGTATCCGCGCGGCGTTGCAGGCTGGTGATCCATCAGCGGCAGCCACCATGCTGGGCCGGGACTGGGCGGTCACTGGCACGGTGATCACCGGTGATCAGCGCGGCCGCACGATTGGCTTCCCGACGGCAAATATTGCGCTTGAAAATTTGCAGCATCCGGCCTTTGGGGTATATGCCGTTGAAATTGACCTTGATGATGGCCAGACGGCACCGCGCCGGCTGGCCGGGGGTGTTGCCAATATTGGCATCCGCCCGACATTTGAAGAACGCGGCGTCTTATGCGAAGCGCATTTATTCGACGGCAATTACGAGCTTTATGGACAGCGATTGCGGGTGCGGTTAAAAGCGTTTCTGCGGCCTGAACAAAGATTTGCCGGGATTGATGGATTACTGGCACAGATCGCTGCAGATGCCGAACAGGCGCGTCTCATTTTGTCCGATTTAACCCTGCGCCAATCCGGTTAGCGCCATTGCCATTAAAAGACTGCCACTAGAAGACTGCCATTGCTAATTGAAGACCGAAAGTAAATTGAGTCAGCCATGAATTACAAAGACACTGTATTTTTACCGCGTACGGATTTTCCCATGCGGGCTGGATTGCCGAAAAAGGAACCAGAGATTCTGCAAAGCTGGCAAGAGATTGATCTCTATCAAAAGCTGCGCCAGTCGCGCCAGGACGCGCCAAAATTTGTGCTGCATGATGGCCCACCTTATGCCAATGGACAGTTGCATATCGGCCATGCGCTGAACAAGATTTTGAAGGATGTTGTCAACCGCTCGCAGTCAATGCTTGGCAAAGACGCCAATTATGTGCCCGGATGGGATTGCCATGGCTTGCCCATCGAATGGAAAATTGAAGAGCAATATCGGAAAAAAGGAAAAGACAAAGACGCCGTGCCGACAGCTGAATTCCGGCAGGAATGCCGCGATTTTGCAGCGCATTGGCTGGCCGTGCAGTCGACCGAATTTCAGCGGCTTGGCGTGCTCGGGGACTGGCAGTCGCCCTACACCACAATGGCCTATGAAGCCGAAGCCAAAATCGCCGAGGAGCTTGGCAAAATCCTGATGGATGGCAGCCTTTATCGTGGTGCCAAGCCGGTCATGTGGTCACCGGTGGAAAAGACCGCGCTTGCCGAGGCTGAAATCGAATATGAAGACCATACATCGGTCACGATTTATGCACGTTTTCCGGTGCAGACAAGCCCGATTGAGGCACTGCACGGGGCCAGCATCATCATCTGGACAACCACCCCCTGGACCATGCCCGGCAACCGCGCCATCGCCTATGGGGATGACATTGCCTATCGCGTTATCGAAGTCACCGCGGCGCAGGATGATGTGCTGGTGAAGGCTGGTGATGTGCTGTGTGTGGCTGATGAGTTGGCTGATTCGGTGGCAGCGGCGCTTGGTATTGAGGATATGACGACCCGCGCCACCTTGTCCGGAAATGAGCTGGCCGGCACCATGGCAGCGCACCCATTGGCGGCGCAAGGATATGATTTTGAGGTGCCGTTGCTGGCCGGTAGCCATGTCACCACCGAGCAGGGTACCGGCTTTGTTCATATCGCGCCGGGTCATGGCGTCGAGGATTATGAATTAGCGCATCTGCAGCATGATATCGCGGTGCCGGAAACGGTTGGCGAGGACGGCTATATTTTGCCGCATCTGCCATTATATGGCGGTATGCATGTGCTGCGCGATAATGCCAAAATTGCCGATATGATGGCCGAACATGGCGGCGTTATCGGGATTGGCAAGCTGGTGCATTCCTATCCGCATTCATGGCGTTCAAAGGCACCGGTGATTTATCGCAATACCGCGCAATGGTTTGTTTCGATGGAATCGCATGGGCTGCGTGATACCGCACTGCATGAGCTGGCGAAAACCACCTTTTATCCGCCAGCCGGTCAAAAGCGCCTGACCTCGATGATCGCGCAGCGCCCCGACTGGTGCCTGAGCCGCCAGCGCGCCTGGGGTGTGCCGCTGACGATCTTTGTGCATAAGCAAACCGGCGAACCATTGCGTGATACGGCTGTGCATCAACGCATTGTCGAGGCCATGCGAACCGAAGGTGCAGATTGCTGGTTCCTGTCAGATAGTAGCCGCTTTCTGGGCAGTGATTATGCGGCTGATGATTATGAACAGGTGACCGATATTTTAGATGTCTGGTTCGATAGCGGTTCAACCCACGCCTTTGTTCTGGAAGATCGTCCCGACCTCGACAGTCCGGCTGATTTATATCTTGAAGGCTCCGATCAACATCGTGGCTGGTTTCATTCCTCTTTGCTGCAATCCTGTGCAACCCGTGGCCGCGCGCCGTATAAAGCCGTTCTGACGCATGGCTTTGTGCTTGATGAACATGGCCGGAAAATGTCGAAATCGCTTGGCAATGTGGTCACGCCGCAAGCGGTGATGGAACAGAATGGCGCTGATATCCTGCGGCTCTGGGTGGTCAGTTCAGATTATTATAATGATTTGCGGATTGGCCCGGAAATCATCAAGCGGATGACCGATACCTATCGCCGCTTTCGCAATACCCTGCGCTATCTGCTTGGTGCGCTTGATGGTTATGATGCGGCTGATAAGCTGGCCTATGACGATATGCCCGACCTTGAAAAATGGGTGTTACACCGGATTGCCACGCTGGATCAGCGAATCCGTGAGATGACTGAAAATTATGATTTTCATGGCATCTTCACTGAATTGCACCAATTTTGTAACAGTGATCTGTCGGCATTCTATTTCGAGATCAGAAAAGACATGCTGTATTGCGATCTGCCCGATTCCACAGGGCGGCGGGCGTGCCGAATGGTCATGCATGAATTATTCAACCGGCTCACCGCCTGGCTGGCGCCGATCATCTGTTTCACCGCAGAAGAGGCCTGGCAGTCATATGTTGGCGACCCGCAAAATTCAGTGCATCTAAGAAGCTATGACGCGACCCCCGAAATCTGGCACAATGCCGATATTGAGGCAAAATGGGCGACCATCCGTCAGGTGCGTCAGGTGGTCATGAGCGCGCTCGAAAAAGCCCGTAATGATGGGGCGATTGGGGCGTCGTTACAGGCCGCGCCGCTGGTCTATGTCACGGCTGACATGCAAACGGCTTTTGCCGGGCAGGATGCTGCCAGCCTGTTCATTACATCGGCAGCAACCATTACAACCGACACGCCAGCCGCTGATGCGTTCCGGCTGGACACCGTGGCTGATGTGGCAGTTGGGTTTGCCGCGGCGACAGGCGATAAATGTGCGCGTTGCTGGAAAGTGATGCCTGAAGTGAGCGGGCCGGATGGTATCTGTAAACGTTGTACGGATGTTGTCGCGACGCTGGCATAATATGAGCGTGGCATTAGCGTAACAGGGGCGTGACAGCCGCTGGCCATCACCAAAGATTTGCCGTAACGAAAGAGTCGTCATGACCAAAGATATTGCCAACAGCCGAACCATGCTGCGCGCTTTGCGCCTGCGGTTCTGTGCAATATTTTTAACGGTGCTGATAGCTGATCAGGTCACCAAGCAGATTATGCTGGCGCTTATTTTCGACCCGCCACGCTGGATTGAGATTGCCGCCATATTAAACTTTGTGCCAGTGTGGAATCGGGGCATGAGTTTTGGTATGCTGGCCGATGGCGGCATATTGGTGCCGATCGGTTTGACCAGTCTTGCCATAGCTGTATCAGCCTGGCTGTTTTGGATGGCACCGGGTTTTGGCCGAATGCAGCGGTTGGCGGCGCCACTGATCGCGGGTGGGGCGATAGGCAATGCCATTGACCGGTTGCGTTTTGGCAAGGTTGTTGATTTTATTGATGTGCATTATGCTGGCTGGCACTGGCCAGCTTTTAATTTGGCTGATGCGGCGATAACCATAGGCGCATTGTTGTGGGGTTACAGCATTTTGCGTGAACAGGAGACAAGTCGGAAATGAGCGAGCATTTAATTACCGCCGGAATCACAATGGCGCTGTTGATAGGGCTCACAGGCTGTTCGGATTTCCGCCGCGCGGTGGGAACAGAAAAATCATCGCCGGATGAATTTGAAGTGGTGGTGCGCCCGCCCTTGTCATTGCCGCCCGGGTTCAGCGATCGGCCGGAAGACATCATTGCCGCAGACAAGAAAGCCAGCGGTGTTGACGCCGAAACAACTGCTGAATCGGTGCTTGCTGTTGGCAGCGTTGCCGCCGGCGATTTTGAACAGCTTTTTGATTTTTCTGATGTGCCGGATGATATCCGCGCCAAAGTTGATGCGGAAACATACGGCATTCAGATAGAAAACCGGCTGCCTTTGCAACAGCTATTTGGTGGTCTGCCGGATGTTGGCCCGGTTCTGGATAAAATGTCCGAGGATACCCGGCTGCGCAAAGCCCGGCTGGAAGGCCGTTTGCCAACCGATGACGCAACACTGGCGACAGACCCTTTAAGTGATCAGCCGTTGGCGGTTCAATAGCGAGACCATTTATGCATAAAATACGGCAACTCCCCGACCGGTTGGTTAATCAGATCGCCGCCGGTGAAGTTGTTGAGCGACCGGCAAGCGCATTAAAAGAGCTTGCCGAAAACGCGCTCGATGCGGGCGCCGCAAAACTGACCATCACACTCAAATCAGGCGGTATTGAAGAGATTACCGTGCGTGATGATGGCCGCGGTATGGATGCCGATGAAATGACCCTGGCGGTGCGGCGGCATGCCACCTCAAAACTGCCCGAAGACAGTCTTGCCGAGATCAAAAGTTTGGGGTTTCGCGGCGAGGCGCTGCCGTCAATGGGTGCGGTAGCGCGGCTCAGCATCACCTCAGTAACCGCCGGTGCGCCGCATGCATGGCAGTTGGTTGTTGATGCCGGGGTGCCGCGTGGCCCGGAACCGGCGGCACTGGCAAATGGAAGTGTGATATCGGTCACCCAGCTTTTCAAGGCGGTGCCGGCGCGGCTGAAATTTTTAAAAACAGAACGCACCGAACAGGGACAATGTCTCGATGTGATAAAACGTCTGGCGATGGCGTGGCCGCATGTGGCTTTTCACCTGACGGCGGATCAGCGGGTGCTGCTGGATTTGCCCGCAGCTTTGCCCGATGCGGCCGGCCAGCAGCGCCGTATTGGCAGCATCATGGGGCGGGGCTTTGCCGATGAGGCCATCATGCTGGATGCCATGCGCGAGCAAATCCACCTCACCGGATTTGCCGGACTACCAACGATGAACCGGCCGACGACAGCACATATGTTTCTGTTTGTGAATGGACGGCCGATCCATGACCGCAGCCTGCTTGGCGCTATTCGGGCCGGATATGGTGATACTTTGCCGCGTGGCCGGCACCCGATGACGGTATTGTTTATCACCCTGCCAAGCGCAGATGTCGATGTGAATGTCCATCCGGCAAAGGCCGAAGTCCGGTTCAAGGATGCCGCCGCGGTGCGCAGCTTGCTGGTTGGTGCGCTTAGCGCGCAATTGCGTGATGCCAGCATCACCGCAACGGCTGATAATGGCGCTGACGCATTACGCCGGTTTGCCTTGGATAACCAGCCAGCATCCTATCTGTCGGCTGGTCGTCCGGCGGCTTATTCTGCCGCCCCATTGGCCCCATCCGCAGAACTGCGACAAGCCGCAGCAGAGCTTCAGCGCCCCTTATCGAATGATCATCTGTTGGCCGGTCACGCGCCGGCAGCGCCAGTTGTGGCCCCGCTGACAGATGATGAACGCCATCGTCATGGCCAGTTAGGTGCGGCTCGCGCGCAGCTTCATAAGACCTATATTGTGGCCGAGACCGATGACGGCGTCACCATCATTGATCAGCATGCAGCGCATGAACGTCTGGTTATGGAGCAGATGAAGGCTGATCTCGCCGGAAGCGGTATCCGCGCACAGCAGCTATTATTGCCCGAAGTCGTCTCGATGCCAGACCATTATTGCGCCGCCATTGCTGATGCATCGGACTGGCTGACGAAGATGGGGCTTGTTGTCGATGGGTTTGGCGAGGGCGCGGTTGTTGTGCGCGCGGTGCCAGCATTGCTTGGCACCCCTGATGTGAACCGGCTAGTGACTGATATTGCAGAAGAGCTGGTGGAGTTTGGCGACAGCCACAGCCTTGATGACCGGATCAACCATATTCTGGCGACGGTATCCTGTCATGGGTCGGTGCGCGCCGGCAGATCTTTAAATGCGGCTGAAATGAATGCGCTTTTGCGCGATATGGAAGTAACGCCACGTTCTGGCCAATGCAATCATGGCCGCCCGACATGGGTAAAGCTCTCGCTGGCTGACATTGAAAAATTATTTGGTCGCCGCTAGGCGATGTTCGACCACTATTAAGACCCGGCATTATGCGTGCAAAAATGCAAGGCGGCCTTGCCATAGATGCGGCTATCATCATGTGTGATAAAGCCAGCGGCAAGTTGGGCAGCGTCAATGACTTCCGATTTATGCGTTTCGATAACGATCACAGCGTCTTGCGCCAGCCCGCCAAGTGACTGAATAGCGTGCGCCGCCAGCTGTCCGGCACCGCTGTGGTACGGCGCGTCAGCGAACAGCAGAGTTGCTGGCGGATGCGGCCAATGTGACAGGCTGCTGGCGTTGCCAGCGATGATTTGACTGCGGCTTTGCATATCCAGTTTTTGGATATTCGCCCGTAAAACCCGGAGCGCGGACGAATCCTGCTCGATAAAATAAGCCGATTCCGCCCCACGCGACAGCGCCTCAAGCCCCAATGCCCCGGTGCCGGCAAAAGCATCAATCACCACAGCGCCGTCCAGTATCCGACGAAACCGCCCCGCATCCAGAATATTGAAAAGCGATTCGCGAACCCGGTCGGCTGTCGGCCGTGTATTAGCGGCGTCTAGTTTTGTTAATTTTGTGCCGCGGCGGCTTCCGGCTATGATTCGCATGCTGTCCTCTTTTGCCTGCCGTCAGGGTAGGGCGATCATCATTTGGCCCGGCTGGCAGTGATATGCCAAGCTGATCAGCAATAATACGCGGGCGGATTTCTTCAACCTCGCTATCACCCAGATCAACCAGTTGAAACGGCCCATATGAGACCCGGATCAGTCGGCTGACCTGATGCCCAAGATGTTCCATAATACGACGAATTTCACGGTTTTTGCCCTCACGAATGGACATTGTGAGCCAGGCATTGCTGTTCATCTGCCGATCAAGTCTGGCCGCAATTTGACCATATCTGATGCCGTCAATTGTCACGCCTTTGGCAAGCCCGGCAAGCTGTTCCTCATTGACATGGCCTTGCACCCGGACGCGGTATTTGCGGCTCCAGCCGGTTGATGGCAGTTCAAGATGGCGCGCAAGATCACCATCATTTGTCAGCAATAACAGCCCTTCTGAATCAATGTCGAGCCGGCCAACTGTCATCACCCGAGGCAGGTGGCCGGGCAATTTATCAAAGATGGTTTCGCGGTTTTTTTCATCACGCGCACTGACAATCAATCCGCGCGGTTTGTAATAGCGCCACAGCCGCGCCGGTTCGCGCTCTGGAAGCGGTTTATTGTCAACGCTGACAAGGTCACTTGGCGATACATTAAAAGCCGGGCTTTCGATAATTTCGCCATTGACCGCCACACGCCCGTCACGAATGCGGGCTTCGGCATCACGGCGCGAGCAAATGCCGGCGCGGGCGATGCGTTTCGCAATGCGTTCGCTGGATACGGCGGTATCAAGGGTAAAGCCATCTTGCTCGGTCATGCGTCAGGATGTAGCTGGAAATAACCAAATAGGCAAATTGCAAATGCATTTGGAGTTTGCCCCGATTTATGCGACGACAAAGGCATGAAACAGCCAGGCTATATGGATATCGTGATTGCGGCGGCACGTCGGGCGGCAGATGCCGGCGAAGTGCCGGTTGCCGCCGCTGTCGTTGATGCTGATGGCAACATTGTTGCGGTGGCAGAAAACCGTATGCAACGTGATGCCAATGCAACGCATCACGCCGAAATACTGGCGCTTAATGCGGCAATGGCTGCGGTCGGGAAAAGCCGGCTTGACGGGTTTGATTTATGGGTCTCGCTGGAACCTTGTACAATGTGTGCTGGCGCTATCGCGCATGCGCGGATCAGGCGGCTATATTTTGCCGCCACCGATATAAAAGGCGGGGCGGTGGAGTCGGGCGTCAGATTCTTTAACGCGGCAACATGTCATCACAAACCCGATATTTATGGCGGCATTCAGGCCGCCGCAGCCGAGCAATTATTAACCGCATTTTTTGCGGGTCGACGCGCCCCCTGATCTGGCCTAGCTGGCGGCAATATCGCGGCGGTAAAACCCTTCGGGCCAGTCAATTTTAGCAATCGCATCATACGCCCTGGCGCGGGCGATGGCGGCGCTATCCGCAAGGCCGGTTACCGCTAAAACCCGGCCACCCGAGGCAACCAGCTGGCCGCTCGCATCAAGTGCCGTGCCAGCGTGAAACACGAATTGGTCATTTTGGTTGTCAGCGGCCTCGATATTTTTGATCGCGCTGCCTTTGCTATAGGCGCCCGGATAGCCCTGATTGGCGATCACCACCGTGACCGCGCTGCGGCTGTCCCAACGCATATCAAAATGCGTCAGACTATTATTTGTTGTGGCCAGCATGGCGCTGACAATATCGGTGCGCAGGCGTGGTAAAATCACCTGCGCCTCCGGGTCGCCAAAGCGGCAATTGAACTCAATGACCTGTGGCCCGTCGGCGGTTAGCATCAAGCCAACATACAGCACACCGCGATAGGGCATGCCTTCGCCAGCCATGCCGCGCGCCACCGGCCTGACGATGCGTTCCATCACCTCATTTTCCAGCTCTGGACTAAGCCGCGGTGCCGGTGAAATCGCCCCCATGCCACCGGTATTCGGGCCAGCGTCACCATCAAAAGCCCGTTTATGGTCTTGGGCGGTTGCCATCAAAATGGCGTTTTCGCCATCAAGAAGTGCGAAAAGCGATGCTTCCGGGCCAGTTATTTTCTGTTCAATCACAATACGCGAACTGGCACTGCCAAATTGTCCGGCAAGCATCTCTTTGGCAGCCTGTTTGGCCTCGGCTGCGGACTCGGCGACAACAACGCCTTTTCCGGCGGCCAGCCCGTCTGCCTTGATCACACAATCGCCAAGAGCGTCAATATGCTGGCAGGCGGTGGCATAATCATCGACCGGAAAAAATGCCGGCTGTGGTATCTTGTGTCGCTGGCAAAATGCGCGGGCAAATTCTTTTGACCCTTCCAGTTTAGCCGCCGCCGCCGTTGGGCCAAACGCCGGAATATCCCGTTCATGCAGCCGGTCAACCAATCCCATGACAAGCGGCACCTCTGGCCCGACCACAACCAGATCGGCCGGCATCGCCGCTGCATAGTCGCAAATCGCCTCGATATCGTCCGCCGCAATATCAACAAGCGTGCCATAAGCGGCCATGCCCGGGTTGCCCGGGGCGATCACCAGCTGTTGTGTCAGCGGCGAGTCAGCGATTGACCATGCCAGCGCATGCTCACGGCCTCCGCTGCCGATAAGTAAAATCTTCATAATTGCGATCCTTTGGAGTTGCGGCGTCGCCAATATGCCATAGTATGAAGCGATTATGGAAGAGGGTCAGCCACAAAACATCGGTGAGAACACACCGTATTTTACCATCAGTGAATTATCCAAGGCGATCAAAGTCACGGTTGAGGGGGCGTTTGAATTCGTCCGAGTGCGCGCTGAAATTTCGCGGCCGACACGGGCGGCATCCGGGCATCTGTATTTTACCTTGAAAGATGATCGCTCGACGCTGGCGGCGGTATGTTGGAAAACCGTTGCGGGTCAGTTGGCGGTACAGCCGGAAGAAGGGCTGGAGGTGATTGCATCAGGTCGTTTGACGACCTATGCCGGGCAGTCAAAATATCAGATTATTGTCTCACAAATGGAAGTGGCTGGTGAAGGCGCGCTGCTGAAACAGCTTGAAGAGCGCCGCCGCCAGCTTGCCGCTGAGGGCCTGTTTGATGCCGACCGCAAACAGCCCATTCCCGGCATGCCAGCCACAATCGGCGTCGTTACCAGCCCCACTGGCGCGGTGATTCGCGATATTTTGCACCGGCTGAGTGATCGTTTTGGGGTGCGGGTTCTGGTTTGGGGAACGCTGGTGCAGGGGCAGTCTGCGGCGCCGCAGGTGGCGGCGGCTATTCGCGGATTTGACAGCATGCCGGCAGATGGCCCATTGCCGCGGCCGGATGTGCTGATCGTTGCCCGTGGCGGTGGCGCGCTGGAAGATTTATGGGCGTTTAACGAAGAAGAAGTGGTGCGCGCTGTTGCCGCCTGTCAGATCCCGGTGATTTCGGCGATTGGTCACGAAACTGACACCACGTTAATCGATTTTGCGGCTGATCTGCGGGCGCCAACACCGACCGCCGCGGCAGAGATGGCGGTGCCGGTAAAATCAGAATTGTTGGCGTTGATGGCTGAACTTGATGCCCGGCTTGCCCGTGCAGTGGCCAACAAGATCGAAAATGCCGGACAATTTCTGAACATGGCCAAGCGGGCGCTGGTTGACCCGGCTGAATTTATCGCGCGGCGTGCAGAGATGCTTGATTATGCGGTGAGCGGGCTGGCCAATGGGCTGGAACAATGGCTGGCGGCGCGCAGCCTGCGTTTGTCACATACCGCCGGCCGCCTGCACCCGCCGGAACGCCAGCTGGCCGAGGCCAAAGCGGGTCTGTCAGAATTGAGTTTGCGTCTGACAAAATCTATGGCGCTGGATTTAGAACGTCGTCAGCAGGCGACTGATAATGTCGGCCGGTTGCTTGATGCCAATTCATTTAAGCGGGTGTTGGATCGTGGATTCGCGCTGGTGACAGATCTGCACGGGGTGCCGGTAAAACGATCGGCCGAGGCACCCAAACATGCGCATACCGTGATACGCTTTGCCGATGGCCAGCGGCATGCGCAGCTCGACCCGCAAGATAAAATCCCGCAAGATAAAACCCCGCAGGATGCAGCCGTAAAGCCGCGCAAAAAGCCCAAATCAGCGTCACCCCCTGATCAAAAACAGGATGATTTATTCTGATCGACAGCAGCGCTGTAGCAAAGCTGTAGTAGGCCTGTAGCAGAGCTGAGGCGCTTAAATATCTTTTCCCCAGCGGCGATGTGGCCAGAACCATTGGTCAGGCTGCGCCGCAATCCAGCTGGCAAGTTCCCGATTAATTGCCGTGGCGACAGCCAGCACCGCGTCATCACTGCTGTCTGCTGGCAGATTGATTGGTGCCGAGATGGTCACACGGAATTGGCAGCCATGCAGACGTTCAGTGCGCATATACATGATCGGCACGTTTTTTTTGATAGCGATTTTAATATGGCTGATCGAGGTCTGTGCGGGATGGTCAAAAAACGGAACCGCCATGCCCTCGCGCAATTGCTGATCAACTAACAGGCACATCACCTGTTTTTTGCGCATTGCCGCCACCATGCCCAGGGCGGCCTCGCGGCCTTTACGATACATATCGCCGCCATAATGTTTTTGCCGGCGTTCCAGCAAACCGGCCAAAAGCGGGTTGTTCAGCGGGCGATAGATGGCCGCTACTTTTTTGCCAACCGACAATGCAGCCAGCGGGCCGACTTCCCAATTGCCAATATGCGCGCCAATCAAAAACCCGCCAGTCTGCAAATTCTGCAAATGTTCAAGCCCGACAAATTCGACCCGGCCGGTTTTGGCAAGCTGTCCGATATGCGGATATTCACCCAAAACCCGGCCCAGATTGCGCCACATCTGTTTCAAAGTCACAGTGCGGTCTTGCGCGGTCAAGGCAGGCAGGGCCAGCGCCAGATTACGTTTGGCCCGTTCATGCCATGGCGTTAATGGGCCCAAAACACCCAAAAACCAGCCCAACACAATACTGGCCATTTGCACCGGCAACAGGCGGGCGGCAAAAAACAGCAGAAACACAAATCCGGCTTCCAATGGCCAGATAAAAATCCGCCGGAAATAGCGCCCGACTATTTTTGTCAGCGGATCTGCCATCAACTGTCTTTATGCGCGGCGATAGCGGTTTCCACATGGCGCAGCAGATCACCATTATCATCCAGCGCCAGCGCCACCGGCAGAACCAAAATCCGTTCGCGCCATTCTGCTGGCAGCCGCACCCAATCTTTTTGCGTTGTAACCAGCTGTGCGCCTAGGCGCATGGCGTCTTCTTGTAACCGCACCAGATCGGTCTCGCTATAGGGGTGATGATCTGCAAAGGCCAGATAATGCACCAGATTACAGCCGGCTTTGCGTATCGTCGCAAAAAACCGTTTCGGCTGGCCAATGCCGGCAAATGCCAATACGGGGGTGTCAGCAAGCGCATCAATTACGGTCTGGCCGGGCAATAAATTGGCGCTGAATTTTGTCATGGATTCGGGCAGTTTGGCGGTGATATTGGTGTCATCATCACCATTGATCAGGGCGATATCCATCTGTTTTATGCCTGATGCCAGTGACACCCGTAACGGCCCGGCCGGAATCAAAAAACCGTTGCCAATACCAACACTGCCATCGAAAACACCAATCGACAAAGTCTTGGCGATAAAGGGGTTTTGCATGCCGTCATCCATCAATATCACATCATGCTGGCCGCGACGGTCAATAACGGCGGCGCCGGCAACCCGGTCTGGGGCGACCAGCACATCGCGGTATTCAGCAAGCATCAGCGCCTCATCACCACAATCCTCGACCGTATGTTCGCCCGGATTGACCCAAAGCGGCGCATTGACGGCGGCCCCATATCCGCGAATCAGGATGGCCGGGCGATAGCCGGCGTCACACAGACCATCATATAAAAATGCTGTGACCGGTGTTTTGCCGGTTCCGCCAGCCGTTAGATTGCCAATGCAGATCACCGGCAATGCGGCTTTGCTTTGTTTGGCAAAATGATTCCGAATCACTGTGGCAAATGCCCAGATAAGCGACAATGGCCAGAGTAAGATCGACAACAAGCCGCGATGATTCCAAAATTCCGGGGTTTTAATCATTGTTGTCGCGATCAATCTGTTTGGCAGATGCTGGTCACCTGACCGTGGTTAGAACCTGCTTGATAGCCTGTGCCGCCAGGGCAACGCGCTGATGCGCTATGGTAACATAATCTTGCGCCGCTTTGGCAAGCTTAGCGCGGCGCGCCGGGTCATTTTCCAATTGACGGATCTGATGCGTGATAGTTGCCGCATCAGCCACCTCAAACACCGCCCCTGCCGCAGCAAGCCCGTCGAATTCGGCTTTGTTTTTAAAGATATGCGCTCCGGTCAGAATGGGCAAGCCAAACTCGGCAGGCTCCAGCGGATTATGCCCGCCGGCCGGTACCAGCGACCCACCCAGAAAGACATAATCGGCAAGGCTGAATAATGTGCCCATTTCGCCAAGGCTGTCCATAATATAGATGCTGGTCTGCGAATCCGGGATCGCGCCATGGCTGCGTTGCGGCGGCTGACCGGCGTGGGCTGCAATAGCGTCTCCACGATCTGGATGCCGTGGTGCGATAATCGTCAGCCAGTCAGCGCCAAGATCGCTGGCAGCATCAATCACGATCTGGTCTTCGCCATCATGTGTCGATGCGGCCAAAAACACCCGGCGGCCAGAAGCAGCTTGCTGCAATATGCGCTGCAATTGCGGTTCTTGCTGTTTCCTGTCTTGCTGTTGCCGGTTTGGCAGTTTGAGTGAGCCGATCACCTGTATCCGGGGGATGTTGTGCGCGGTGCCAATCAATGCCCGAAACTGGTCAGCCTGTTGTGCATCAACGGGTAAAATCAGCTCGGCTGCGGCAAAAAGCGGTTGTGCTAATGCCGGGCGTTTCATCCAGCCTGCAACAGCCTTCGCCGATAATTGGGATGATGCGAAAATAACCGGAATGCCGCGTTGCCTGCTGCGTAGGATCAAATTTGGCCAGAAATCGGATTCCATGAAAATGGCAGCGCTTGGTTGCCAGCTTGCTAAAAAGTGATCAACAAAATCCGGGTGATCAAGCGGCTGCATCGCACATTGCATCGCTATATCAGGCTGATCGGCGATGCCCGCCCGCACCGCGCTATGACCGGTGATGGTATTGGTGGTGATCAAAAATGCGTGATCCGGATAATGCGTGGCAAGGGCGCGCGCCAGACGCAAGGCCGCCACGCTTTCACCGACGCTGACAGCATGCAGCCAGATGCGGCCGGCACAATGCGGGCCGGGTGGGGTGATGCGTTGCGCGGTGCGGCCATAGCGCTCGTCTTGCAGACGACGCAGATCCTTGCCCCGGCGGATGCGATACCACAGCAGCAGCGGAATAAACGGGCGGATTATCCGCCACACAATATTGTAAAGCGACGGTGTCATCACGCGATTGTGCGACCGCCAACGGCAATGTCAATCATATCCGCCTGTTTGTTCATGGCGGTTTCAATGGCCATGCGGGTGTCTTCCAGCGCGACTTTGTCCAGTTTTTCAACGGTGATTGGCGCGCCCATGATAAATTCGCCACGGGCAAATGGTTTCGGGATAATCAACCGATCCCACCCGGTCGCCCGCCAATAGCGATCGACTGACCAGCACATCGGCACAATGGCTTTGCCAGCCATCTGCGCAATTGATACCGGGCCGGCGGCCATGATGCGGGCCGGGCCACGCGGGCCATCCGGGGTAATCGCCACCGAGTCACCATTGTCGAGAACCCGCTTTAAACCGCGCAAGCCTGACAGGGGGCTGCGGTTTGAACTGCCCCAGACTGTTTTGATGCCAAAACAGCCAATCGCATGCGACATCATGCGGCCGTCCGGATGCGGCGATTGTAATGCAAATAACGGCAAGGCTGATGGCCATAACCAGGGCATGGCAATCAGTCTTTCATGCCAGAAAACCAGCACCACACCATCCTGTGCACGCAATATGTCGGTGATATTCTGATCTTTGTGCGCGCGCCATCTGACGGTTCGCATCAAAATCGCAATGATGATGCCGGCTGTCCAACCCACCAAGGCATTGCCAATGCGTGATCGTATGAGTTGTTTTATCATCTGGCGTTAGAACTCTCATCTGCCGGCGTCTGCCTGAAACTGGCGGTGCCTCGTCTTGGTCTTTGTTCTAGGCCAAAATACGCAAATAGAAAAGGGGCAGCTGATCAGCATCTGCGGATCATAATCTATCGGTCGCCGGGCTGATGACGGTGATTGAGCGTTTGAATGATCAGGCGATTACCGCTAGATTGAGGCGCAGAAACACAGCACCACATGCGGCTGGCACCATCGGCCGCAAGCGATGCGCATTTTCGGCCAGTCTGGCCAATGGATGCGGTCATCGGGAACAGGAACAAATGTCTGGCTTGATATCGACAGATGGCGCATCGGGTAAATTGCTGATCATACAGCCGCTTGTTGGTATTGGTGACATGATCTGGCACAAGCCGTGGATTGATTATCTGTGCGGTAAAAACAGCGTGGTGCTGGCAACAAAACCAACGGTGCAGGCACCGGTTTTATTTGCCGCGACCGAGGGGCTGGTCGATATTCTGCCCATCGAACGCTCGCAGCGTGGCAAACGTGGCCGGCATGATGGCTGGCAAGGGTTTTGGCGTCTGGTTGCAGATTTCAGATCGACCGGCGCTGAGCGGGCGTTGATTTTGCATCACAGCCCGCGATATGCACTGGCGGCATGGTTTGCCGGCATCCCGTCGCGCTGGGGCTATGGCATCCGGCGCCAGCGCTTATGGCTGAACAAGGGGCAATTTCTCGATAAGACGGCACGTAAAATGCACCCCATTGCGAAAATGCAGCGCTATGCGGGGTTGAATGATTTTGCGATTGATCCGATCTGGCAGATTAATGTGACCCAGCCAGCCAGCAAGGCAGCCGATGAATTTATTGCCAAACAGGGGATAAACGCAGCATCGGATATGCTAATTCTCGGCATCGGCGCCATGGATGAAGAGCGCTGCTGGCCGCTGGAAAAATTTGCCGAACTGATTATTTTGCTGGCGGCACGCCGACCGCAGATGATCTGTTGCCTGATGGGAGCGCCATCTGAACAGCCCTTGGTCGATCAGATTCTTGACCGGCTGCCACCGCATATCAAAGTGGTGAATGCAATTACCAAACTTGATCTGGGGATTGCGCTTCTGGCGCGGGCGGCTGGCTTTGTCGGCAATGATTCAGGGCTGCTCAATCTGGCGGCTGCCTGTGGCCGGCCCGCGCTGGGTATTTACGCGCAAAGCCGGCCGCTTGACTACACGCCGAATCTGCATGCTGTGGCTGTCGACAAGTCACGGCTTGGCAAATCGGGGCAAATCAAAACAATTGCCGCGGCCGATGTATGTACGGCGGCACTGAATATGCTAGACTCGGCGCCAGCCCCGTCGGTGTCTGCGTGAACAGCCATGTGATTGCGGTGTAATAGAACCTGAAACCGGGTTAGATATTGACAGCTAAGGATATTTTTGCCGATGCGCGACAGCCCATCAAACCTCATGTCAAACAAGATCATTATGCAGCGCATTTGGCGTGGCTGGGTGGTGCCGTATTTGCCGCGATTGATTGGCGCCTTGTCATTGATGGCGTTGGTGGCTGCGACGGCGTCGGCCTATCCGCTGCTGACAAAATATATTTTCAATGCGCTTGCTGACGGCCGTGCGGCCGAGATTATCTGGGTGGCACCGCCGGTTATTATTGTTTTTGCTTTGGTCAAAGGGCTGGCATTATTTGCGCAGACGGTGATGGTCAATGCGCTGGCTTTGCGGGTATCGACCGATTTGCAAAAAGACATGGCAAAAAATCTGATCGAGGCGGATTTACAGACCATCACCCGCGAGCCGGCCGGGGTTTTCATGTCGCGCATTATGAATGATTTAAATTTGGTGCGTGAGGCCTTTGTCCGGCTTGCGAATAATCTGGTGCGGGACAGTTTGACCGTTATCGTTCTGGTGATCGCGATGTTCTGGCTGGACTGGCTGATGGCATTCGTTGTGTTGGCGGTTTATCCGCTGGCGATGCAGCCCATTATCCGCATTGGCAACCGGCAAAGACAGGCGTCGGGGAATTTGCAGGCGCATATGGAAGATGTCACCTCGTTGCTGGCGGAAACGCTGCAAGGCACACGCATGGTCAAGGCCTATCAGCTTGAAGACAAGGAAATCAGCCGGACGCGTCTGGCCTTTGACGGGCTCTATCAGCGGCTTGTCGGGTTGCTCACCGGGCGTGCGAAAATTGACCCCATTTTAGAAGTTGTCGGCGGTGTTGCGGTTGGCGGGGTTGTCGCGCTGGCAAGCTGGCGTGTGGCACGCGGTGATATGCAGGTTGGCGATGTGATTGCTTTTATCACCACGCTGATTCTGCTGGTACAACCGGTGCGTGCTATTGGCACCTTGAATGCCGTAACCAATGAGGGATTGGCCGCCGCCGAGCGCATCCTGACCTTGCTTGACACGCCCCGACAGATCACCGACCGCAAGGGCGCCAAGCCATTGCAGATCACGGCTGGCAAAATCACCTTTGACAAGGTTGGATTTTCATATGGCAATGACATGGTGGCGGCGCTGCAAGAGGTGCATTTCACCGCAGAGCCCGGGCAAACAGTGGCATTGGTTGGGCCAAGTGGGGCAGGTAAAAGCACCATAATTAATCTTCTGCCACGGTTTTTCGACGTGACATCCGGGCAGGTGCGCATTGATGATCAGGCGATCAGTGAGGTCACCGTCAGCAGTTTGCGCCGGGGCATGGCGCTGGTCAGTCAGGATGCGATTTTATTTGACGACAGCATCGCCGCAAATATCCGCTTTGGTAAGCCGGATGCCAGCCAGCAAGAGGTAGAAGCGGCAGCCAAAGGTGCCGCGGCACATGACTTTATCATGGCGCTTCCCGGCGGCTATGAGGCGCCTGTCGGGGCGATGGGTAACCGGTTGTCCGGCGGGCAACGCCAACGTGTTTCGATTGCCCGGGCGCTGCTGAAAGATGCGCCGATTCTGCTGCTTGACGAAGCAACCGCGGCGCTTGATTCAGAATCCGAACGACAGGTTCAGGATGCGCTAACGCGGCTTCAGGCGGGGCGCACCACACTTGTTGTTGCGCATCGTCTGGCCACCGTGCGAGAGGCCGATTTGATTGTGGTCATGGATAATGGCCAGATCTGTGAAACCGGCACGCATGATACGCTGTTGGCCAAAAAAGGGCTATATGCGCGCTTGTGTCAGCTGCAATTTTTTGCCGATGATGTCACTCACGCCGCAAAATAGTATCGGTGAGACGTACGGCCCAGCCTTGGGCCTGAAATTCTGCGGCTAATTGTTCCGGATCATAGATTTCATCGACCCAGTGATAAAACGCCATGCCCTCTTTTTCATAGGGCAAATAGGCCGCAAAAAACGCATCAAGAAGCCCGGTCTTAGCGGCTTTGACATGGCCATATTTCCATGCCAGTTGACGTAATGCGACGCTGGCGGGCTGGTTTTCAGCAACCAGAAGATACAGCGCCGCCATCAGACCGGCCCGGTCAGCACCCGATTTACAATGCATCAGCACAGGTTTTTCGATTTCAGCAAACAGGGATTTTGCCGCATGCAGCATCGCTTTGCTGGGGGCGGCACGCGACCGGGCGGTGAAATCAAACAATGTGATGCCAGCTTTTTGACAGGCTTCTGCTTCAAGCTGCCAACCGCCATCATCACGCGGCCCGCGCAGATTGACGATTGATTTGATGCCGTTATCCGCAAGGCGCGCAATGCGTCCCGGCCCGGGTTGATTGCTGCGCCAGACGCCATCTGCGATCTGATGCTGATTGTGCCAGGCCAGCCGTAAAAATCCGTGATCCTTGAAGATCAGCTCGATCCAGTCAATCGCCCCTCGGCGTTTGCCAACAGGGGCGCGCCAGCTCATGATCCGGCTACTGTCATGCCATCAACGCGCAAAGAGGGCGAGGCAATGCTGTCACGCATATCGATATCATTCGCACGGGTGACGGCCAAAAGCATGTCTTTCAGATTGCCGGCAATGGTGGCTTCGCTGATAGGTTGTGCGATCTTGCCGTTTGATATCCAGAAACCGCCAGCGCCGCGGCTGTAATCTCCGGTGATCATATCGACCGAGCTGCCGATCAATTCGGTCACGAAAAACCCGTCTTCGATATCGGCAATCAGATCATCACGATCAATCGCGCCATTTTCGAGATAGAAATTACTGCTGCCCGGGTTGGGCGCACTACCAAGCGACCGTTTGGCATTTCCCATCGTGGTCAGGCCTAATTTTGCAGCCGATGCCAGATCAAGGAACCAGCCGTTCAACACCCCATCCTCGATCATTTTACGGGTTTGCACGGGACAGCCCTCAGCGTCAAATGGGCGCGATCCCATGCCGCGTGAGCGCAGCGGATCATCGATGAAGTTCAGACCATCAGCGGCAATTTTTTCGCCAAGCCTGTCTTTGAGAAAACTTGTCCCGCGGGCAACCGATGCGCCGTTGATGGCACCGGCCACGCTGCCGACCAGCGATGCTGCCACCCGCCGGTCATAGATAACCGGAAATTTGCCGGTTTTCGCCTTGCTGGCACCAAGCCGTTCGAGCGTGCGTTTGGCAGCGCTTTGCCCCACTTTTTCAGCCCCATCAAGATCAGCCTCAAAAACCGCCGAGCTGTAATCATAATCACGCTCCATTTGGCCATCTTTTTCAGCAATCACCACCGCCGACACACCATGTGACGAGCGCTGGTAGCCAGCCGAAAAGCCATTGCTTGTCGCGATCAGAACATCAACCACACCATAACCAGCATTGCCGCCGTCAGAATTGGTGATGCCATGAACTGCCAACGCTGCTGCTTCGGCATCGCTGGCCCGCTGACGCAAGCTGTCGGCATCGGGTATGGCCGGGTCAAAAATTTCGAGTTTTGGGATATGCTGTGCCAGTTGATCCGCCGTTGCCAACCCGACATGCGGGTCTTCCGGCGCCAGTTTTGCCATCGCCACAGCGCGGGCTGCGAGCTCTTTGATATTGTCCGGGTCAAGCTGGCTAGTAGAAATAGATGCGGTCTGCTGGCCAACAAACACCCGAAGGCCAATGTCAAAATCCTCTGATCGTTCAGATGATTCAACTTTGCCGTGGCGGACGCTGACGCTGGTGCTTTGACCGCGGGCCAGCATCGCGTCGGCACCACTGGCCCCGGCTGTTTTGGCGGCGTCGAGCAATTGCGAGATTAAAGTTTGATATGACTGTTCCATAGCTAATCAGATAACCTGCGCACCGCGATATTTCAACTGCTTGTCGTTGGCGGCGAATAGGTTTATTAATGGGCGGCATGAGTTTTCGGATATTTATTGACGGTGAGGCGGGCACAACCGGCCTGAAGGTGGCGACACGGTTGCAAACGCACCCGCATGTCGAAATGCTGCATATCGATGATGCGCACCGCAAAGACCCTGACGCCCGTCTGCAATTAATGCGGGAAAGCGCCATCACCATTTTATGTTTGCCGGATGAGGCAGCCCGCGATGCCGTGGCATTGGCCGATGGAGATGCGTCGATCCGGTTCATCGATGCCTCGACAGCGCATCGCGTCGATCAAAATTGGGTATATGGATTTCCGGAATTAACCACCGCCCAGCGCGGCATGATCGCCACAGCACCGCGGATCAGCAACCCCGGATGCTATCCAACCGGCTTTCTGGCATTGGTGAGGCCACTGATTGAAAGCGGTATTTTGCCAGCAGATTGTCGGCTGAATGTGCCGGCTGTCAGCGGCTATAGCGGTGGCGGTAAATCGATGATTGGGGCGCATGATGCCGGCGGCTTGGCACCGCAATTCAGCTATGGGGTCAATCTGGCGCATAAACATCTTGCCGAAATGACGCATTATGCCGGGCTGCAAACGCCGCCAATTTTCATGCCATCAGTTGGTGATTTTTATGCCGGTATGCTGGTGCATCTGCCGCTGCATGCCGACCAGTTCAGCACTGCGGTGAATGCCGACCAGCTATATCAGCTCTATGCCGATTGGTATGCCGGGGCCGCATTGGTGCGGATGGGGGCGGCCTGTGCCAATGATGAAAATACCCCAAACATGCTGGCGGCTGATGCGCTGGCTGATACAGATTCGATGGAAATTTTTGTGTTTTCGGACGCGCAGGCCCGGCGATTCTGGCTTGTTGCGCGGCTTGACAATCTTGGCAAAGGGGCGTCTGGCGCCGCCGTACAAAATATGAATATCGCGCTTGGTATCGATGAAGCCATCAGTCTTGCCTGAACAGCTGCCAGCTGATTTTGCCGCCATTGCCGATAGCCGCATTTATTTGCGGGCGTTATCTGATATTGATCGTGCCAAATTATATCCCTACAGCGCGCCGGGCGGTGGTTATGTGCTGGCAGGCGGGGCGCTTTATAATCTCGATCAGGCACAGATTGACCGACATGAATGGCTGTTTGAGGGCCGCGTTGCGGTGCTGTCTGTCGGCTCCAATCGGGCCCCTGTTCAATTGCTGCGAAAATTTGGTGATGCGGCGATTGTTCCTGTGACGCCAGCGCGATTGCTGGATTGCGATATTGTGCATGCTGCGATGCTTGGCTATTACGCCGCCGTGCCATGCACCGCCTATCCGTGTGATGGCTGTGTTGTCAGCCTGAATGTGGCATGGCTCGATGCGGCGCAATTGCAACAGATGCACCGCACCGAGGGCATTGGTGTGGCGTATGATTATGTGATGATGCGCAATGTTGTGCATGATCTGACGGTGCCGGATCAGCCTGTCTATGGCTATTCGGCACGATCAGGAGTGCTTGATTTTGGTGACGGCAGCCCGGCGGCGCTGCCCGCCATCACCGCTGTTGGACGGCGTTTTCCGGCGGTGAGTCAGGCAGATGCGGCAAGCCGCGTCAGACAGCTGGTTGGTGCTGACGATGGCCGCTCGCATGCCGCATTTATTGCTGATATTCAACGCCAAAAATCGGCCCGGGATGCGGTGATTGCTGGCTTGCAGAATTATGCATTATTCCATGGGTCGCCCCCGTGGCAGGCGATACCCGTAACCATTGACGGGCTTGAAGATTATCTCTGATCGCCGGCAACGCGCCAATCCCAGCCAAAAAAATCTCAG
>JADHLR010000084.1 GCA_016780525.1 Candidatus Puniceispirillum sp.
AGCATTAATGATGAGATGCTTAAGCGTGCGGTGAATGTCGGGTTTTCTGGCGGTGAGAAAAAACGCTATGAAATCTTGCAGATGGCGCTGCTTGAACCGCAGCTGGCGGTGCTTGATGAAACCGATTCCGGGCTTGATGTTGATGCGCTGAAAATCGTCTCTGAAGGTGTGAATATGTTGCGCGACGCACAGCGCAGCATGCTGGTGATTACCCATTACCAGCGTCTGTTAAACCATATTGTACCGGATTATGTGCATATTCTGGCAAATGGCAAAATCCGTCGGTCGGGCGGCAAGGAATTGGCCTTAGAGGTAGAGGAGTCAGGTTATGCCGGAATCGATGATGCAGCCTGATTTGCAGGACGTAGCCCCAGTTCAGGGCGTGCGTGCGTCGGCGCTGGCACGCTGGCAGGAACGCGGCTGGCCGGGGCCAAAAGCGGAAGCATGGCGGTTTACCCGGCTGGCGTCGCTCGATAAATTATCGTTGCGGCCGGCCGATGCCAGCCTGTCGGCGGGGATGCAGGATATTGCGGCTGCTGGCATGCCAGCGGCGGCGCATGTGATCCGCTTTCATCACGGGGTGCTTGTCGATGCGAGTTTGCAAGGGGCGCCAGATGGCGTGACGTTGCGCCGGCTTGATGAGGCGGGTTTGACCCAGATGCTCGATCTGTTGCCGGCTGATCACCCGGTCACCGATTTATCAATGGCGGCGATGACCAGCGGTTTATTGGTTGATGTGGCGGCTGGTGCAAAAGTGACGACGCCGATCATTTTGATGTTTACCGGTGACAGCGAGGCGGTATCAACGCATCCGGTGGTGCTGTTGCGCGTTGGTGCGGCGGCCGAGGCTGTTGTTGCCGATTGGCACCAGAGCACGGTTGGCCTGTCGGCACCCTTGCTTGGCATTGATATCGCTGACAAGGCGCGTTTGGATTATGCCAAAATTCAGTCAGATGGTGCGGCGACAACGCATCTCGCGGCAACCGGAATAAAGATGGGCGAAAATGCCGTGCTTGACGGGTTTCAGCTGTCTGTCGGTGGCTGTCTGGCACGCCTCGAGGCACATGTTGAGCTGGCAGCGGAATCGTCTGATTGCCGGTTATCGGCGATTTATCTTGGGCGTAACAGCCAACATCATGACATCACCACGAATATGACACATGCGTTTGGCCATTGTCAGTCAAACCAGATTATTCGCGGGGTGCTGGATGATTCGGCGCGTGGGGTGTTTCAGGGCAAGGTGCATGTTGCGCAGAATGCACAGAAAACCGATGGTCAGCAGATGAGCCGCGCCTTGTTGCTGTCGCGCAAAGCCGAGGCTGATGCCAAGCCGGAACTGGAAATCTATGCTGATGACGTGATTTGTGCGCATGGTGCGACGGTGGGCGAGCTTGACGAGACCCAGCTATTCTATCTGACCAGTCGCGGTATTTCACGCGATGTGGCGCGCGCCATGCTGATTTCGGCGTTTCTCGATGATGCCGTTGATATGATCGAAAATGCGGATCTGGCGGCGTTGTTGCGTCCCATAGTCACCGACTGGATGCAGGCACAAAAAAGGAATGATGCATGACCAACCCAATGGCCACAGCCCCCGCACAGCCGGTTTATGACGTCGATAAAATCCGCGCAGATTTTCCCATCCTGTCGCGGCAGGTGAATGGCAAACCGTTGGTGTATCTTGACTCGGCGGCATCTGCGCAAAAGCCAAACCAGGTGATTGAAGCGCTGGTGGCGGCCTATCAGGACACCTATTCAAACGTGCATCGGGGGTTGCATTTCCTGTCAGAGGCGTCAACCGATGCCTATGAGGCGGTGCGTGGCAAAGTTGCAGATTTTATCGGCGCTGCATCGGGTGACGAAATCGTGTTGACCGCTGGTGCCACCATGTCGCTGAATCTGATTGCACACAGCTGGGCATTGCCGCGGCTACAGGCTGGTGATGAAATTTTGCTGAGCATTGCCGAGCATCACGCCAATATTGTGCCATGGCAAATGGTAGCGGAAAAAACCGGTGCTGTTGTGCGTGCCTTTCCGATGGAGACAGATGGCAGTTTCCGCATGAGTGCGATGACCGATATGATCTCGGCGAAAACGCGCATCATATCGATCCCGCATGTGTCGAATGTTTTGGGAACGGTGTTTCCGGTGGCGGAAATTGCCAGACATGCGCGGGCTGTCGGTGCCTTGCTGGTGGTTGACGGCTGTCAGGGTGTTGTCCATATGCCGGTCGATGTGCAGGCGCTGGGGGCTGATTTTTATGTGTTTTCGGCGCATAAATTATATGGGCCAAATGGCGTTGGTGTGTTGTGGGGACGGGCTGATATTCTGGCTGAGATGCCGCCATTTTTGGGGGGCGGCGATATGATTGATCGGGTGACGATCGAACGCAGCACCTATGCCGAACCACCGCAAAGATTTGAAGCCGGCACCCCGGCAATTGCCGAAACCATCGCGCTTGGCGCGGCGATCGATTATGTGTCGCAAATCGGTATGGCGCAGATCCGCGCGCATGAGCAGGACATTCTGTCCTATGCGCATCAGCGGCTGTCAGCTGTTGAGGGGCTGCGTCTGATTGGCACCGCCGCCGGCAAATCCGGCGTGGTATCATTCACCATGGACAGTGCGCATCCACATGATATTTCGACAATTATCGATAATGATGGTGTTGCGATTCGGGCGGGGCATCACTGTGCGCAACCTTTGATGGATTTTCTTGGCTTGCCATCGACGGCGCGTGCGTCTGTTGGTGTATATTCGACAAAACAGGAATTTGACGTATTGGCAACAGCACTGGAAAAAGTAAACCGGATTTTTGGTTAGAACCGGTGCCTGCCTTGGCCGAAGGAACAAAAAGCGATGAAAGAGCAGAAACAGACCGCACAGTTGGATGACGGGCCGGGGCTGGATGCTTTTCTGCCGGATACCAGCCAGGGCTATATTGCGCGGGCTGGCGCGGCGTTGGTAGACGCCGTTGGCCCGGCGGATGCTATTATTGTTGAAGATGCGTTAAAAACCGTTCACGATCCAGAAATTCCGGTTAATATATTCGATCTGGGGCTGATTTATGATGTCGATCGTCGCCCCAATGGGGATGTATATATCACCATGTCCCTGACCGCACCGGGGTGTCCGGTGGCTGGCGAAATGCCCGGACAGGTGGCGGCTGCGGTTGCGGCGGCTGATGGTGTCGGCGAAGTCTCGGTCGAACTGGTCTGGTCGCCACCTTGGACGCCGGAACGCATGAGTGACGATGCGCGTTTGGCGCTGGATTTTTAATGAACGGCATCGCTTGCTGGAGATAACTATGCAATTTGACCCAACAAAACCAGTCGTCACGCTGACCGATGCCGCCGCATTGCATGTGCGCCAGTTAATGGAGCAGGCCGATAGCGATGTCGTCGGGGTGCGCATTGGCGTCAAAACAGCAGGGTGTTCGGGCATGCAATATGATGTGCAGTTTGCCACCGAGCAAAAGCCCTTTGAGGATAAGGTAGAACAAAAAGGCGTGACGGTTTTTATTGACCCCACCGCGGTGATGTTCCTGATCGGGTCTGAAATGGACTGGCAGGAAGATAAATTTGCCGCGCGATTTGTGTTTAATAATCCCAATGAAATTGCCCGCTGCGGATGTGGTGAGAGCTTTTCAGTCGCGCCCTCCTGATAACCGCACCTTTGGTGCCGTTTTGCCAATCATTTATGTGAAAGACTGACAATAACATGTCTCAGGCTGCTTGGCGTAAGACCATCGGATTGCTTGGCGAACTGATGCGCTATACCGCGCCGCGCGGTAACCGGCGCATTCGGCTTCGTATCGCCGCGGCATTTGGCTGTCTGGTGGCGTCAAAAGGCGCCAATATGCTGACCCCGTTGCTGTATGGTGCGGCTGTTGATCTGGTGAATGGCAGCTCTGGATTTGCCATGAAGGCATTGGTGTTTCTGGTGGGCGGCTATGCCTTGGCGCGGCTTGGCCAGCAAATATTTGCCGAGGCCAAGCAATATCTTTTTGCCAAAGTGGCACAGCGGGCGGTGCGCGGTGCGGCGATGCATGCGTTTCAATATCTGCATAGCTTGTCGCTGAAATTCCACATGGATCGCCAGACTGGTGGCATGACACGGGCCATCGACCGCGGCGCCAAAGGCATCGAATTTATGCTGACCATCGCATTCTTTGAGGTGTTGCCGCTATTCGTTGAAGTGTTCTTTGTTAGTGTGATTTTATGGAGCTTGTTTGGCTGGATGTACGCCGCCGCGACCTTTATCACGGTGCTGCTCTATATTTATTTTACGGTTCGGGTAACCGAATGGCGTATCCGCTTTCGGCGTGCCATGAATACCGCTGATGAGGCCGCGGCAACACGCGCGGTGGATTCCTTCCTAAACTACGAAACTGTCAAATATTTCAATGCTGAAGAGACAGAGGCCAATCGCTATGATGAGGCCATGAAGACATATGAAACGATGGCGGTGAAATCAACCACATCGCTGTCTGTGGTCAATATCGGGCAAGGCGCGATTATTGCTGCCGGCTTGATGATCATGATGACGATGGCTGGTTTTGATATTCAAAACGGGCATTTGACAATTGGTGATTTTGTGGCGGTCAACACTTATTTATTACAGCTCTATCTGCCGTTGAATTTTTTGGGGTGGGTGTATCGTGAATTACGCCAGGCGCTTGTTGATATGGAGCGCATGTTCGGCCTGTTCGACGAAAAGCCCGATGTTGCCGATCGCGATGACGCCAAACCATTGATTGTGTCAGGTGGTGATCTGGTGTTTGACAATGTGCATTTCAGCTATGGTGAGCGTCATATTTTAAAGGGTGTCAGCTTTCGCGTTCCGGCGGGAAAACGGGTGGCTATTGTGGGGCCGAGTGGGTCGGGCAAAACCACTATTTCCCGCCTGTTATTTCGCTTTTATGATCCGCAGTCCGGGTCGGTTCGGCTTGATGGACAGGATTTGCGTGCGGTGACACAAAATAGCCTACGCGCGGCGATTGCGGTGGTGCCACAGGACGCGGTGATGTTTAACGCGTCTATCGGTTATAATATCGGCTATGGCCGCAGTGGTGCGACCGAGGCGGAGATTGCGCATGCGGCGAAACTTGCGGCCATCGACGGGTTTATCAGCAAGCTTCCACAAGGCTATGAAACGATGGTGGGCGAGCGCGGTTTGAAATTGTCGGGCGGTGAAAAGCAGCGTGTCGCCATCGCCCGGGCGATTCTCAAAAAACCATCGGTATTTCTTTTTGATGAGGCCACATCGGCACTTGATAGCCGTACCGAAAAAGACATTCAGCAGGCACTTGACGAGGTATCCGAAAATCAAACCACCTTGATGATTGCCCACCGCCTGTCAACAATCATTCATGCGGATGAAATCATCGTGCTGAGTGAGGGCGAGGTTGTCGAGCGTGGTACACACCAGCATCTGATGCGGCAACAGGGCCTCTATAATGCCATGTGGCAGCGTCAATCTGCCGGATTTACCGATACCACCATCAGTGCCACCAGTGCGACCAGTGCGACCAGTGCGACCAGTGCCACCAGTACCAGTGCCGCATCGGCGACCGATCCATTACAGCCGGACAATGCCGCGTCCTAGGAGGTTTCTATCTGATGTTTGAACGGGCCCGGGCGGCTGGCTTGCCAATGCTTGGCGGCGTAGATTTTTATGTGACATCATCTGGCCGTCAGCTGCGGGCGCATTACTGGGCGGCGCAGCAGCCAGCGCTTGACCCGGATGACCAGCAGGGGCCGTCGGCTCTATTGCCTGTTGCGCAGGCCAGTTCAGACGCCGCTACCATTGTGATTCTGCCCGGCTTTACCGAATTTTGCGAAAAATACAGTCAGCATATCCTGCGGCTTCATCAATCCGGGCATAATGTCCTGATTATCGACTGGCCGGGGCAGGGGCTTTCGGGACATTTGGGGCGCTCTCGGCTGGCTGTTCATTGCGATGATTTCGCTGATTATCTGGATGCTCTGGATGCGGTGATTGAGGCCGCCGGGCTTGGCAGTGAAGATTTGATTCTTTTCGGCCATTCAATGGGCGGGCATTTGGCCTTGCGGTATGCAAGCAGGCGCCCATCACAGATTCTTGGGGTGATTCTGAGCGCGCCGATGATGGCCCCGCCGGTGATGCCGGTATGGTTAATACGCAGTTTTAGCGCATTTTTGGTTAAGCTGGGGCTGCGCCATGCCTACCCGCCATTTCACCGGGTTTTGTCGCTGGACTGGGTACGTCATTTCCGGCCGGAAAACCCGCTGACCCGCTATCCGAAAGGCTATGAGTCGCCCTTTGTCTGGTTTGACGATATGCCTGAATTGCGGCGCAGCGGGCCAACCATTGGCTGGGTCAATGCGGCCTATAGATCGTCGGCCCACTATACATTGAACGCTGAATGGCTGGAATCGATTCGGGTTCCGGTGCTGGCATTGGTGGCTGGTGATGAGCGTGTTGTATTTGCGCCGGCGACCGATTACGCGCTGTCACTGATGCCGCATGTCGAACGCCATGATTTTGACGGTGCGCGCCATGAGCTGTTGCATGAACTGCCCGAGACAACCGAAGAAATATGGCAGCATATGTCTGCATTTATTGATAAAATATGCGCCAGCTATGGCGATCAGTTTGATTTTTAGACAGATCCGCAGATGCCTCTGTCCCGATATAAGTCAGCTCAAAAACTGTTCCTGAACGGCCCGGTCGGATAGTGAAAAGCCGGGATCATAGAGTAAATTTAAAGTGATTTCGCTGGCCTGTTCGATCTGCACCGATGTCACATGGCGCACCTCGGCACTGTCCGCGCTCGCACTGACCGGCCGAAACCCGGCCTCCAGAACATCGAGAACCACGGTTGAGCTGTCGGATAACAACGCCCCGCGCCAGCGCCGTGGCCGGAATGGCGAGATGGGGGTCAGCGCCAAAAGCCCGCCACCCAGCGGCACAACAGG
>JADHLR010000085.1 GCA_016780525.1 Candidatus Puniceispirillum sp.
TTGTCGTGCGCATATGCCGATCAACCAAAATACCATTACACGTGGCCGCACCGGCGACCTCTGCCAATGCAGAATCAGGCGCCACGCCAATGCCAACAACTAGCAATTCGGCAGCGATATGCTGGCCATCGGCAAGCGTGACGCCGTTGAAATGACCATCGTGGTGATGAATCTCTGTTCCAGCCGCACCGATATGAATCCGCACCCCGTGCTGCTGGTGCAGCGCCATGAAAAAAGCCGACATATCCGGGCTGGCCACCCGCGCCAGCAAGCGGTCGGCGGCTTCGATAACATGCACCTCTAATCCGGCCTTGGCAAAGCTGGCCGCCGCCTCAAGCCCAATATAGCCGCCACCGATGACCACCGCTGTTGTTGTGGTTTGCATGGCATTCCGCAATGCTGCGGCGTCATCCGGGTTGCGCAACACATGAACGCCGCCAAGGCCGGCTGCCGGTTGCAACTGTCGCGGCACCGCGCCAGTCGCCAGAACAAGCTTCCCATAGGCCATGGTCTGACCATCGGCAAGCTGCAGCTGATGCGCGGCCGGGTCGATATGCGTTACCGCCATGCCATCAATCATGGTGACCCCAAATTTTTCATACCATTCCGGACGGCGCAGCAAAAATTTATCATCATCGGCGGGTTGGCTGACGAGGTAGGATTTTGACAATGGTGGGCGTTCGAGCGGCGCACCAGACTGCCGGTCGATCAGCGTAATGGCACCGGAAAACCCTAAATGGCGCAGCTGTTCAGCGCATGAGATGCCGGCATGGCTCGCGCCAATGATTATTATATTTTCGCTCATAACACCACTCGCCAGAAGCCCTACGCCAGAAGCACTCGCCAGATAGGGCAAGCCGCATCCATTTTTCTGCAAATTAAGTGATAAGCCAAGCAGGTAGCCATTGCCACCCTAAATTATCGCGCCGTTCGGGCCTATCCCGAGCAAGGCTGGCAGCCCGACAAGACTGCTAATCACATGTTCCGGCTGGATATCCTCATGCGGCCGGAACTCATAGGCATCGGCGATACAGATAAAGCCCTTGCACCCGGCCGCACATGCGGCACCATAATCTGCGATTGTGTCACCGACCATGATACTTTCTTCCGGCCGCACACCTGCCAGATGACAGCAATGCAGCAAACCATCGGGATCCGGTTTCGAACCATGTCCGCTATTCGCCCCAACGACACTTAAAAACAGGTCAGCAATGCCAAGATCATGCAGATTTTGTCTGGCACTTTCCTCATCATCATTCGTCACGACTGCCAGCAAATAACCATTTTGATGCAGCGCTCTTAACGGTGTCGCCACATCGCCTTTGGCTTTGGTCGTCTGGCGCGCCTGTTGCAGAACGATCGTTTGCACGGTGTCCCGATAGACCGGGTCACGATCAAGCGCGATGAAATTTGCTGGCAGCATGGTTTGCCATTTGGCCCGCATCTCGGCAAATGAGCCCGCCGCAAACAGACCTTTTGGATCAATGTAACCGCGCGAATCATCGACCCCGACAGCATGTAATAAATCCGCCGCTGTTATGGCGAACCGGGCATCACTGCCTGGTGGGATCAACCCCGCCGTATATGCGGCCACGGCGCGCGCCACCGGCAGCCATGTTGCCTCCAGATCAAGGATCACCCCATCTTTGTCGAAAATTACCAATTTTGTCATGCTGTCTGACTTTCTGCACATACCGTTTTGACGGCGGGGGCGGGTTTTGGCTTTGCCGTGCCTGTAGGTGCATTACAGTGGAAACCATGTCCCTGCAACACACCATAAGCCGCTAAAATTGTGCCAGATTGACACATCTGCCGGGCCACAGCAGCACCGCGATGCAACGCCGCGGTGATCACATCATCCGGCAAGGCGTCAACCGCAACCGTAACAAGACGTGATCGCAGATCACTATCTGGTGCCAGTTCATGCGCCGGCCGCCGTTCAATGCCATGCCAGCTCTCGCCAGCCGCAGCATCCGGCACAACCGCATTGGCAATCAATGTCGCGGCCACATCGGCAGCCGCCGCATTTGGTGCCAGCACGGTGACCAGATCAGCAATGCCCAGAGAGTGGCTGCGGCCTTTCCAGCCACTTGTGGCGATGCCGCCAATCTGATCTGTGGCGCTGACACGAATGGTGCCAGCGAAACCATCCTGCCATTCAGGCGCTGGCCGGGTGGCGGATGCCGCAGAATCATCAAAAGAGCGAAAAACAATATCTGGGTCAGCACAAATACCAATCGAAAATTCTTGCCGTGATGCCGCTGCCGGATTCAGAAACAGCGCAATATCCCCCCCATTATTCACATAGGCGCGGTCAAGATCAGCTTTGTCACAGATAACTGCCAAAATTTCATCGGCAACCGCCCCGGCAACCGCCGCCATCGCGGTAACGTAATCGGCACCGTTATGATGCGCGATATGGCGCATGCTGGCAGCCCACATGCGCGCGGCAACATCCCCGGCTGGCGTACAGCTTGTCTGGCACAAAGGCCGGCGCAACAGATCCAGCTCACCCACCAGCTCATCAAGAATAGTGTCGAAACGGGCGGCGGCCAGACGATATGCCCGCGTCACCGCAGCCGGCGGCCCATCCGCGCCAATCACCAGATCGATTGGCCCGTGATGCAAATGCAGGCGGCCATCTGCAAGCAACATGGCGCTGGCGGCGGCTGGCCGCGCTGTGCCACGTTCCGGATGTGTGCTTGCCGCGACAGCGAGCCCCATCAGCCTTTACCCGGCCAGGGTATATCAGGCTTTTGCCGGATCGTGGTCATGCCCTGCAAGCGGTGATCATTCTGCACGCCGATTTTGCCTGCCAAAGCGTCTTCTATCGATATGACATGATCCATATGGCCGCCAAGTGCCTGATAGTCGCTTTGCCGCATGGTAAATTCGATGGGCGCCACCAATGCCGGTGTTGGCACATACCCAAAGGCATTTTCCGGCATCTGCATCACATCAGCCATTAAGGTTATGCCGCCACCCGGCCAGATATAGACCGGTGCTCCGCCACAACTGACCCGCACAAGTGAGTCCTTGACCGCCCGCGTCAATTGCACCGGGTTTTCGGTCACACCAGCGCGCAGCGAACCACCAGCCCCGCCCATAAACGCCACCGATGTCAGCGCCGGTTCGCAATTCTCCTCGATCCGGGCAATCGACGGGCGCAGCCGTTCCGGCATCTGCATAGCGACCGGCTGTAACGACTGATCAAGCTCATAATAGGCAAATTGTTCACCAGTGGTAGACACCATCAATAATGATTGTCCGGGCCGCGCCACTTTGCTGTCAAACGGGCCAAGAATATCCAGCGGGTCAGTCAATGCGGTGCCACCCCAGCCAGTGCCGGGTTCGGCCACTTGAAAATAACGACCCGGCGTTGACCGCCGCCCCAGAATTTTTATACCTGTTGGTTTCCAGCCAAGCACTTTTCCGGCCTGATGCTCGGACATGACGCCGGTGATATGATCATCAACAATCACCACCTCATCGACCAGCCCCTGCCATTGTGCGGCAAACATACCAATCGTTGCCGACCCACATCCAACCCGCATACGGTCTTCGGTAACACCATTAATGATCGGCGGTTTTCCGGCCTGAACGGTCACTTGCGACCCATCATCGATTTCCAGCTCAACCGCCGCACCATTGCACAAATCAAGCAGCGTCGCACAGGTCACCCGGCCTTCCTTCTTGCCGCCACCGGTCAGATGATTCACCCCGCCAAGCGACAGCATCTGTGACCCGTATTCACCGGTGGTGACATGGCCAACAGCCTCGCCGTCAACCCGCACAACACTGCGTTCAGGGCCGATATGCCGATCCGTGTCAATTTTAACTTTGACGCCGCAATAGCTGAAAATCCCCTCGGTAACGACAGTGACCATATCAACACCATCATGCTGGCTGGCCACGATAAAGGGCGCCGGTTTGTAATCCGGATAGGTGGTGCCGGCACCAATCGCCGTAACGAAATGATCATCCGGCGTCACGATACTGCCATCCCAGGGCTTGTCGCTGTCCAGAAACGGAACAAGGCTGCCACCCTCATCGACGCGGCGTTGCATCACAACAAGCGGATCCAGCCGCACCAATTGCCCGCGCGCGTTGGCGTAACGATCACAGGCACCAGACTTGCCGTCGGCGATGTAACACATCACCGGACAGGCATCACAGCGGATTTTTTCGTCAACCCGCTCAGCGCGGGTTTTGCCATCAGTCATGGCCTGTCTCTTGTGCTTGTAACGCCGCACGAATTTTATCGGCGGTCGCCGGAAGATTTGTGATCAAAACACCAACCGCCTGACGAATCGCATTCACAATGGCTGGTGCTGTCGGGATTAAAACATGCTCGCCCAGCCCTTTCGCGCCATACGGGCCTTCGGCATCGGCCACCTCGACAATAATATGCTCAAATTCAGGAATATCGCCGATTGTCGGGATCAGATAATCATGCAGATTTTCGGTGCGTCCGGGCAGATAATCTTCCATCAGGGCCAGACCAATACCCTGTGCGACACCGCCTTCAATCTGGCCTTCAACAAGCAGTGGGTTGATCGCCCGGCCTACATCATGGGCGGTTGTCATTTTATCGAGACGCACCTGCCCCAACCCCCGATCGACCGTCAGCTCAATCATCTGTGCGCCATATCCATAGACCGCATAGGGGCTGCCCTGCCCATTTTCATCCAGCGGCGTTGTTGGCGGGTCATAGGTTTCCTCGCTCATAAACACATAGCCATAATCATCCACCGGCAACGATGACAAATCGATATTCGCCATATTGCCAGTTGCCGCATCGACCAGCTGCAGCCGTTGTTTTTCAATGATGATGCTGGCGTCATCCGATACGTTGGCATGCCGTAAAATGGTCTCGCGCAGTGCGCGCCCGGCCAGTAACGCCGCCTTGCCCGACACAAAAGTCTGCCGCGACGCCGAGGTCTTGCCGCAATCAGGTGTCAGGTCGGTATCACCATCCAGCAACGACAGGCTGTGTACCGGCACACCCAGCGCATCGGCAGCGATTTGTGCAATCACTGTATTCGCACCCTGGCCGATATCCATAGCCCCTTGATGCAGCACACACACGCCATCAGCCCGCAGCCCCATGCGCATGGTCGACGGGTTCGGCAAAGATGTGTTGCCGCAGCCATACCAACAGCTGGCAACACCGACACCTTTGCGGAAAACCGAGCCGGTTTTTTCAGCCTCTTTGTTAAATTGTTCCACCCGCGCCACTGCCGCATCCCATGCCGGTTGCAACGCTTCCAGACAATCGGCAATGCCAACACCGGTCTCAAAACACTGGCCGGTGACCGTCGGCATATTATTCTGCAACGCATTCATCTGCCGAAATGCCAACCGATCCATGCCCAGCTTTTCGGCAAGTAAATCATAGGCACATTCCTGGGCGACGGCGGATTGCGGCACGCCAAAGCCGCGAAATGCCCCGGCTGGCGGTGCGTTGGTATGGACGGCAACGCTCGACGCCCGGTAATCTGGCGTGACATAGGGGCCGCTGGCATGCACCGGAACGCGGTTTGCCACAGTTGGCCCCCAACTCGCATAGGCACCGGTGTTGAACACGCCATCAAACACAAAGCCACTAATGCGCCCCTCGGTATCACACCCCACCTCAAGCCGAATATCCGACGGGTGACGTTTGGTTGACGAGCGCATCGATTCACCACGCGCGTAACAAATGGCCACCGGGCGATCCAGCTTCCACGCCGCGAGCGCGACAAATGGCTGGAATGACAAATCAAGTTTTGACCCAAAGCCACCGCCACAGGCGCTGGGCATCACCCGGATGCTGTCCACATCCATGCCCATAATTTCGGCAATACTGTCCCGATCCATTTGTGCTGCCTGGGTGCTGCCATAGATGATCAGCCTGTTATCCTGTTTCACCGCGTAACCAGCTTCAGGTTCGATATAGGCATGTTCAATAAAGGGCGTGGTTGAATGGACAGTGACACGATGCGCCGCCCGCGCCAGCGCTGTATCCGCATCACCGCAGGCGACATAGCCTTTGATCAATATATTTTCGGGCCGGCCCTGATGCATCTGGCGGGCATCCGGCGTCGATGCGACATCCGGAGTCAACATCGCCACATGCGGCTGCCAGCTGATGGGAAAGTCATTTTCGTCAAAACCATCAATAACCGCCGGCACGCCAACAATGGCGGCGACCGCTTCCCCCCGGTAACGTGCCGTCGTTTCGGCAAAAACAGGCTGGTCGGCAAATGGCGGAATGACACCAAATGCATTGCGACCCGGGATATCGGTGGCATCAAACACCGCAACAATGCCCGGATGCTGTGCCAGAAAAGCTGATTTATCGCCAATTTTGAAATCTGCATAATGATGCGGGCTGCGGATGACCCGCAACATCAGCGCCTCGGCGGGCAGCTTGTCCGCGCCATACGCCAGTTCGGCCGCCACTTTAGGCAGGCCGTCAAGATGCCGGATCGCACTGCCAACATTGCTGCCAGCGTCCGGCATCAGCGGTTCTGGCTGCACCGCATGCGCCTGCATAACGGCATCAATGATCTTGCTATAGCCGGTACAGCGGCATAAAACGCCAGAAAGCGCATCCTCGACTTCAGCCCGGCTTGGCTGTGGGTTGCTATGCAGCAAATGTGCCGCGGACACCAGCATACCCGGCGTACAGATGCCACATTGCGCCGCGCCATGCGCCAGAAAACTTTGCTGTAACTGTTCGATCGCGCCGGTTTGATGCAACCCCTCAACACTGGTCACCGCCTGCCCATCGACCTGCCCGACTGCCAGCAGACCGCTGCATACAGGCGAGTCATCAAGCAAAACGGTACAGGCCCCACAATCACCAGCATTACAGCCAATTTTGGTGCCGGTGAGACC
>JADHLR010000006.1 GCA_016780525.1 Candidatus Puniceispirillum sp.
ATCACGGCGCTGCAACAGGGGGCTGATTTTGCAGAGCTTGCAAAAGAAAAATCAACCGGCCCAAGCGGGCCGAATGGCGGTACGCTCGGCACATTCGGGCGTGGGCAGATGGTGCCGGCGTTTGAAACAGCCGCCTTTAATTTGGCGGCCGGATCTGTCTCAGACAGCCCGGTACAAACACAGTTTGGCTGGCATGTGATCAAGGTCGAGAGCAAAGAAATTGCGCCGGCGCCTGATCTGCAGGACATGCGCGCACAATTGGCGAATAATCTGTCAACGCAGACACTGAGCCGCATTCTTGAAGAATTACGCGCCCGTCAGGACATCCAGTTGCGTAGCTTTGCCGATATACGCACTGACGCCATGAACGCTGCCCAGTAAATTTTTGTCGTAGCGGGGTTGTTATGCATAAACGCTCTCCTTTGGCGCCCGATAGTTTCCCGCACTTGCCTGCGATTGACGGCCTCGGTCTGGCGGTGGCGGCGAGTGGGGCAAAATATAAAGGGCGTGATGATTTATTGCTGATGACGCTCTGTTCATCGGCAAATGTGGCCGGTGTGTTCACCCGGTCTGACACCGCCGCCGCGCCTGTTCAATGGTGCCGTGATCGCATTATTTCCGGCACCGCCCGGGCGATTTTGACGAATGCTGGCAATGCCAATGCCTTTACCGGACAGCATGGACGGAACAGCGTATTGCAGACGGCCACGGCGCTGGGCGCGGTGCTTGATTGTGCCGCCGAGGACATCTTGCTGGCGTCAACCGGGGTGATTGGCGAGCCGCTTGATACGACGATATTAACGCCGCATTTCCCGCAGCTTGCTGCCAATGATACGGCCAGTTGGGAACAGGCCGCCGCGGCCATTTTGACAACCGACACCTTTGCCAAAGGTGCGCATGCCCAATGTGACATTGACGGTATTCCGGTGACCATTTGTGGCATCGCCAAAGGATCTGGCATGGTCGCCCCGAACATGGCGACGATGCTGGCCTATGTCGCCACTGATGCGGCACTGCCGGCGGCACTGTTACAGCAGATATTGTCCAGCAGCGCCGACCAGAGCTTTAACGCCATTACCGTTGACAGCGATACATCAACAAATGATAGCGTGTTTTTGATCGCCACTGGCCGCGCCAAACATCGCCCGGTGACCAGCCCGGATGATCCGCGACTGGCTGGTTTTCGTGACGCGCTGGCGCAATTGATGGTGGATCTGGCAACGCAGATTGTGCGTGACGGCGAAGGCGCCAGCAAATTCATCACCATTACCGTCACTGGCGCGGCAACAGATCATGCGGCGCGTCAGATCGGTCTGGCGATTGCCAATTCACCGCTGGTGAAAACAGCCATCGCCGGCGAAGATGCAAATTGGGGCCGCATCGTCATGGCCATCGGCAAATCTGGTTTCAATATTGATCAAAACGCCATTTGCATAGAGATTGGCGGCTTTGCGGTTGCCGCTGATGGTATGCGTGTTGCCGATTATGATGAAGCCCCGATTGCCGCGCATATGCAAACAGCATCGATCGATATCGCGGTTGCTGTTGGGCAGGGGCTCGGCACCGCACGCGTTTATACATGTGATCTGACGCATGGCTATATCTCGATCAATGCCGACTATCGCAGCTAAGCCGATGACAGCCGCAACAGATGCCGGCCTGCCGGTGACAAAGATGGTTCTGGTCAGCGCTGTTGCCCTCATCGACCGCGATGGCCGGGTATTGCTGGCGCAGCGTCCGGAAGGCAAAGCCATGGCCGGGCTATGGGAATTTCCGGGCGGCAAGATTGAATCCGGCGAAACGCCCGAAGCGGCGCTGATCCGCGAGCTGCATGAAGAATTGGGAATTGACACAGCCGCATCCTGTCTCGCCCCGCTCAGCTTTGCCAGCCATAGCTATGCCGCCACCCAGACTCATCCGGCATTTCACCTTTTGATGATGCTTTATGTTTGCAGGCGCTGGCAGGGTCGCCCGCAGCCGGTTGAAGGCGGCCAGCTAAAATGGGTGCGTCCACAGCAGCTGCGCGATTATCCGATGCCGGCTGCCGACATCCCGCTGATCGCCGCGTTGCAGGATTTACTGTGAGCTAAACCCCGGTTTCCGGGTCTTTTTCATCACTCTCAAGAACTGTTGCCAGCCGCTGCGTGGCAGATCCCGGGCGCAGCGGTTTTTGCTGGCTTTCATGCGGTGCCCATCCGGTCACAGTGACAATCTCAAAACTGGCCGGAATCTGTCCATCAGCCTGACCAAAGCGCTGTTGATAAATTTCGGCAGCGCGATAAAAAACATCTCGCCTTGTCGGTGTTTTGAGGCGCGCCAGCAGGGCGTTTTGTTCCCCCATACCGCGCAAATCTGCCATCAGTTTGAACATATGCGGATAATGTACCGTCAGCCGGTCACTATCGGCCACCGGCAAAGCCAGCCCGGCGCGGCCCAATAGCCCGCCAATATCACGAATGTCAGCCATTGGCGCACAACGCGGACTCAGCCCGCCGGTTATGTCCTGTTCGGCTTCCGCCAGCACCTGTCGCAGCTCGATCAGACTGTTGCCGCCAAGCAGGCTCATTAACAACAACCCATCTGGTTTCAGCAAGCGACGCGCCTGCATCATCAGCCCGGGCAAATCATCTACCCAATGCAGCGACAGGCAGGAAAATACCGCATCAAAACTTTCTGCCTTATAGGGCAAGTGATCAAGCGCATGTACAATGCCCGACCCATGACCCGACCCATAATTGGCAGCGGCGAGGGCAAATCCAACCGCCGGATCTGCCTGTATCATATGACCGATTTTACCCGAGCCAGCCGAATCTTGGCCAGACTCTTGGGAAAAATGTTGGGCAAGAAGCCGGGCCAAACGCCCATCATGCGCACCAAGATCCAGACATAAATCGAAATCGCGGCGGATCAGTTCCAGCCGATCTGCCAAACGCGCCGCCGCCGCATCTTTAAGAAAGGCAAAATCGGCATAATCGCGACTGGCCCGCTGGCGATGCTGGCGGATTAACTGCTGATCAAATAAAAGCGGAACTGTCATGCCGGTCATCATGTAAAGCAGACAGATAAAACCGCAAGCGAAAAAATACCCGCAAGACGGCACCTGCCAAACATTTCTGTATTTAATGGCATTTTTATATTTCCGGGCATTTTTATATTTCCAAGCATTTTTCTATTCAAGGCATTTTACCATTTATTTACCGCCAACGGGTTAGAGTGCGGTCGGGAATTATAGCCGCCAGCGGAAATTTTGCTCATGTCACTTGCCGGCACAATGCGCTATTTCATCGGGCTGGCAACGGATCAACTGTTGCCACATCAATGTCTGTTATGCGGCAGATTTTGCTTTGACCGGGGTGTCTGCGCCTCCTGCTGGGATGGCGCCTGGCCAATCAGCGCCCCGTTATGTCACCGCTGTGGCCGGCCATTGGCGCATGCCTTGCCCGATCATTTGTGTGGACAGTGCTGGCTGGCACCACCGCCGCTTGCGGCAATTCGGGCTGGCTTTGTCTATAATGATTTTTCTCGTGCGCTGATTTTACCATTCAAACATGGTGATGCGTTGCATCTGACGCCGGTTTTGGGACGGTTTGTCACACGTCATTTTAACGCGATGAATGACCCCGGCAGTCTGGTAATTCCGATCCCCTTGCATCGCCGCCGCTATCTGCTGCGCCGATATAACCAATCTGCCGAGCTGGCGCGCTGGCTGGCAGCGACAGACACATTCGCGCCAAATATGCTGCAACGCCGCCACCATAATAAAAGTCAGGCCGGGCTAAGCCGCCTACGGCGCAAAAATAATGTCGCTGGCATTTTCAGTGTGCCGCATAAATACCGCGACATATTATCCGGCAGACCGGTGATTCTGGTTGATGATGTCATGGCAAGCGGTGCCACATTGGCAGCCGCCGCGCGTTGTCTGCTGGCAGCGGGAAGCGGCCCGGTCAAGGGTCTTGTGGTGGCGCGTGTTTTGTAGCCGCTTACACAAATGTACCCGGGGATAATTGTAAACAGGGATAATTGTAAACAGGGATGATTGTCCGCAGGCAAACAGTTTGGTAAGACTGAACACAGCGCCTGTCGATGCCGGGCGGCCTTGTTCAGATATCGTCACCCCACAGCAAATCGCCCGAAGGAAATTATGGCCAAAGTCGAGATTTATACCTCTATTATGTGTCCCTATTGCAGCCGCGCGCTGGCACTGTTGCGGGCCAAAAATATTGCCTTTGAGCAGATCGATGTATCGATGAGCAGTGATTTGCGACAGGCCATGCGGAGCCGCGCAGCTGGCCGTACATCAGTGCCGCAGATTTTTATTGATGATGAACATATCGGCGGTTGTGACGAACTGATGGCGCTCGAATCGGCCGGCCATCTTGACGCTCTTTTGCGGGGGCAGAGCTGATATGAGCCTGACAGTTGCCGCCCTGCAATATTGTGCCAGCGATGATGCCGCCGCCACGCTCGCCCATATCGAACCGCTGATCAGCAAAGCGGCAAAAACCGCAAAGCTGATATGTCTTCCCGAGGCCGCCAGTTTTCTGGCGGCAAGCCGCAGCCAGTTGCAGGCGCGTGCCGAATGGGAAGATAACAGCCACAGTCAGCAAAAGCTGGCAGATCTGGCGCGGCATCATGCTGTCTGGTTGCTTGCCGGATCATTATTCCTGCGTCGGCGTAGCGACAATCAGCTGGTCAATCGCAGCCTGCTGTTTAACCCGGCCGGGCAGATCACCGCCAGCTACGATAAAATCCACATGTTTGATGCCAATGTCGGTGATGGACAGACCTATTGCGAGTCTGACAGCTTTGCCGCTGGCACAACACCGGTGATTGCCGCGATTGAGGGTCTGCAGCTTGGCATGAGCATCTGCTATGATCTGCGCTTTCCGCATCTGTATCGGCAATTGGCGCTGGATGGCGCGCAAATTTTGGCTGTGCCAGCGGCTTTTACCAAGGTCAGCGGCGCGGCGCACTGGCATATATTGCTGCGGGCACGCGCCATTGAAACCGGCTGTTATGTGATTGCGCCAGCCCAATGCGGCACGCATAGCGATGGCCGCCAAACTTATGGTCATGCGATGATTATCAGCCCCTGGGGCGAGATTTTATGCGAGGCCGATGACGGCGATGCGGTGATCACGGCACAGCTTGATATAGCGAAAATTACCGCCGCGCGCCGCGCCATTCCGTCGCTGAATAGCAACGCCATTATCGGCGCCACCAGATCGGCCAGCGGTTAACCGGGAAACGGCATCATCTGGCAATCAGGCCAGACCGCTATCACCAATGGTCAGATATTTATTATGCCGATCCGCAATCAGCGCGGCGGCGTCCATGCCAGCCATTGACTGAAGCTGTGCTTCAAAACTGTCGCCAAGCGCATCTATCGCGGCATTCGGATCACGGTGCGCACCGCCAAGCGGTTCAGTAACGACAGCGTCAACAACACCCAGTTTTTTCATCCAGTCAGAGGTGATCCGACCAGCCTCGGCGGCGGCTTGTGCATGTTCAGCACTGCGCCATAAAATCGACGCGCATCCTTCGGGTGAAATCACACAATAGACAGCATGTTCAAACATCACCACGCGGTTACCGGTGGCCAGCGCAATGGCACCACCCGAGCCGCCCTCGCCGATAATGGCGGCGACCATTGGCGTTGGCAGATTCAAACAACCACGAATGGCACTGGCAATGGCTTCAGCCTGACCACGTTCTTCGGCGCCGCGCCCGGGATAGGCACCGGCGGTATCGACAAAGCTAAGCACCGGCAGGCCAAATCGTCCGGCCAGATCCATCAATCTGCTGGCTTTGCGATAGCCTTCGGGCCGGGCCATGCCAAAGTTGCGTTTCACACGTTCTTCGGTGCTGTTGCCTTTTTCCGTTCCCATGACCATCACTGGCTGGCCACGAAACCGCGCCATACCAGCAATCACCGCATGATCTTCGGCATAGTTGCGGTCGCCCGACAGCGGGGTAAAATCGGTCAGCAGCCGATCAAAAATAGCGCTTACCTTTGGCCGGTCAGGGTGCCGCGCGACCTGCACTTTTTCCCACGCCCCCAGCTTTTCATAAGTTTGTTTCAACTCGCGTTCGATGCGGGTTTGCAACTTGCCGATCTCATCAGCGATATTAATGCTGCCATCGGTGCTCATATGGCGCAATTCTTCAACCTTGCCCTCAAGGCTGGCGATTGGCTTTTCAAAATCAAGAAAATGTCTCATGGCAACTCTTTCAGGGCAACTATCTATGGGCAACTATCTATTAGTAACTATCTATTAATAAATATTTCGGGGCAAATATTTCACCGCGTTGTAGGGCCGACATCAGTTTACCGGTCTTGGCGCTTACTGGCAAGCGGGTGCGCATCGGCCACCAGACCGGCCAGCCGCTCGGGACGGCTGGCTGTGTAAATCTGTGTTGTTGATATATCAGCATGACCCAGCATGGTTTGCAGGCTGCGCAAATCCGCCCCACGGTTCAGCATATGTGTGGCAAAAGAATGGCGGAGCTTGTGCGGCGTCACCCGCTGCGGGTTAATCTTTGCCTTGCTGGCGATCAGCTTTAACAGCTGGGCAAATTGATGCCGGCTCATTGCCCCGCCATCAGCCGTTGATTTATCATCTGGAAACATGAAATCGGATAACAGATAGGCCGCTGTCGCATCGCGCAGATTTAACCAGTCAGCAGCCGCTCTTTTGGCCGCCATGCCAAGCGGCACAAGCCGTTCGCGCCCGCCCTTACCAACGACCAACACACTGTCCGGGTCACGGCGGAATTGGGCAACCTGCAAATTGACAAGTTCGGATACGCGCAACCCGGTGGCATAGAGAATTTCCAGCATCGCCACAGCACGTAACGACAGCGCCGCTGGCTGCATGGCCTCAGCAGCGGCCAGCAATTTTACCACCTCATCCTCGCTCAGACTTTGTGGCAACGGGGTTGGCAAAGATGGATTGTCAATCCAACGACAGGGATTATCAGCGCGGATCTGATCTTCCACCGCCCAGCTCATAAACTGGCGCAACGCGCTAAGCCGGCGGGCGACAGATCTGGCGGATAGGCCACGCTGATGCCAGAGCGCGATCACCCGCCGCAAATCATCTGCTGTGCAATCTGCCAGCGAAATTGTCTCTGTAGCTAACAGCGCGCTGGTATCAGCAAGATCGCGCTGGTACGCCGCCAATGTATTTGCCGATGCGGCGCGCATAGCCGAAATGGCGTCAAGAAACAGACTGATCAGCGGATCAGTGCGCCGCTGCGTGGGGTCAGCTTGCGGTGCCATCCGTCATGCCTGCGGCGAATCGATCTAACAGATGCGCGCGCAAAATTTCTCTGGTCATTGCCTGTGCCACATCATCCTGACCAATGGTGCGCAACGCAGTGATGACGTGCGCCAGATCATTCGGGTTAAGCTTTTCCAGCGGGCCAGTTTGCATCAGCCAGTTGGCCAGCAACACCGTTTCAGCAACCCGCCGATTGTCGGCAGACTGTGCCAAAGCCCCAAGCAACACCGGCGATAATGATGTAAAGGACTGTCGTGTCAACGCACTGTCGCGGGCAAGCGTGAACCAGTCCTGATCCGGTAAAACCGCGCCAGCTGCCTGCAGCACCGGCACCAGCGACCACATGCCAAGATCACTGATAACGCCGGTTTGCACTGTCCCGCTATCGGTTATCTGCAACAATTGTGCGGCGCGCAATGCATCATCATTATCGGTAAAACCCTCGATAGATGAGGTGTCTTCAGGCTGATCAAGCGCCAGCAGCATGGAGATTTTCGGGGCCACGCCATCTTCATTAAAACGCATATCTGCGGCGGCGTAATTATCCGAAATCGCATCGCGGATCAACTCGGCATAAAGCGGCAGCATCAATGCCCCATTGCCGTCTGCAATCTCTACCGCCATCGCCGCAACAACCCGGGACAAGCGTTGGTCAGACGCATCGGCATCAATAGCCCGCCACGCCATCGCCGTTGTCAGCGCGGTAGATTCGCCATCAAGCTGTGCCAGTGCCAGGCTTGGATCGCCATCAACCGGGCCAGCGTTACGCCATAATTTGCTAACCTGATTATGGTCAATCAAGCCGCGGCTCAGACCATCAAAGGTCGACACCATACGCGCATCTTCACCCAGAAATTTAAGCTGCACAACGCTTTGCGCCATCTGCGACGGCAATACCGCAAGACCTTCCAGCGGGATCGAGCGATTAACCACATCCATCAGCACAATATGCATCGTATCCAGCGTGTTTGGATCGATATTTTCTGCCGGAACGCCAGTCAACATTTCCCGCGTCAGGGCAAAGAAAACCGGGTCTTCAACACCATTCGCCGCAAGAATATCAGCGGCAAATCGGGCACCGCCAGCATTGCCCTGCACGGCATGACAAATCACATTCGCCTTATGCCAGAAAGGATCCAGCGATGCCGCCACCTGCTCGCCAACAATGCCGCAGGCAGCGGCATCATTTCGCATCATCAATTCATGTTCGACTAACCAGCGCTTCCAGCTTGTCCAGCGCGGCGAGTCCGGCAATTGATTCGCCAGCACCGCAAGATCATTTGACCGTCCAGCCCGCGCCAGCCAGGCAAGGCGCGCCGCCACCAGTTCAGCCGCAACAAGATTGGCACCGCTTGGCGGCACAGACTGTTTTGCCACCACCCGGTATGACAAATCTGTCAGCGCTTTCGAATGGCTGATAACAGCCGCCTTTTCCAGCAGAAATACCGCATCGGACGCGGATGTTCCACGCCAGATCATCGCGTCCAGCCCCCGATCATTGGCATCATCACTGCCAACACCAATCGCCGCCAGACCAACTTCGGAAATTTTGCGGCGTCCGAGGCTCACCTGCGCATAAGCCGCACTGGTATTGGCAAGGCTGTCATCCGCGGCGGAGATGTCCGGGCTCTGACCCGCCGCATCATCTGGCGCCTGATCATCACCCATGACCTGAACCGCCGGGGCTATTATTTGGCCAGCTTTATTATCCGGGTTGATGGCGGCTTCGGCTGTGGGGGCATCTTCGATCAGGCTTATTGGCTGATCCGCATCCATGCGCTGTGCCAAAGCCGGTGACGCCGACGCCAGCAACAGCATCAACGCGGCCATGCCTATCTGGTTATTTTGATAGCTCGGCATCTGGGATCACCTTATTAATTGCAACTGTTGGGGCCGGAATGTGCCAGCTTGACAGCAAAACAACGCCGCCTAATGACAGACCGACGAAGAGAAATAAAAAAATAGCTAAACGTGTCATTCGATCCTCAACGACCCTGTGGTTTGCAACAACTTACACATAAATGGTGTAAAAAGCAGGTTTTTGTGTCCAGATTATGTCGTGAATCGGGCCAAGTTACCAGTCCCCAAAATCTTTTCACCGCGCCCGTGACCGCACACATCCTTTTTGATCCGGCGCTGGCCGTGATGCAGCGCCATGATCATCGCCGGATAATCGCGTTCTTCTATTGGCCTAATAGCCAGCCAACGCTATGATCATAGCATGATGACAGGTAACATTTCTGCAGCCATTCCAAAACCGGCCGGGGCGACGCTGCCAGGGCTCGATAAACCGATTGCCCTTGTTGGCTTGATGGGAAGCGGCAAATCGGTTGTTGGACGGCGTTTGGCCAGACAGCTTCAGTTGAAATTTGCCGATAGTGACCAGCTTGTCACAAAAATGGCCGGGGTCACTATTGCCGATATTTTTGATCTGGCCGGTGAAGCCAAATTTCGGGATATGGAATTTCGCGCCATTCAAAAACAGCTGCAAAAGCCGCCACATGTGCTGGCGACTGGAGGCGGCGCATTTTGCCAACCGCAAACAGCCGCCCTGTTACGCGACAATGCGCTTGTAGTCTGGCTGCAGGCCAGCCCGGAAACCCTGCTCAAACGGATTGGCGATGTCAGCAGCCGGCCGTTGCTGCAAACCGCATCACCCTTGCAGATTTTGCAACAGCTCAGCGCCACACGCGAACCCTTTTACAGCAAAGCGCATCTGCATCTCAACACAGATGGGTTAAGCATGGCAAAAGCCGTGGCCGCTCTGGTCAGCACACTTGACAGCTATCTGGCAAAACAATAGGTGATGTGGCTATGACGCAAACACAACTGACAGTCGGTCTTGGCGACCGCGCCTATGACATCACCATTGGCCCCGGGCTGATTGATCAGGCTGGTAGCCTGCTTGGTGAGATTGCTGCTGGCCGGCATATTATTATTGTGAGTGATGATCATGTTGCGCCCTTGCATATGCAGCGGCTTTGCGACAGCTTGTCACCGGTGGCCCGCCAGCTCGATCAGTGCGTTGTGGCGGCAGGTGAGTCCAGCAAATCAATGGCGGTGCTGGCACAATTGCTCGATGATATTCTGGCCATTGGCATTGACCGGTCGGTATTGCTGATTGCTTTTGGTGGCGGTGTGATTGGTGATCTGGCCGGATTTGCCGCGGCATCTTTGCTGCGCGGTGTTGATTTTGTGCAAATCCCGACAAGTCTACTGGCCCAGGTTGACAGCTCGGTCGGCGGCAAAACCGGGGTGAATGCGAAAGCCGGCAAAAATCTGATTGGTGCTTTTTATCAGCCCCGCGCGGTGTTGGCCGACACCAGCTTGCTGGCAACTTTGCCGGCGCGCGAACTGCGGGCTGGCTATGCCGAAGTGGTGAAATATGGCCTGTTGGGCGATGCCGGGTTTTTTGACTGGCTGGAAACACATGGCGACCAGCTTCTGGCATTAGCACCGGATGCGCTGCAACACGCCATCCACACCTCATGCAGTGCCAAAGCCCGAATCGTTGAGGCCGATGAACGCGAAGCTGGCACACGCGCCTTGCTCAATCTCGGCCATACCTTTGGCCATGCCTTTGAGGCGGTGGCCAATTATGACGGGCGGTTGCTGCATGGCGAGGCAGTTGCCGCCGGCATGGGGCTGGCATTTGATCTGTCGGTTGAACTGGGGTTATGCCCGCAGCAAGATGCCGACAGATGCAAACATCATCTCCGCCATAGCGGTCTGCCATCCGGCCAAAAAAGCCTACCGGCCGGCAATGCCAGTGCTGAAATTTTGCTGGCGCATATGAAACATGACAAAAAAACACGCAATGGCGTCATGCATTTCGTCTTGGCGCGGTCGATTGGCGATACATTTGTGCATGGTGAAGTGCCGGAACAGATTGTGACAGCGGTGCTGGAGCGAGGCTATGATGCTGTCTAGTCTATGGCTATTAGCGCTCACCGTGGGTGTTTTGATTGTCGCATCAGCGTTTTTTTCAAGTTCAGAAACAGCGCTGACCGCCGCATCCGATGCGCGCATGCGGCAACTTGCCAACAAAGGCAACAAACGCGCCAAAATTGTTGAAAAGCTGCGGGCTGACCGCGAAGGGCTGATCGGTTCAATCCTGATTGGCAATAATGCCGTCAATGTTCTTGGCTCGGCGCTTGCTACCAGTTTCGCCATCAGATTATTTGGCGAGGGCGGGCTGGTCTGGGCGACCATTGGCATGACCGTATTGCTGGTGGTATTTGCCGAAGTGATGCCCAAAACCTATGCCTTTACCTATGCCGATAGCTATGCCCTGCGGATTGCGCCGGCGTTGCAATTGGTGGTTCGGGCGCTTAGCCCGCTGTCGGTTGGGATCAGATGGCTGGCAACCCGCATCATTCGCCCCAACCCACATGCCAATGACGACCGCGAGGAAGAATTACGCGGACTGATTGAATTGCAGGGCAATGATGCCAATGCCGATGACCGCGAACGCAAAGCGATGCTGTCGTCGATCTTGGATCTGAACGAAATTTCGGTCGAAGCCATTATGACGCATCGCGGCACTGTCAGTATGATCAATGCCGATGATCAGGTTGAGGATATTTTGCGCTTTGTGTTGAATTCACCGCATACGCGACATCCGGTATTTTCCGGCAAGCCTGATAATATTATCGGTGTGTTGCATGTGAAAGACCTGCTGCGGGCTGTTGGCGAGGCTGAAACCGACGCGACGCTGCCGGAAACCGTGCAAAATATTGCCAGTGATGCCTATTTCATCCCGGAAACAACGCTTCTGTTTGACCAGCTGCAGGCGTTCAGGTCGCGGCGCGAACATTTTGCCGTTGTTGTTGATGAATATGGTGATTTTCGTGGCATCGTCACGCTGGAAGATATTTTGGAAGAAATTGTCGGTGATATTGATGACGAGCATGATATTGATCTTGCCGGACTGACCCCACAGGCGGATGGATCCTGGCTGGTTGACGGCAATGTGACCATTCGTGATTTAAACCGGGCACTTGGCTGGCAACTGCCCGACGAGGATGCCTCGACACTGGCCGGATTGGTGTTATTTGAAAGCCGCACCATTCCCAGCCCCGGTCAGGAATTTCGCTTTCATGAGATCCGCTTTCGTATTGTCAAACGCAAGGGCAACAGGCTGACGCAGATCAGATTATGGGCAAAATAACCGTTTTGAAAGGGCATATTGCTGATGACCACAGACCCGTCTTCCGCCCCTAAAATCCCGGCAATGGAAACGCCGCCAACGCCTTATGGCGCTGGTCATGTCACATCGCTCAGCCCGGCGGTGCCGCGCGAAGCCGTGCATAAACGGCAGATTAACTGCAATGGCTTTGTCCGCGCCGATGGGCTGTATGATATCGAGGCTGAGCTGACCGATCATAAGACCTATGATTTCCCCAGCGACTTTCGCGGTACAGTGACGCCCGATCTGGCGGTACATCACATGGTGTTGCGCATCACCATCGACCGCGACCGCGTGATCCAGCATGCCGAAGCCATTACCATCACCGGCCCCTATGCCATTTGCCCGACCGCCAATGCGGTATTCGACAATCTGGTTGGCTTGCAGATTGGCCCGGGATGGCGGCGCAAGGTGCAGGCGGCAATTGGCGGGCGGCATGGCTGTACACATATCACCGAATTACTGGGCCCGGTCGCCACCATTGCCTATCAGACCCTGTATGGTGAAGAGGCCCGCCAAAAGCGTCAGTCCGGCACGCTCAGCGATCAGGACAAACAGGCCAGCCGGTCACAATTGGCGAATAGCTGTGTTGGCTATGCCGATGACAGCAGTGATTCATAACCAGCTGCTCATCAGCGCATTGGACACAGATCTAGCTGGATAAATGCAATTCCAGCGCGTGAATATCACCGGCCAATTCATCTGCCAGAATGGTATTGACCAGGCGGTGCTGTTGCACACGTGATTTGCCGGCAAAGGCGGTTGCCGTTATCGTAACAGTAAAATGCGTGCCACCGCCTTCACGCCAGCCAGCGTGACCGGCATGATGATGGCTGACATCCTCAACCGCCAAATGCTGCGGCGACAACGCATCTTTCAGTTTTTGTGCTATGGTATCTGCGGTTGCCATGTGCTATCTCCGGCTGGGGGTTTTGTATTTGCGATTAATAATGATTTATAGTGGATCATATGATGAGACGCGCCGACGCACCAGACCTTAACAGCAATGACGATGATGATGACAACCGGCAGCGGCGCTGTGCGGCCGATGGGTGCATCGAAGAAGGTGCGTATCCGGCGCCAAAATCCCGCTCGGCATTGCGCGATTATCTGTGGTTTTGCCTTGAACATGTGCGCGAATATAACAAATCATGGAATTATTATGAGGGGTTGCAAGGTGCGGCGCTTGAAGCTGAGATCCGGCGGGCGACCACATGGGAGCGCCCAAGCTGGAAATTTGCCACCGGCAAGCCAAGCGAAAACAGCTTTGAAGACCCGCTGGGGCTGTTTGATTTTGACAATCGTGAAGCTGGCCCGGCGCAGCGTCAGATCACCCCAGAGGAACGGCGGGCCTGGCAAATACTGCAATTGTCGCCGGTCACAGATATTGATATAGTCAAAAAACAATATAAGCGGCTGGTCAAACAGACCCATCCTGATAAAAATGGGGGTGACGCCGCTGCCGAAGAACGGCTAAAAGATATCAATCTTGCCTACTCACTTATTCGAAAGAGCCTTGTCACCAGCGGCGAAACAGCCGCGCATTAATCTGAAATTGCTTTTGTGGAGTTTATTCTGTTATGTCCGATAACGCTAAATTTGTGCCGACACCCGCGCACCCTCTGTCTGGCCCCGATACCGAGGTGAATGCGCGTGACGTATTTGGCATTGATGTTGATATGATGGTGCCGGCGTTTAGCGCGGCGTCGGATTATGTGCCCAATCTGGATCCGAACTATCAATTTGACCATGACACCACAATCGCCATTCTGGCTGGTTTCGCGCATAATCGGCGGGTGATGGTTCAGGGCTATCACGGCACTGGCAAATCAACCCATATCGAACAGGTCGCGGCGCGGCTGAACTGGCCCTGTATCCGGGTTAATCTCGACAGCCATATCAGCCGTATCGATCTGATCGGTAAAGATGCGATTGTGCTGCGCGATGGCAAGCAAGTGACCGAATTCCGCGAAGGGATTTTGCCATGGGCGCTGCAAAACCCGGTGGCACTTGTTTTTGATGAATATGACGCGGGTCGTGCGGATGTGATGTTTGTGATTCAGCGCGTGCTTGAAGTGGATGGCAAGCTGACCTTGCTTGACAGCAATAAGGTGATCCATCCAAATCCGCATTTCCGGCTGTTTGCCACGGCCAACACTGTCGGGCTTGGTGACACCACCGGACTGTATCACGGCACCCAGCAGATCAATCAGGGTCAAATGGACCGCTGGTCAATTGTCTCCACATTGAATTACCTGCCGCATGATGACGAAGTTGGTATCGTGACCGCGAAAGTGCCACAATATGCTGATAAAAACGGGGCCGAACAGGTGGCGGCGATGGTGCGCATGGCCGATTTGACCCGTAAAGGCTTTATGGCTGGTGATCTGTCCACGGTGATGTCGCCGCGCACGGTTATTACTTGGGCCGAAAACACCGCTATTTTTGGTGACATGACGCTGGCCTTCCGTTTGACCTTTTTAAATAAGTGCGACGAAGTTGAGCGTCCGACAGTGGCTGAATATTATCAGCGTTGTTTCGGCATTGACCTTCCCGAGGCACCGGTGCGGCAAGCCAACGCCAGCTAGCCCGGCATTCAAACGACCCGGTGTCGCAGCTGCCGCCACAGTGAACAGGAACCAAGCATGGCTGATTTTGATAAGGACTCACAATTCTTGAAATCGAACGCTGCTGCCATGCGTGCTTTGGCAGGTGGCAAGGATCATCAGGTGACCTATGCCGGCACCGATACACATGTCGGCAATACCGATGTGCGTTTGCCAGCACTGCCGCCAACCGCGACCGCGGCACAGCGCGCCAGCCTACGCGGCGCGGCTGACGGGGCGGCGTTATGGTTGGCGCATCATAATCCAAAAACGCACCAGAAACATTGTCCCGCACCCGAAGGTGCCAAGGCTATTTTTGAAGCTGCCGAACGCGCCCGGGTCGAGGCGATTGGCTCGCAACATATGAAGGGCGTTGGCAAGAATCTCGAAGCCGCGCTGAACCAGCGTTATGAAAACCGGCAGATTGACGCCCCCGGCAGTGCCGATGAAGCTGGCATTTCAGAAGTTGTCCGGCTGTTGCTGCGCGAACAGCTCAGCGGTGCCGAACCGCCAAAAAACCTGTCAATGGTGATGGATTTATGGCGCCCGTGGGTACAAAGCCGGGCCGGCGATCTGTTGCAGGAATTGCAGGGATCGCTTGATGATCAGGCACAATTCGCCGCGTTATCACGACGCTTGATTGGCGCCCTTGAAACCGACCTTGGCGATTCGGCATCTGATCAGGATGAAAATTCTGACAATGATGATGATCAGGATGATGGCGGCGACAGCCAAAGCGAGCAGGATGGTGAACAATCTGCTGTTGGTGAAGATCAGAGCGATGGCGATGATAGCCAGGCAATGGATGATGCCGGTGACGCCGGCATGTCGGAAGATGGCGAAATGATGGAGGCCGAAGGCGCCGATGATGGCTTGTCTGACGGCGAATCACCGAACCCGGATATGACTGGCAAAAATGCCGGCAATGCCGCCGACAAGGATGCCTATAATGTATTTGAAACAAAATTTGACGAGGTTATAGCGGCGGCTGATTTATGCGACCCCGAAGAGCTCGACAGATTGCGGGTGATGCTCGATCGCCATATGGAAAATGTTGCCAGCATCGTCGGCAAACTGGCGAACCGCTTGCAACGTAAATTAATGGCGCACCAAAACCGCTCATGGGATTTTGACCTCGAAGAAGGCATTCTGGATGCGGCAAAACTGCACCGTGTGGTGACGCAGCCGCTCAGCCCGCTATCCTACAAGCAGGAACAGGACACGCAATTTCGTGATACGGTTGTGACATTGTTGCTGGATAATTCCGGATCAATGCGGGGCCGGCCGATCACCATCGCTGCGGTGACTGCCGATATTCTGGCACGGACATTGGAACGCTGTGGGGTCAAAGTTGAAATTTTAGGATTCACCACACGTGCCTGGAAAGGCGGACAGTCGCGGGAATTATGGCAGCAGGCTGGCAAGCCAGCCATGCCGGGCCGGTTAAACGATCTTAGACATATTATTTATAAGCCAGCTGACGCCCCATGGCGGCGCGCCCGCAAATCTTTAGGGCTGATGCTGCGCGAGGGCATTTTGAAAGAAAATATTGATGGTGAAGCGCTGTTATGGGCGCATGACCGGTTGCTCGCCCGTAATGAAGACCGCCGTATCATGATGGTGATTTCGGATGGTGCGCCAGTCGATGATTCGACGCTCTCGGTGAATAGCGGCAGCTATCTTGAACGGCATCTTCGTGACGTTATCAGCTATATCGAAACACGCTCACCTGTTGAATTGCTGGCGATTGGTATTGGCCATGACGTGACCCGCTATTACCGCCGCGCTGTTACCATTACCGATGTTGAACAATTGGGCGGCGCCGTTGTCGGGCAATTGACCGATTTGTTCGATGAGGACGCGCATAAGCAGCGCCGCCGGGTCGCCTGACCCCACATTGGCCGAACCATATTAGCCAAACCATATTGGTAGCGCGACACACAAAAAACCCCACAACAATGGATGTAGGGGTTTTTAAGGCTGATGCCCGATAAATTTATCTAGTATTTGCGTAAACCTAGCTGGCAGCTGCCTGTGCCGCGACAATTTCGCGCTTTAACTGCTGTGCTTCATCAGCCAGTTCAGCATTACGCGCCTGCAATAAAAACGCGTCCAGACCGCCATGCTTTTCGACCGTCCGCATCGCACTTGTCGATACCCGCAGGCTGACCTTGCGATTCAGAATCTCGCTCTGCATGCTGGTGCTCTGCAAATTTGGCAAAAACCGGCGGCGTGTGCGGTTATTGGCGTGGCTGACATTATTGCCAGACATCACGCTTTTTCCTGTTAATTGACAACGTTTTGCCATGATCAAGGCTCCATTGGTGGCAGCGCCATATGCACCGCGATAAAACTGTTGGCTCGGTATAGGCCAGAGCCGCCCGCAGGTCAAGTCTGAAAACCTTTGTGGCCACAGGATCACCCGTAACCTGCCAGTAACCCGCCGGCAACCTGCCAGCAACCTACCGGCGTTGACAACCATAGATTTAAAAAATTTCGTGTTATCTTTTTAGTTAATCCAAATAGACTATCCTTTTGGATAGACGCGTTACAAAGAAATCCACATTGCGAGCCTTTGGTTAAAATGATCTGTGTTAAAAAAACAAAATATTACGATTGCGGGACGTCGCACCTCGCTTGTCATGGATGTCTATTTCTGGGACTGCCTGCAGACCCTATTATGGCAAGAGAAAATATCTCTGAATGACTTTTGTATGAAGGTCGATCGTTGCCGTCGCCACTCAAGTCTGACATCCGCTATAAAGCTGGCGATTCTGATCTATTATCGTAGCTTGGCCAGTTTTACAGTCGGCGCCGATGGCATCTTTGCCACTGATATAACTGATAAAACAGATATCACAGATATGACGCAGCAGTTACATGCGCCGGATGCCGCGCCGGCGCCGGTTAGGCTGTTGCCTTTGGTGTTACAGAAATTTGCGATAATCGAAGCGCATGCTGAATAGCCTTTTCAGCATCCGGTATCTGGCCCTTCGCGGCGGCCAGATTGGTCAGCCCATCAGCCTGCATCAGATGTGCCAGCTGCGCCAGAATCGTTGCGGGCAGTTGCGGGCCGTGCAAGGCAAGACCTGTATAGAGCTGAACCAGATCGGCACCGACCAGAATCTTTGCATAGGCCTGCCATCCGCTGGCGACGCCACCAACCCCGATCAGCGCTAGACGCTGTTTGGCATGCCCGGCGACCCGCGCCAGAATATCGGTTGCCGGCGCAAATAATGGCGCCCCGGATAGCCCGCCAGCCTCGCCAGCATGCCGGTTTTGCAACGCCGCAGGCCGCGCAATCGTTGTGTTTGTCGCGATGATCGCACTGACCCCGCAACTGACCGCGGTTTCGACGATGGCCGGCAGATCCTGATCATGCAAATCCGGTGCTATTTTCAGAAATAATGGCCGCTTCAGCTTGGCATCGGCAAGCCCGTCATGCGCCGCTGCCAGCAGTGACTGCAAATGCTGTTCGGTTTGCAGATCACGCAAACCCGGCGTATTTGGCGACGAAATATTGAGGGTGATATAGTCAGCCAGACCGGCAAGCGCAGCCACAGTCTGGCGATAATCGGCAATCGGATCGGGGCTGGTTTTATTTGCCCCGACATTGACCCCGACCAGACCTGACGCTGGCTGGCGGCGGCGTAAATTCCGTGCCGCGACATGCATGCCTTTGCCATTAAAACCATAGCGGTTTATCACCGCCTGATCCTCGGGCAGCCGGAACACCCGCGGCTTCGGGTTGCCGGCTTGTGGCAGCGGCGTAATCGTTCCCACCTCGACATGACCAAAGCCAAGTCGCAACGCCCCGTCATAACAGGCGGCGTTTTTATCAAAGCCGGCGGCCAGCCCCAGGGGGTTGGGAAATTCTAAACCGGCAAGGCTGACGCGAAGATCTGTTGACGCATGATCGGCGGGCGGGCGCGGCCCGATGCGCCACCGCAATGTTTCAACCGCCAGCTTATGCGCTGCTTCGGCGGGCAATTGCCGCGCCAGCCCGGCCAGAAACTGCCACATCAGCTGTCCGCACCGGCGCTGGCGGATAGCCGCCCGGCCAATGCATCATCAATCAACTGCACCGATTTATCGCGTCCATAGAGGGCAAAAAACGACCCCATGCGCGGTCCTTCAGACTGTCCCAGCAGAACTTCATACAGGCATTTAAACCAATCGCGCAGATTATCATAAGCGGCGGCCTTGCCGACGGCATAAACCGCCGACTGGATATCTTCGGCACCGGCATCATCCGGTACTGCGGCGATCGCTTCTTTCAGCTTGCGCAGATTCGCTTGCTCGGCGTCATTCGGGGTGCGGTATATTTTTTGTGGCCGCACCAGATCCTGATAGTAATTGACCGCATAACCGATCATCCGATCCAGTTCAGGATGACTTGCCGGGCTGACATCGGGTGCGTAATCAGTGACATACCCCCAGACAATATCCGGTGCCTCGGCATGACATACCGCTGCCAGATTCAGCAGCAGGGTAAAGCTGACCGGCAATGTTGATAGCGACGGGACGCCGCGATGGATATGCCATACCGGATTTTCCAGACAGGCGGCGTGATCCTGCGCGGTGATTTTGCCAAGATGCTGATAATATTCATCGACGGTTTTTGGAATCACATCAAAATGCAGCCGCTTGGCACGTTTTGGCTGGCCATACATAAACAGGGATAATGATTCCGGGCTGCCATAGCGTAACCAGTCTTCGACTGACAGGCCATTGCCTTTTGATTTCGATATTTTTTCGCCATTGGCATCGAGAAATAACTCATAGGACAGGCCAGCCGGTGGGGTGCTGCCAAGCGCACGGGCAATTTTTCCAGATTGTGTCACTGAATCAATCAGGTCTTTCCCGCTCATTTCATAATCGACGCCCAACGCCACCCAGCGCATCGCCCAGTCACATTTCCACTGCAGCTTGCATTTGCCGCCAGTGACCTCGATATCGCGAATATCGCCGCTATCCGGGTCAATATAGCTGATGCTGCCAGCCGCCGGATTCTGTGCGACAACTTTCGCCTGCAACACCCGGCCGCTATCCGGGCAAATCGGGAAAAACGGGCTGTAGGTGGCCTGTCGTTCCGGCCCCAGCGTCGGCAGCATAATCGCCATAATCGCATCATATTGTTCGAGCACGCGGATCAGCGTGCTGTCAAAATCACCATTTGTGTAACAGTCTGTCGAGCTTTTGAATTCATAATCAAAGCCAAATCCATCCAGAAATGCCTGCAACCGCAAATTGTTATGCATGCCATAAGATGACGCTGTGCCAAACGGGTCGGGCACCTTGGTCAGCGGCATATCGATATAGCCAGCCATCATCTCTTGTTCAGGGATATTGGTTGGCACCTTTCTAAACCCGTCCATATCATCGGAAAAACATATCAATCGGGTGGCCTGGCCGGTCAATGTTTCATAGGCATGGCGCACCATGGTGGTGCGCACAACTTCGCCAAAGGTGCCAATATGCGGCAATCCCGACGGGCCATAGCCGGTCTCAAATAACACCGTATCTTTTTGCGCCGCAGACTTGTCCATACGGGCAGCCAGGGCGCGGGCCTCGGCAAATGGCCATGCCTTTGCATCTTCGGCATATTCCCGCAGCTGGGCGATCACTTCATTCATCATCGGGCTTTCTATCAAAAACGGGTTGGCATCACCAGCTGGTGTTGCCGCATTCGGCATGCGTCAAATCGCCGACAAGCTAGAGCCAAGCCCCGGTAAAGGTCAAGTCAGTTGTAAAATTATTGGCGGTTTTCCCATGGCAAAGCTGGCATCACTGCGATGCAGCCGCTATACCATAGCAACCATGCAAAGCCATCATCTCACAGCCATCACTGACCTGCACAATATGCCGGTATTTTACCCGCATGGCACACGGCTAATTTGGATCAGCACCGATGGTGAGATTTGTCAGCTTGACCGACAGGCGGTGGCGGCCGAACTTGCGCTGGGACTGGTGTTGCTGTGCCACCGCCGCTGGAGCGAAGCGCGCGCCGGTGTCGAGATCAGCAATTATCTTGATATCATGGAGCTTTATGCCTTTGTCAGGCCAGCCAGATTTGCCTTGCCAACACCAGCCGGGCTGGCCCAGCAGCTGGGTCTGGCGCGGCCGCAAAGCGGCGATGATATGGCGAGCCTATTGCCGCAAATCGCCTTTATGCTGCTCGATGAACTGGCCGCACACCCCCCGAGGGAACAGGCCGAAGCGGCGAAAATTGCAAATATGATGGCGGCTGGCGGCTGGGCATGGGGGCCGCTCATTCTGGCGCATCTTGGTGTGGCCCAATCTGCCGCCGGCCCGCCTGATGGCCGGCAGGCCGCGGTCTGGCACCGGCTGCCCGACTATACCGATTACACGCCGCAAACCGAACCCGGCATTCAGCCGGTGCTGCCCGAGGCGGCGCGGCAGCGGCTGCAGGAGATGCTGGGAAGCGAAGCCGAGATACGCCAGTCACAGAGCGATTATGCCGCGGCGCTGGCGATGAGCTTTGACCGACCGGATGCCGGGCCAACGCCGGCGCTGGTGCTGGCCGAGGCGGGTACCGGCACCGGCAAGACCCTTGGCTATCTGGCACCTGCCACCCTATGGGCAGAAAAAAATGGCGGCACTGTGTGGATTTCAACCTATACACGAACCTTGCAGCATCAGATTGCGGCGGAGCTGACGCGGCTCTATCCGGATGCAAGTGAGCGGGCGGCAAAGATCGTCTTGCGCAAAGGCCGCGAAAATTACCTGTGTCTGCTTAATCTGGAAGAGGCGCTGACGCAGATGCCCGGGCAACCGCGCCGCGCCACCGCATTGGGACTTATGGCCCGCTGGGCCAGTGCCAGCAGCGATGGTGATCTGACCGGTGCCAGCTTTCCGGCCTGGCTGTTGGATCTGTTGGGGCGGCCACTAACCGCCGGACTGGCTGATCGGCGCGGCGAATGTATCCATGCGGCCTGTTCGCATTACAATCGTTGCTTTGTCGAAAAATCGATCCGCGCCGCAAAACGTGCCGATATTGTTGTCACCAATCATGCGCTGGTGATGATTCAGGCAGCCTATGCCAGCCCCACCGACAGGCGCGACCCGACGCGCTTCATCTTTGATGAGGGTCATCACGTTTTTGACGCGGCTGATAGCGCTTTTTCAGCCTATCTGACGAGCCGTGAAGCCAGCGAGTTACGCCATTGGATACGCGGCGCCGAAGATGGGCGGCGTGGCCGCGCACGCGGCTTGAAACGGCGGCTTGAAGATCTGCTTGCAGACGATCCCGCGGCGCTTGCCAACCTCGACAGCGTGCTTGAGGCAGCGCGTGAATTGCCCGGTCAGGGCTGGCAAAACCGGTTATCACAATTTCAACCGATGGGTGCGGCCGAGACATTTTTCATGCATCTGCGGGCCGCGCTCTACAACAATGTGGCCGACCCGGAAAGCCTGTATGATCTGCAAGCCCAGCTGCACCCGGCACCCGAAGCGGTACAGGCCGCGGCCAAGCCATTCGCCGCCATACTGGCCGCTATTGCGTTGCCGCTGACGCGGCTGGCGGCGGCGTTAAAAACGGTTCTCGATGACAATGCCGACTCGCTGGATACCGCCGGCCGGGGACGGATCGAGGGCGCCATCAGGGGTATTGAATTGCGCGCCACTGGCCCGTTGAACGCCTGGCAACTGATGCTGGCAGATATTGGCGGCGGGGCGCGTGACGGGTTTGTTGACTGGATGCAGATTGACCGGCTGGACGGGCAGGACCGCGATGTTGGCGTTGCCCGGCACTGGCTAGACCCGACCATTCCCTTTGCCCACAGCGTTCTTGAAAAGGCGCATGGGGCGGCGATCACCTCGGCCACCCTGCAGGATCATGCCATCCCAAAAACCGGCGATGCTGCCGCCGGCGCCGGTGGCGCGCCGCATGATGGATGGCAATCAGCGCTTACCCTGTCCGGTGCCACGCATCTCGAGCATGCCGCGATGCGGGTCAGTTTTGAATCTCCGTTCGATTATAAAAACCAGACGCGTATTTTTGTGGTGAATGACCTCGAGCGGGATCGCCCGGAAGCCACCGCCAGTGCGATGGCCGGGCTGATGACGGCGGCCGGCGGTGGCGGGCTTGGTTTATTTACCGCGATTCGCCGCTTACGCGCTGTCTACCCGGCATTGGCAACACGGCTTGAGGCTGCTGGCCTGCCACTTTACGCACAGCATATTGACCAGATGAATCTGCAAACATTGCTGGCGATGTTTCGCGAAGACCCGGAATCATGCCTGCTTGGGACGGATGCGGTGCGCGATGGTATCGATGTGCCCGGAGCTGCGCTGCGACTGATTGTGTTTGACCGCATGCCCTGGCCGCGCAGCGATATTTTATTTGCCGCACGCGCCGCCTGGCAGGGACGCGACAACTGGACGGAACGGCAAACAAGGCTGAAATTACGGCAGGCTTTTGGCCGGCTGATCCGGCGGCAAACCGACCGCGGTGTGTTTGTGATGCTCGATAGCCGTTTGCCAACGCGGCTGACATCCGCCTTTCCCGCCGATGTCACCATCGAACGGATTGGCCTTGCCGAAGCCATCGCACAAACCAAAATTTTTCTGCAAAATAACCCAGCCGACAGCGGCTGAAACTGCTGATCCGGCGCACATAATCCGGCGCACATAATCCAGTACACATAATCCAGTTCAGGTAATCCAGACAAAAAAAACCGGAAGGCCAATGACGACCTTCCGGTTATGAACGCGATTAGCGATCGGTGATAGGGGGCAAATTAGAAGCCCATGCCACCCATACCGCCCATGCCGCCCATACCGCCCATATCAGGCGCTGGCGCAGCTTCTTTTGGCTCTGGCTTTTCTGCAACCATGGCTTCGGTTGTGATCAACAGACCAGCAACTGAGGCTGCATTTTGCAAGGCTGAGCGCACTACCTTTGTTGGGTCAATCACACCAGCTTTGATCATATCGCTGAATTCGTTGCTTTTCGCATCGAAACCAACATTATCGTCCTTGCCTTCCATCAGCTTGCCAACAATGACCGAACCTTCGGCACCGGCATTTTGCGCAATGTTACGGGCAGGTGCCTGTAACGCACGACGGACGATTTCGATACCAACTTCCTGATCACGATTAGCTGGCTTGAGCTTTTCAAGAGCCGAAATTGACCGCACCAAAGCAACACCACCGCCAGGCACAATGCCTTCTTCAACAGCAGCGCGGGTGGCGTGCATCGCATCGTCAACCCGGTCTTTGCGTTCTTTCACTTCAACTTCAGTCGCACCGCCAACCTTAATCACGGCAACACCGCCAGCCAGTTTGGCCAGACGTTCCTGCAGCTTTTCACGGTCATAGTCAGATGTTGATTCATCTGCCTGTGCGCGGATCTGGTTGCAGCGGGCCTCAATTTCGGCCTTCGCACCTGAACCGTCGACGATGGTTGTTTCGTCTTTGGTGATCTCAACGCGCTTGGCTGAACCGAGCATATCGAGTGTCAGGCTATCAAGCGCGATACCCACTTCTTCAGATACCACAGTGCCGTTTGTCAAAATGGCGATATCTTCAAGCATAGCTTTACGGCGGTCACCAAAACCAGGTGCCTTCACCGCTGCCACTTTCAGCCCGCCACGCAGACGGTTCACCACCAATGTTGCCAAAGCTTCGCCTTCAATATCTTCGGCGATGATCAGCAATGGACGGCCTGACTGCACAACCTTTTCAAGAATCGGCAGCATATCCTGCAGATTTGACAGCTTCTTCTCGTGCAGCAGAATGTATGGCTCTTCCAATGTTGCCCGCATCTTTTCGGCATCTGTGACGAAATATGGTGACAGATAACCACGGTCAAACTGCATGCCTTCAACAACATCGAGTTCGGTGGCAAGGCTTTTGGCTTCTTCAACGGTGATCACACCTTCATTGCCAACCCGCTCCATCGCCTCGGCAATCATCTTGCCGATTTCTTCTTCACCATTCGCCGAAATCGTGCCGACCTGGGCAACTTCATCAGATGTAGAGATTTTCTTTGAACGTGACACCAGTGATTCAACAACAGCTTCAACTGCCAAATCAACACCGCGCTTCAGATCCATCGGGTTCATCCCGGATGCAACCGCTTTGGCACCTTCCTGAGCGATACACTGCGCCAGCACGGTGGCTGTTGTTGTGCCGTCGCCAGCCACATCATTGGCTTTTGAGGCAACTTCACGCACCATTTGCGCGCCCATGTTCTGGAACTTGTCTTTCAGTTCGATATCCTTGGCAACGGTCACACCATCTTTGGTGATGCGCGGTGCGCCAAATGATTTTTCGAGAACAACGTTACGGCCTTTTGGGCCCAGCGTCACTTTAACGGCATTTGCCAGAATATCGACGCCCTCAAGCATCTTGGTTCTGGCATCGGCGCCGAATTTGACTTCTTTTGCAGCCATTTTCAAATTTTCCTTCTAATTCTGTGTGATTCTATGGATATCAGCATTCCGGGATCACCCGGGATCAGCTCTAACGGTATCGGTTTTATTCGATAACACCCATGATGTCAGATTCCTTCATGATCAGAAAATCCTGACCATCAATCTTGACTTCGGTGCCTGACCATTTGCCAAACAACACGGTATCATTGGCTTTGACGTCGAGCGGCTGGACCTTGCCAGTCTCGTCACGTGCGCCAGCGCCAACAGCGATAACCTTGCCCTGCATTGGCTTTTCCTGAGCTGTATCCGGAATGATAATTCCGCCAGCTGTCTTTTGTTCTGATTCCATCCGCTCTACTACAACGCGGTCATGAAGAGGCCTGAATTTCATGCCTGTAATCTCCTCCTAATAAGTCAGTTAGCAGCGTCTGGCACTCATCGCTTGCGAGTGCCAAAACACCATGCACGCTAACTGGGACTTAACGGATAATTTGTCAAGGGACGCACCAAAAAATTCGTGAAAAAATTTGTAAAAAAACGGGCCATTGCGATGGCGGCAGAACTGCCGGCCGCGGGGCTGGTTAGTCGCGCCGCGACCGCG
>JADHLR010000086.1 GCA_016780525.1 Candidatus Puniceispirillum sp.
CATTCTATCGGCAGACCGGTGCGGCGATTAGCGCTTTTAATGCGTGGGTGATGGTCAAAGCTCTCGAAACCCTGCCGTTACGCGTGGCGGCGCAAAGCCAGAATGCGGCGAAAATTGCCGACTGGCTTTATCAGCACCCTAAAATTCGCAAAATCAGCTATCCGGGGCATAGCAGCCATCCGCAATATGCCTTGGCGAAAAAGCAGATGTCAGGATTTGGCAGCTTGTTGGCGTTTGAGGTTGCTGGCGGCGAAGCGGTGGCTTTCGCGCTGCTGAATAATTTACAACTTATTGATATTTCGAATAATCTCGGCGACAGCAAATCGCTGGCATGTCATCCCTATACCACAACGCATTCGTCGATAAGCCCACAGGATCGGGCCAGTCTTGGCATTTCACCGGGACATATTCGCTTGTCTGTCGGCCTGGAAGATTGCGCTGATCTGATTGATGATTTGGATCAGGCGCTGGCCAAACTACCTGGCTAGCGGATTCAGGGTAGATGTGAAGAAAAACCCGCAGCGACAAAATTGGTAGTTGTATTTTGTGTGCCGATTGGGTCAACTAGGGTATTAGACAATGCTGGGGTGGTGAAGGTTAAATTAGGTCGGATTGTGCAGCAGATTTGTTTCAAAATGGCGTTGATTCTGGTGGTGGCCGGGCTTTCTGCTTGTGCGACACAGCAGTCTATGCGCAAGGCGGCTGAAACAACAGACCAGACCCCGACCGCGCCGGTTATGACATCGCTGCAATATAGTTGGGATACAAATTATTCAGCGATGCTGACGCCGCCAACAGAAATACGTGACAAGGCGCTGATCGCCTGTAACCAGCGTGGATTTGATCGCGCTTATATGCAGTCTCTGTCGCTTGATGAAGACAAGGCGACGGCATATTTCTCTTGTCGTGGGTCTGATCAGTAAAGCATTGTGTCGGACGAACCCAATGCCTGATAAATCCTTAAAAAAATGACCGTAAAATTGTGATGCCACAGGTTATTATGGTGGCGCGGGATGCTGCGTCGCCCTATAAAATATAACGGCTATCTAACGAGGGGTGATACAGGTGAGCTTTTTTGGTGATATTTTAACCAGTCTGTTTGACCGGGCGCCAATGCTGCGCGGTGCCGTGCCCGATGATAACAAACCGATTGAAATGTTGTGCCGCGATTTGCTGTCAAGCCGGGGTGACGTCTCTGGCATGTCACTGGCAAAGCTGGTGCTGGATCGTTATGCGCATTTTGATGATGAACAGAAACTGGCTTTATTTACCCTATTGTCTAAGGAGATGGATGTGCCGTGCGATGATGCGGTGGCGGCGCTAAAAACCTATAGCGAGTCGCCAACGGCAGCGCATTATGCGGCATTAACAAACCTTGTCGAGCCGGCCCGTCTGCGGTTGATCCGGCGGTTGAACCAGACGCAGGACGCCACCGCCCAGCTTGTTGCCATGCGCCGTGATTTATTGCGGTTTCTGGGGGATCACCCTGATCTGAAGAAGCTCGATATCGATTTTAAAAACCTGTTCACAACATGGTTTAACCGCGGCTTTTTAGTGTTGCGGCCGATAAATTGGGGCAGCCCGGCGCATATTCTTGAAAAAATTATCAGCTATGAATCGGTTCACGCTATTGATAGCTGGGATGATTTGCGTCGCCGGCTGCAGCCTGACGATCGGCGCTGTTTCGCATTTTTTCATCCGGCGATGCCCGACGAACCATTGATTTTTGTTGAGGTTGCCTTGACCCGTGGCACGCCAAATTCAGTGCAGAATATTTTGTCAGAACACCGCGACCCACAGGCGGCGGTGGATGCTGACACCGCAACTTTCTATTCGATTTCCAACTGCCAGACCGGGCTGGCTGGCATTTCGTTTGGTAATTCGTTGATCAAAACTGTTGTCGAGTATCTGTTGCGTGACTTGCCGCAGATCAAGTATTTTGTGACGCTTTCGCCGATTCCCGGCCTTGTCAAATGGCTCCGCGAAAACAACAAATTTGAGCAGGCAACCGATGCACAAGCGCTGTTACCGCTGGCCGCGCATTATCTTCTCGAAGCCAAACATCGTACCGGTCAGCCACGTGATCCGGTGGCGCGTTTTCACCTGAATAATGGTGCCTTTGTCGAGGCGGTTCATGCCGACGCCGATATATCGGCAAATGGGATGGCACAGTCCTGTGGTGTCATGGTAAACTATCGATATGATCTGAATAAAATTTCCACCAATCACGAGGCCTACGCCAACCAGCAATCGGTCGTTGCCAGCAAGGCTGTCAGGGCTTTGGCAGATCAGGCACAAACCGCTGACGCATAATGTATTAAATTTTCGGGACTGTAACGATGTCGAACTTGCTCTATGATTCGCTCTTTGGTTGCCATGCTGGCGATGCAAAACCATTTCTCATTTTTGCTGATGGGCGCAGCCTGAGCTATGACGCATTTCTGCGGATGGCGGCACGCTTTGCCAACACCATCAACGCCGCAGGCCTTATCGTTGGAGACAGGCTGGCGATGCAGGTCGAAAAATCTGCCGAGGCATTGGCGGTGTATGCCGCTTGCATGCAAAGCGGGGTCATTTTTCTGCCGCTGAATACGGCATATACGCCAGCCGAAGTTGAATATTTCATTAGCGATTCCGGGGCGCGGATGCTGATTGCCAATGATGCCGACAGCTTACAGACGGTTGCCAGCACGCATCAGGTGATTTTGCATAATATGGCGGCGGATGGCAGCGGCAGCTTTACCGATCTTGCCGCCACCGCCAGTGATATCTATGCGCCGGCGGCACGAGGCGGCGATGATCTGGCAGCGTTTTTATACACCTCGGGCACCACTGGCCGGTCAAAAGGCGCGATGCTGACGCAGAATAATTTGCTGTCAAATGCGGAAACATTGATTGATGAATGGCGGTTTACTGAAGATGATGTGCTGTTGCATGCGTTGCCGATTTTTCATACGCATGGGCTGTTTGTTGCAACCAATATTATTTTGCTTGCCCGTGCCAGCATGATTTTTCTGCCGAAATTCGACGTCGATATGGTGTTTGCTGCGTTACCGCAGGCGACAAGCATGATGGGGGTGCCGACCTTTTATACGCGGCTTCTTGATGATCAAAGGCTGACCGTGCAAAGCACCAGCCATATGCGTCTTTTTGTGTCGGGAAGCGCGCCATTGCTGGCCGAGACACATATACAGTTTTCCCAGCGTACCAACCAACAGATTCTCGAACGCTATGGCATGACCGAGACCAATATGAACACCACGAACCCGTATGATGGCCCGCGTCGGGCGGGTACAGTTGGCAAGCCATTGGCCGGGGTAGAGCTAAAAATTACCGATCCGGATACCGGCGCGCGCGTTGCTGATGGGACGATTGGTCAAATCGAAGTGCGCGGCCCGAATGTCTTTGTCGGCTATTGGAACATGCCTGAAAAAACCCGTGAAGAATTGCGTGAAGATGGATTTTTCATCACCGGTGATCTGGGATTTATCGATGATCAGGGCTATCTGCAGATTGTCGGGCGCAACAAGGATCTGATTATTGCCGGCGGCTATAATATTTATCCAAAAGAAATCGAGCTTATTCTTGATGAACAGCCGGGCGTAATCGAGAGCGCCGTGATTGGTGTGCCGCACCCTGATTTTGGCGAATCGGTTGTTGGCATTCTGGTGTCGGATGGCACCGATTCTCTGGATCTGGAACAGATCACCGAATCGGTTGCCACATCGCTGGCGAAATTTAAACAGCCACGCAAGCTGATTGTCGTTGATGAATTGCCGCGCAACGCCATGGGCAAGGTACAGAAAAATACCTTGCGTGATATCTATGGGTCAACTTTGTCTGGTTGATCCGCAGATTTTGGCCCACAGATTCTGGCCCACAGGTTTTGGCCCACAGGTTTTTTAAGACATGCTGATGATGGCACGGATGATTAAAAAATCAGCCGGTCTCGCCAACCAGATTGGCAGCGGCAATGCCGGCAAGCGCTGCCGCCTCATCATTGTCCGAGGTGTCGCCTGAAATGCCGACCGCACCAAGCAATGTGCCTGCCTGATCCCGCAGCAATACACCGCCAGGAACCGGCACAAATTCGCCGCACGCCAGACCATTCATTGACTGGATGAAATAGGCTTGTTCTTCCGCCCGTTTCATCAGCGCACGTGTGCCGAGACCAAGCTGGATAGCGGCTTTCGCTTTGCCAAGCGCAATGCGCTGACGCATTTGGCTACAGCCATCCTCGGACAGGGTGACCACAACGGACGCGCGCGGGTCCAGCACCACCACACTTAATGGTTTCAGACCCAGTTCACGGCCCTTAACAAGGCTGGCATCGGCGATGCGGCGCGCCTGTTCCAAACTAACTGACATGGTTGTATCCTCATTGGTTAGGGACGCGTTCAATCGCTGTTGCCCCGGTGTTGATATGGTTCCTGTTGTAGCCGCGTTATGGTGTCAGGGCAAGATTTGCAATCATCAGAATGTGTGATCAGTTGGTGCGCCAGCCAGAGGAGGAATAGCAGAGCGGCATATCGGCCTCGCGCCGGCGGTGTGTGCTTTGGGTGATGCTTTCCCGGCGATATCGCCTCAAAAATATTGGCTGCCAGTCGTTAAGATATCTATCGACCTGTTGAGGCAATGCGGACACTGACCAGACCCATGAAAAAATTTCCCAAAATTTCCCAAAATTTTCTTGTCACTGGGGCTTTGGCGCTGGTTCTGTCTGGCTGTAGCATTGTCGTGTTTGAAGATGGCCCGGACTGTCCGGCGGCAATGGAATGCCCGGTGGCAGCGATGCCGTCGATTGACGCGCCGAACCAGCCGCCCGCGGCAGCAGCCGCGCCTGCACAGTCTGATCAAACCGAGCTGGCTGAGACAGAAACCGATGCGCGCCAGCCTCTTAGTGATCTGTTGATGACACCACCATTGATCGACGGATATGTGACCAATTTTGCCTATGACAGTGCCGAGCTCGGGTCACAGGCGATAGATGATCTCAAAGCCATCGCTGCATTTCTGGCGGATAACGGTGATATTGCGCTGGTTATTGAGGGGCATTGTGATGAACGTGGATCACGTGATTATAATCTGGCGCTTGGCGCGCGCCGTGCGATTGCGATGCGTGACGTGCTGACAGCCAATGGCGTTGATGCCAATCGTATAAAAACGGTGTCTTACGGCAAAGAACGCCCGATCATTGTCGGCTCAACGCCCGAAGCATGGGCACGCAATCGCCGCGCTGTAATCCGTCAACAGGCCCGCTAAAACATCATCTGATACGCGGTCACTGGCAATGTCTGTCACTGGTAGTGCCTGATGCCGGCTTTGCTATGCGCACCGATCATGCATAGTGGCTTGCCGGTCGCGGGTTTTATTGCCACTGTTTTCTGCATGGAATTTGACCTGTTGACCTATGGCTTAATTGCCAGCAGTTTTCTGCTTGCCGGTTTTGTGAAAGGCATTGTTGGGCTGGGCTTGCCAACAATAAGCCTGGCTCTGTTAACAGCCTTGCTCGATCTGCCAACGGCGATGGCGTTGTTGGTTGTCCCGTCCTTTTGCACCAATGTCTGGCAGGCTGTTATTGGCGGGCATTTAGGCATGTTGTGGCGCCGGTTATGGCCATTATTGCTGGCTGTGATGCTGTTGGTCTGGGTCGGGGTTGCGCTTTCTGATCATTTTGAAACAGTTGTGTTGACGCGGGTTTTAGGGGCGATTTTGCTGCTCTATGCAGCATTATCGCTCTATGCTGTGCCGGTGATTATGCCGCTGGCTATAGAACCCTGGCTGGCACCGATTTGCGGCGCGTTGAATGGCGTGTTGACCGGCCTGACCGGCAGCCTGTTCATGCCGGGGGTGATCTATTTACAGGCGATGGGTCTGTCACGCGACCAGCTGGTACAGGCGATGGGCTTGTTATTTGCCTTGTCCACCGCGGCTTTGGGAATCAGCCTGCAAGATGCCGGCCGGATCGACCCCGGTCTATGGCAGATTTCCGCTTTGGCGCTGCTGCCAGCCCTCGCCGGTATGCAGGCTGGCCGTTTTTGTCGGGGGCATTTGTCAGAGCGTTTGTTCCGCCGCATTTTCCTGTGCGGGCTGGCAACGCTTGGCCTTTATATTATGCTAGGCTAATAAAAGGGGATGGCCGGTTGCTGGGGTGCCAGTGACCAAGTGACCCAGTGGCAGTACGGCTTTGGGTGCGGTTTTGGGTGCAGAAATCATGATGTTGCCAATTGACAATTTTTTCCGGGCAGCGGCGTTATGGCCAGACCGAGTCGCTGTTGAGATTGCCGATGCTGACAGATGCCAGCAGATCAGCTATGCCGCGCTTGCCGATATGACCCGGGCGATGGCCGCCGGTTTACAAGCGATTGATCCACAGCCGCAAAGCCGTGTTGGCATTTGTGCCTATAATAATTTTGAACATTTACTGGCGTGGCTGGGTTGTTTTGCTGCCGGCAAAGTGTGGGTGCCACTGAACCCGCGCAATGGTGTAGAAGAACTGAACCGGATCATTGATGTGACCGACCCATCGGTGATTATTTTTGATGCGGATTGTGCCGATAAATTTGATTGTAAAACAGCGCAATTGATCAGCGCAAATGGCACCCATGCGCGTGCCGATAATCACATTGATGATATGCTTGATCGCTATAAAGGTGCCCAACCCCAAACCTTTCAAGCCAGCCCGGATGATCTGCAGGCAATAAAATTTACCAGCGGGTCTACTGGCATGCCGAAAGGTGTGATGCAAAGCTACC
>JADHLR010000087.1 GCA_016780525.1 Candidatus Puniceispirillum sp.
TGCTGTCATTTCGTCGGCACCGCCCGGGTTCATAATGCCATAGGACACCCGGCTCATCAGATCTTCACCAAACCTGATTTGCGGGTTCATCGCGCCAGTCGATGCCAGCACGTCACCAGTGACCATATCGCATAAATGTGCCGACATGGTTGTTGACCCGACATCGATGGCCACACCAACAATCTGTTCCTTTAAGCCAGGCCAGACGGCGATGATATCGGTGCCATTGCGCAACGCCACCGTCACCTGCCATTTGCCCGCCCGCAAAATTGGCTGCAATGACCGTATCACATGCAGGTCACAACTGACTGGCCCACGCACCCGCTCCGGCCATTGTGTCTCAACAGCCTCAACAAGCCGGCGCAGATCGCCAGATGACTCATGCATATCCGGTTCGCGAACCTCGACAAAACACAGCCTGACAATCGGATCCATCTCGATTTGCCGACCATCAGCCTCTTTTCGGACAAGCTGGTTATGCACCTGGCTTTCGGGCGGTACGTCAATCACCACATCGGCGCATAATTTTGCCTGGCAGGACAGCCGCCGGCCATCTGCCAAACCACGTTTATCGGCATAGCGTGTTTCGACCGCGGTCACCGCATCAAGACTGTCATCACCCGATGATATCCCATGTTTGGCAAATTCGCCGGTGCCAACATTGACCTGACAGCGGCCACACATCGCGCGGCCACCACAGACCGAATCAATATCAACACCAAGCTGCCGCGCTGCCGCAAGAACCGAGGTGCCATGCGGCACCCGCCCCTGACGACCCGACGGGGTAAAGACGATTTTTACATCGCTGTGTGTTGATCCGGATGGTGTCGATGTTTCCTCGGACATGGTCGTTACAGACTTCCGGCTAGCTATGCGTTACGGCGGCGGCGGGTTTGCCGGCGCTCGCGTCCACCCTCGCCAGCAGCGGCCGGTTCACGGAAGCGCGCAATCCAGCGGCGACATTCCGGATCATTACCATTCATCACATTGGCCCCCATGATGCCGGTCATTTCCTCGGCATGTAAAGGATTCATGATAGCCGAGGTCATGCCAGCACCAGCCGCCATCGACAAAAAAGCGGCATTCATACCATGCCGGTTCGGCAAGCCAAATGAGATATTTGACGCCCCGCATGTGGTGTTGACTTGCAACTCATTGCGCAACCGGATGATCAGATCAAGCGCCGAACGACCAGCCATATTGATGGCGCCCACCGGCATGATCAGCGGGTCAACAATAACATCTTCGCGCGGGATGCCATAATCGGCGGCACGTTCGACAATCTTTTTCGCCACGTCGTAACGCACATTCGGATCTTCCGAAATGCCGGTTTCATCATTTGAAATAGCCACCACAGCGGCATTATATTTTTTCACCAGCGGCAACACGCTCTCAAGACGTTCTTCTTCACCCGTCACCGAATTGACCAGAGGCTTGCCCTTATACGCCGCCAAACCAGCCTCAAGCGCCGCCACAATCGAGCTGTCAATCGCCAGCGGCACATCGACAGCAGCCTGAACAAGTCTGATCGATTCGGCAAGAATGGCCGGTTCATCGGCCATCGGAATACCGGCATTCACATCCAGCATGGTGGCACCGGCCTCGACCTGTGCCACGGCGTCTGCAATCACCCTTGAATAGTCACCAGCAGCCATCTCGGCGGCAAGCAATTTCCGCCCGGTCGGGTTAATGCGCTCGCCAATCACACAAAAGGGCGCGTCAAACCCAATGACGATTTCTTGTTTATCAGAGGACAGTAAAGTTTTGGTCATCTATTCGCTCCGGAAAAAGCAGCTAAGTTACGCCGCCGTATGAGTAACATCAAATCCACCTTTCGGCAGCATGCGAATATCACCATTGGCAATAGCACTGGCATAGGCGGCGGTTTTGGCAAATCCGCCAAATGGATAAAAATGCATATGTTGAATCAGGCAATCCTGATCGGCCACCATGCCCGCCGCCAGATCCGCCAGCAACAGATGCGGTGACTGCACAGTCATCAGCTTTGCCACATTGCGGGCCTGTTTTGAAATAAACCGCATTGACGGGCCGATGCCGGAAATCTGCGCAAAGCGGAACAAAGTCTTGATTGTTGCCGGCCCGGGAACACCAATGCGGATCGGCAATTGATTGCCGGCAGCCCGCACATCACGTTCCCATGCCAGCACAATATCTGCCTCAAAACAAAATTGTGTTTCGATATACATGTTCAGCCCATCACGCTTGGCCAGCGCATTTTTGGCGGCCAGTGCCTCGGCAATCTCGCTTTTGGATATATCCGGGCTGCCTTCCGGATGCCCGGCAACACCAATATTTTGAATGCCATGACGCTGGATCAGGCCGGTTTCCAGCACCTGCATTGAATCGGCAAACGCACCAACCGGCTGGTCAACACCGCCGCCAATCACCAGCACTTCATTCACACCGGCACGGCTGGTATAGGCCGCCAGCAGCGCGTCAAGCTGATCACTATCACGCAAAGACCGCGCCGCCAGATGCGGCACCGGGTTCATGCCTTCATTGTGCAGACGTTCGCTGACCGCGACCGTGTCCATCGGGTCACTGCCTGGCAAAAAAGTGACATTTACCGTGGTGCCGGGATGCAAACAATCGGCAAAGCTGTCAATTTTGCTGGCGCCAGCTGGCGTCACTTCGATTGACCAGTTCGCCACAGCTTGTTGTATCTGTTCGATTGTCACCTGCATCGCACCCTCTTTACACTTCAGTAAAACAACACTATCGCGCATCGAAACGCATCTCGCCATCGCTGCATTATTGATGACGCCAGTCACTGCCAATTTTCGCCGCGCAGAATGACCGTTTGCAGCCGCCAAAGATGGCTTATCAACGCCTCACTATTCCCCGATTACGACATCAGCCGCCTTTACCGCTATGAACGCCCCGCTTCATCCCGTTCAAACCCGCCATTTTCGACAAGTCCGCGCACCCGCTCAGCCGGATAGTCAGCCTCTAGGTCAGCCGCCAGTTTTGCCGCTTCGCCGTCAAGATCGTCACCACATTCGACAGGTGATGCGCGGCGCCAATCGGCCAGATAATCATCGATTGAATCCGCACCGTCTTTCATCGCTGCTGCATCAATAGCAATGGCAAAACGGCGTGGCAATTCTATTTTGGCTTGCTGGCGATTACGTCCGCGCCCGGATTCGGCAATAACCTGGGCGGGAATATCACGCCAAAATAAGGTAATCAGATGCGGCATGTTATATTGCCTCCTTACATTAAATTTAACCCCAACAATGACCGCTTATACAGTCGCAGCGGCTGGCTGGCGGCTGTCACACAAATGCTGCAGAAAAGCTGTGTAATCGCCAAATCCGGTAAAGCGATAATCGAAATCCAATTGCAATGTTGCGGCTGCCTGTCTGGCTTTTTCATATAAGGCAGCATCGTCGGATTGTGCAATATAGAGAACCCGCTTGTAATGCGCAAAATACATATCGCGCAACTGCGGGTGATCGCGCAACCCCATCCCTTTCATGACAATCCGTTCGAAATGACGCACCATGTAATCGGTCAGAAAAAACGTACCCAACTCGTCTTCCATGGCGGCGTTAAAACCGGTCTCTCCCATAAAACTCTGGTAACAATGTGGGCCGGGAATGCGCGTGACTTTGGCGGTTTCAAGAAACGCATCAAGCGCACCACCGGTGCCACAATCTCCATAGATGACGATCGGGGTAAGGCTCGCCTTGCGCGCCGCATTGATTTTCCGTTTTAGCCCGGGAACAATCTTTTCCGGGTGGTTATGCCAAGCCGCTGGCAAGCAGGTCAATTCCATCACACCCGCCGGCATTTGATTGATAATTGCCAACAGTTCCCGCGCCAACGCCCCACACGCAATCAGCCGCAAGCGCGGCATCGCCGCTGGACGATGTGGGTCAGCCGGTGGCTTGATCACGATCGCGTCTGGCCTGGATCATTTCCTTTGCCGTCTCAACGGCCACAGCGGCATCACGGCAATAGGCATCGGCCCCGACAGACTCGGCAAAGGCTTCATTCAAAGGCGCCCCTCCGACCAGAACGATATAATCATCACGGATGCCCTTTTCGACCATCGCGTCAATCACCACCTTCATATACGGCATGGTTGTCGTCAACAATGCGGACATGCCCAAAATATCTGGCTTATGTTCTTCCAGCGCGTCCAGATAATTTTCAACCGGATTATTGATGCCGAGGTCAATCACGTCAAAACCGGCACCTTCTAGCATCATCGATACAAGATTCTTGCCAATGTCATGGATGTCGCCCTTGACCGTGCCAATAACCATGGTGCCAACACGCGGCGCCCCGGTTTCAGCCAGCAACGGCCGTAAAACCACCATGCCGGCTTTCATCGCATTGGCCGCCATCAAAACTTCCGGCACAAACAGGATGCCATCACGAAAATCAATGCCAACGATGGTCATGCCCTCGACCAATGCCTTTGTCAGAACATCATAGGGCGTCCATTTGCGCGCAAGAAGAATTTGCACGCCTTCCACAATTTCTTCCTGCATTCCATCATAAAGATCGTCATGCATCTGCTGGACAAGTTCATCATCATCCAGATCGGCAAGAATAATGTCTTCTTCATCAGCCATGGTCTTATTCCCCGTTTAGCGCTGTATCGACAGCCCGCACTGTTTCGACGATTGTTGAAGAAACTATCGCGGTTATAGTAAAATCAAGACGACCGAATCTATGCTTGGTTCGACAATTCGTCGGATTTTGCACATATTCGGCACATTATTAGCGTCGTTCCGATCAATTCTGGCGCTGATGCTTCTGTAAAATCGGCACACTCACGATAAAAAACAAAAGCGAAATGCCGGTCAGGCCAAATACCTTGAAGGTGATCCAGTCATCGGTGCTAAGCATGCGCCATGCCAGTTCATTGGCAACAGCCGAAGTCGCAAACATCGCCACCCACAGCCAGCTGATGGCGCGCCAGCCCTGCGGCGTCAGATCAATCTGTTTGCCAATAATGGCGGCCAGCGGGTTGCGCCCCAGCAATCGCCCCCCCGCAATCAGCGCGGCAAATAACAATGTCACGACCGTTGGTTTGATCTTGATGAAAAGCTCATTGTCAAAATACAATGTGAGACCGGCAAAAAAGACCAGTGCGGCACAGCCAATTGCGGCCATAAGCGAGACCCGCCTTTCCATATGCCAGCTCAGCGCCAGTGACACCAATGTCGCCGCCACCAGAACTTTCACACTTAACATCAGATCGCTATAGAGATAATTGGTGCCAAAAAACAACAGCAACGGGCCAAAATCAAAGAGCATTTTGCGCCCATTATGTTGCGGCGCGTCGGTGTCTGACTCGGCTTTTGGTAACGGTTCAGGTGATTTCATATTATCCACTCATCAAAAGATTGTGACAGACCAAAAACGACTGTCACGCAGCATGTTTCGCCGCCAAATTTTCACAAAAAGATGCCGTATCGATAATGAAATTACCAGCATCATCGGCGTTTCGCGCCATTTCGCCAAGCTGCCGACGCCAATATTTCGCACCAGACTGGCCTGCATACAGCCCCAGCATATGGCGGGTAATGCTGTGCAGGGGGACGCCGGTTTTGGTCATGCTGTTCGCATATTCGGCCATCGCCTGTGCCACCTGATAGCGCTGCGGCAAGGCTGTGCCAAAAATTTGCTGCGCCATTTCAGCCAGAACATAGGGTGTGCGATAGGCCGCCCGGCCAATCATAATGCCGTCGAATCCGGGCATTTCAACGCTGGCCTGATCGGCTTTTTCAAGCCCGCCGTTCAAGATAATTGATAAATCACCACAACGGGCAGCCAGACGGCGGGCACGATCATAATCAAGCGGTGGGATTGAACGGTTTTCTTTTGGGCTAAGCCCTTTCAGCCAGGCTTTGCGCGCATGCAGATAAAACACCGACACACCAGCCGCAGCGACAATATCGACAAACCGGTCAAGGCCGGATTCCGGATCCATATCATCAATGCCAATACGGCATTTGACTGTCACGGGCAGGTCTGTTTCGGCCATCATTGCCTGACAGCAGGATGCCACCAGCTCTGGCTCTGCCATCAGGCATGCGCCAAATTTGCCCGACTGCACACGGTCAGATGGACAGCCAACATTCAGATTTATCTCGGCAAATTCCCACGGCGCTGCGCGTGCCACTGCCCGCGCCAGCTTTTCAGGCTGACTGCCACCAAGCTGCAGCACCAGCGGTGCCTCGGCTGCGCTATGCCCAAGCAATCTGTCCAAATCACCATGGATCAGCGCCTCGGCGGTGACCATTTCGGTAAAGAGCACAGCGTCCGGGGCCACCTGCCGCAAAAAATAGCGGCAATGCCTGTCAGTCCAATCCATCATCGGTGCGGCACACAGACGGCGGTCAATTATTCGGCGGTCAATGCTGTCTGTATTTTTATTCATCAATCTTTCTGCCTGAAACTTTGCTCAAAAACCGAACTATGCCGCTGTGTCAGGGCGTGTAAATAACGGTTTTATGCCCGGCTTCTGTCCAGCCCAAAATTCCCTCGGTCAGATGTGAAACCTGAGAAAATCCCAATTGTTCAATCAACGCCATGCCCAGGTTTTCAGTGCGATTTCCCGACCGGCAATAGAGCAGCACCGGTGTATCCGGCGTTGGAAGAAGTGCCATAAAATCTTGCTGAAAATCCGGGTGTAGGCTGCCATTTGTCTGAAAAGCGGTGATGGTCTTGGCGCCCTCAATGACGCC
>JADHLR010000088.1 GCA_016780525.1 Candidatus Puniceispirillum sp.
ATTGCCCGGGGGGTATCGCCTATTCTGATCACCATTGGAACGGTGACATTTTTGCCAGACAGTCTGAGCCTTTATCAGATGCTGGGGGTGTTAATGATTTCAACCGCCATTCTGGCCTATGGATTTGCCCAATTTCGTAAAACTACGATCAACAGCACAGGCATTGTTCTGGCTCTGATAACCAGCTGCTTTATCGCTGCTTATACAATTGTCGATGGCACAGGAACACGGGTTGCGCAAAATGCGATGATCTATTTTGGTATGACGTCGATTTGCAGCGCGGTTGTTCTGGTGATCTATTTTCAGCGTTTTCACAATGGCGTTATCAAACGGGTATTTACCGAGAGCTGGCGGGTTTGTCTTGTCGGCGGGTCAGCATCTTTTATCGCCTATGGCATTGTGTTGTGGGCTTGTTTGTCAGCGCCAATCGCGTTGGTGTCATCCTTGCGTGAAACCTCGGTTCTGTTTGCCGTCGGGCTTGGCACCATCTTGCTGGGTGAACGTCTGACCATTTTCAAAATCTGCCTGACGCTGGTGATTTTAGCCGGGATCATTTTTCTGCGGCTTGGTTAAGCCATTTAGCGGCCACATAACAAATAATCGGTTTCTTCAATAGAAGTATGCTAATGTAACGCAACCCGGTTGGTGCGCGTGCCAATATCTGTAGAGTAGGGGCGGTTATTTTATGACAACAGACGCATCACATCTCCGTCAAAGCCTGTCTGATGAGCTGCATGCGCGGGCTTTTTATGATTTTAACGGGGCTGGCCGTTTTATCCGGTTTGTCTATCTTGTTGGCAATGATGACAGTGCTGTTCTGAGCTATGTGAATGACTATTTTCTTTCTGAATCTTTGCCGCCAATGCCGGAAGAGGCAAAATTTCACCGCATTGAAACCGCTGGATTTGCCCTGCGCGTTGAGCGCCATACCGAATTTTTGACCATCAGCTTTGTGGAAAAAGATCTGCAGGTGGCCACTGGCATTTCCCCGGATGCGTTCGATCAGTCATCGCTGCCGCATATGCCGTTCGACTGGGCGCGCAATGCACCGGCGCCGCTGTTTCATGCGATTTGGGTAGAGGTCGGCGGAAAACCGCCTGCCGCGTTAAAGCCGGCTGCCATGCTGAAAATGCTGCAGAGCCGTGCGGTCGCATCGAATAATTTAAGTGATTCGGCAGCACAGGTGCATTTTGCCTTTGATATTGACGATGACGGATATTCGCGTGTCGTATTGTTCAACAAGTCAATCGAGGCGGTCCGCATGGGCCGTGTGGTGCAGCGTATTGTCGAGCTCGAAACTTACCGGCTGTTGGCGCTTCTCGGTCTGTCTACAGTAAAGGAATATTCTGCCCGACTTGCCAGTATTGAAGAGGTGCTGAGCGGTTTGACAAATGATCTGGCGAAAGAAATTAAAAAGCCTGATGGGCAGGTGCAAGGCCTTTTGTCGGTGTTGTCATCGCAGGCGGCTGATGTTGAAGATATCTATTCGCGCACCTCTTACCGGCTGTCGGCAACAAAGGCCTACCTGGGGGTGCTGACCGGGCGGCTGGAACAAATGCAGTTGACCCGGTTATCCGGTTTTCAGGGGGTGCGTGGGTTTCTTGATCGACGCATGACACCGGCCATGGATAGCTGTAATGCGTTTTCCGAACGGCTGGCCAGCCTGTCACAGCGGATCAACCGGGCGGGTGCCCTGTTACGGACACAGACAGAATTGGTAATCCAGCGGCAAAATCGTGATCTGTTGCAATCCATGGACGAGCGCGCCAAACATCAGCTGCGACTGCAACAAACGGTTGAACGGCTATCGATTGCTGCTGTGACCTATTATGGTGTTGGTTTGGTCGGCTATATCGCTGTCAGCCTGCCGATCGACAAATGGGGCTTGTCTTTGATCGATATTAAGGCGCTGGCGGTGCCGGTGATCGCACTTGCCGTCTGGGCCGCTATTCGGCGGGTCAAGGATGCTGTCGCAAAGGCCGCGCATAACGACACATAGCCACCAGCCGGCCTGCCGCGATTTGCAATGATATCACAATGACGCCAGCGCCAGTTTACGCGCCGTGCCGGTTTTCAGATCATAAACCACGATCTCACCGGATCTGACAGATAGCCCGGTAATCGCCTCAATCGTCACATAATGCGTGACCATCAGCACGGCTGGCGCTGTCCGTGGCAGGCTGTCCAGCTTCGCGCGTAACCGGCTCAATGTGGCATCGCGCGGTGCATATCCCTGAAAAAACGAGTTTAACCCGTCAAACGGGGTGACCGCTCCCAAACCCAAAATCTGTGCGGTTTCCAGACAGCGGCACCAATAGCTGGAATAAATGCCGGAAAAAGTAAGGTTTGCTGCGGCCAGCTTGGCGCCAATGGCGCGGGCCTGGCGGCGGCCGGTTTCGTCGAGATTGCGCTGTGTACGACAATCATCAACTAAAAAACCACTTGGATCGCCAGTGCCGGGTGCCAGCGCATGCCGCATAAATAGAACGGTGCCGGTAAATCTGTCGCTATTATCGGCTGTCGCTGGCAGGCTTGCCAGCATTGTCCAGAGCATCCCAAGGGCAAGCAACCAGACGTAAAGATAATGGCGGTTTGACTGTCGCATGGCAGTTTAGGCGTTACGCCGCGCAACTTCGCGCATAAAGCGGTCACGGATCACCGGGGCGTCCATATCGATCACCGGCACTTTGATATTGCCCGACTCGCATTTGCTGACAATGATGGTCATTTGATTGCCCTCAATTGCGGCTTTTACCGTGGCTGGTGTGGCTTCGGCGGAACATTCAATAACATTCTCGCAGCCACAGGCTTCGGCCACTTTTGCCAGCGAGGTTTTGCGGCCGGCATAGGTCGGCTGGTCACCGGTTGACCCGTAGCTGCCATTGTCAATGATCAGCAAAATGAAATTATCCGCGATATTGTTGGCGATGGTTGGCAGCGTGCCAAAATTGGTCAGCACCGATCCGTCGCCATCAATGGCAATGACCTTGGCAGATTGTGCCAGTGCCAGACCAAGCCCGATGGATGAGGCCAGCCCCATCGTCCCCAGCATGTAAAAATTGCTCGGCTGGTCATCCAGCATATGCAGCTCTTGCGAGGGCAGGCCGATATTTGACACAACCAATTGATCAGAGATGATCGGGATCAGATTTTTCAGGACTTCGCTACGGATCATCGCTTATACTCCCTGCCAAAAGCTGGCATCGGTAAGGACAGCCACAGGCTTTTTGCCCATAAAGCTGTATTTTAAAATGCTGTCCAGTTCACCCACATCATCCGGGTGATGAAAATGATAGGTCGGGATATTCAGCTGTGCCAGCAGCGCCTTGGTATGGACAGCCATTTCGACCTGACAGGCAACCGGTTCACCCAGCTCGCCACGATAGCTGATCAGCATTGGCAGCGGGATATTATAATATTGGATCAGTGTCACCAGCGTATTAATGGTCACACCAATGGCGGTGTTCTGCATGATAATAGCGCTGCGCTTGCCACCCATATAGGCACCGGCACACAGCCCCATACCTTCATCCTCTTTGTTTGAGGGGATATGATAAATTTCTTTGGCGGCGTCAATTTCATCAATGACACCGGCAAGCTGTTTGCAGGGAACTGTGGTAACAAATTCAATCTTGTTATTGATCAAATCAGCAACAATTTTCTGGTTTATCGACATCAAATAAATCTCTTGCTTGCGCCGCACGGACAGGCGGGTGCGTTTGTTAATCTGGATGATTGTGATTACGTGCGTCTGATATGCACCCCCCACAGATTAGGGCAGATGCCAGGGCGAATGCAATAATGATTTCGGCCCGACAGCAAAGTAATTGCCGCTGATAATGGTTAATCTGCGGTACGGTGTCGGTGGATCTGTGGTGCAGGGATATGGCGATGTCGACAAAACCAATCGAGCAGACAACCGGGCTGTCGTCAAGAACACAGCTATCTGCCAGCGAAGTACAGGCTTTTATTGAGGCTAGTCTGGATCCGGCACCGCTGGCTTTTTCGCAGCGTATCACCCAGCTATTGGCGGCGCCTGTTGCCGCATCGCATCTGATCCTTGGATTGTTTATAGTATGTCTTGCGGGTCTGTTGCTGCTTGCCTATCAGTTTGGCTCTGGCGGGTAATCGACAGCCCCAAAAATTTAAAACCAGCGCAACATGCCGATCAAACCTGCAGTGACGTAAAATAGCTGCAAAAACAAAATCCCGCGATGCCGGCCAAAATAGGCCCATAACCCAATCAGAAATGCGGAAATGAGCAGCAGGCTGAAGCCAATAAATTCTGCCCCAATATTCAATGCGATCAGCATTGAATAGAGGATAGCGGTTGCAACACCAGCCCATTCCAGAAATTTTTGGCCCAATAGTTTTTGGCGACTCATATTATTCCCCGTGCCGTTGGCAGCGTGTGATGCCTTATGTCTTCCTATCTTATGCCCTACGACAGCAGCCACCCCCCATCAACATCAATCGTTGTGCCGGTGATAAATTCATTTTCAACAGCAAATATAATGGCCTTGGCAATTTCATCCGGTTGGCCGGCCCGTTTGATCAGATGCGATTTGGTTACATTCTGGTAATGCGCCGTTCGGTCATCACCGGTGAGGGCGACCATCGGGGTGTCAACAATCCCGGGCGCAACAACATTGATCCGTTTTGGCGCAATTTCTGCAGCAACAGCGCGGGCCAGTGCCTCGACCGCGCCACCAACAGCCGACAGCGCGACTTGTCCGGGTTTCATTTTGCGCGCCGGGGTGCCGCTGACAAGCACGATACAGCCATTGTCGCGCAGCTGCGCTGTGCCATAGCGCACGACATTGCTATAGCCCCATAATTTGTCAAAAGAGCTTTTAAAGCCATCAATATCCATCTGCAGAAACGGGCCAAATGCGCGTGATCCGCCGGTCGCCGAACTGATTAAAATATCAATCGGGCCTTCGGCTTCAAAAAATGCGCTGACAGCGTCGCTGTCTCTGGCATCAACAGCGGCCCGCTTAACGCCATCAAGACCGGCAACGGCTTTGTTCGGATCACGGCTTACCGCGACAACTTCGGCACCGGCGGCAATCAATTGGTGACATGTGGCGAGACCAATTCCCGATGTGCCGCCGAAAACAACTGCTTTTTTTCCTGAAATATCCACAACCACTCTCCTTGTTATCTACAGATTAGGGCCTGCGGCGAAACGGGCCTGTGCTGGCGGTCGCCACATTATGATGCCGGTGTTTTGTTATGATGCGCAAACCGCCGCGGCTGATGATGCGGCGGCTATACGTTATTTGACTCGTTTTGCTTGCGATTTGATGCGGCTTAGCATCTTGTTCGCTGCTTTTAGCGTTAGTTCTAACTGTTCTATTTCGATGCGCAGCTCGTCGATAATTTGCTGGTGTTTCAACGGTTGCACCGCCGCCCGGCCAAGCCCGCTGAGCAAATAGGTCGGCGATACATTCAAGATGCCAGCCAGAGCCACAAGTTTATTCGCGCGGGGTTCAGAGCGGTCGGCCTCCCATGCCAGATAGGTGGCTTTGCGGACGCCCAGTCGATTGATGACCTGTGAAACCGTTAAGCCAGCCGCTTCACGCGCCTGAAAAACCCGCCCACCGAGCGTGGTGTCTTCCTTATCATCATAAAATATACTGCGCTTTGGCATGATCAGTTACCCCTTTATTTTCGTTCTGCAGTCTATGGGGGCTTGCCTAAAATTGCAAACCGCCGACCGGAAAAAAACATATTTTGGGGCGCGGCGTTGATCAGGATGGACGAAAATTGCCCGCTATCACGCCACCAGGCGCTGGCTTTGGCCAGAAGAAACCAAGCGCTGGTTCTCGCAGGAGATTGGCGATAAAGGTTATCGGTACAGGCCGGCGTGATCGTCCCGTGTGCGGTCGTCCTGTGTGTCGGTGTTGCCAGCTTGATATGATTGCCGGCAATCGTCACGATCTGGCTGGTGTGATGCGGTGGTCAGCCGATAGCGAAAATGCCCAATGGCATAGCTGCTCAGCAATTTAAATGTCCGGTTATTGCCATGCTCGATCAAAACGCGGTAATGCGAAATACCGTTTATTGTCAGATACTCGGTTATCGTCATGCGCCGCTCGTCAAGCCGCGAATGCAGAACATCGCCCACCTGCAATGGATCGCTCGGCGTTGGGTTTTTTTTCAAAAACCTAAATTTTAGCATCCGGTATCATCAGTTAAAGTTGCTGTTTCAGGCATAATATCTGCCAGCGCTTTTTGGGAGTGATGTTTTTTTTGTGTTGTTGTGACTTAACGGCTTGACCCGCATGAGCAAAAACCAGTAAAACGGCGCATCCTATGCGGCGGGTGACGGCAATAGGCGTTCTGTGGGCGTCCAGTTGACGCCAGTGTCCCCGCAGCCGATAAATGGCGGAGTAGCTCAGTTGGTTAGAGCAGCGGAATCATAATCCGCGTGTCGGGGGTTCAAGTCCCTCCTCCGCTACCA
>JADHLR010000089.1 GCA_016780525.1 Candidatus Puniceispirillum sp.
CCGGTGCAGATAACCACCAGCGCGGCTGGCGGCAAAAGATCGATATCACTTTCCGGGACAAGATCCGGCAAATCTGTGAGATAGCCGACCTCACGGGCTGCGGAAATCGTCCGGTTTAAGGCCCGGCCAACAACCGCTACCGAACGGCCATTTGCCTGCGCTGCCATACAGATCGACTGAATGCGCGCAACATTGCTGGCAAAACATGTTACCGCAATACGCCCGCTTGCTGTGGCCATGGCCGCGCTCAGGCCTTGTTGGGCGTCGCTTTCTGAACCTGTTCGCCCCGCAACCATGGCATTGGTCGAATCACCAACCATCGCCAACACCCCGGCATCACCAACAGCGCGCAAACGGCTTTGGTCGGTGTCGCTTCCCAAAATCGGGGTTTTGTCGAATTTCCAGTCACCTGTATGCAAAATCGTTCCGGCGTCTGAGCGGATGGCCAGTGCCGCCGGATCAGGGATCGAGTGATTCAGCGCAATCATTTCGACTTCAAAAGCACCGATCTGACGCGGTGCATTCATCCCCATCTCATGCAGTGGAATTTCAAAATCACCGCGTGATTCGGCCAATTTGCGGCGCAGTAACGCCAGGGTGAAGGCACTGCCATACACCGGACAGCCGATTTGCGACCATAAATAGGGAATCGCCCCAAGGTGATCCTCGTGACCATGGGTCAGAACAAGACCAGCTAATTTATCACGCCGCTCGGCAATAAATTTGAGATCAGGCAAAATCACATCAACGCCGGGGGTGCTGTCATCGGGAAACGAAATTCCCAGATCAACCATAATCCAGCTATCCTGATAATGGTAAAGATTGACATTCATGCCAATCTCGCCTGATCCCCCAAGCGGAACGAATAGCAGATCATTTTGTGAATAGGTCATATTAACTCTTGTTCAGTGCGTATATACGCACCAGTCCTTTTAACGTTAAATCAACATCAACGGTCAGTGAACCGTCGATATGTTCAGCGAACAGCCGGGCCAACCCGCCGGTTGCAATCGCCGGCAAAGCCGCGCCATGCGCCTGCCGCAACCGGCCTAACAACCCTTCAACCATGCCGACATACCCCCAAAACACCCCGGCATGCATGGCCGACACTGTGTCGGTACCAAGCACGGGCATATCTGCACGCCATGGTTTTACCGCAATGCGCGGCAAACGGGCTGTTGCCATATATAGGGCCTCAACAGACAAATTAACACCCGGTGCGATAATGCCGCCCTCATAAGACCCATGCGGGCCAATCAGATCAAGCGTTGTCGCCGTTCCAAAGTCAATAATAACGGCAGGTAACTGATGATGCGCCGCAGCGGCAACAGCATTGACCAACCGGTCGGCACCCGCCTGTTCGGGTTGGCCAATATTCACAGAAATACCAAGATCAACATCAGCATCACCAACGCATAATGCTTGCTGATCAAAGGCACGCTGTGCCAAATCCACCAATTTGGGCTGAATATCGGGCACCACGCTGGCGATCACCACCCCGTCAACATCGCTAACCTTTATGTTTTTTAATGTCATCAGCTGTGTCAGCCACACAACATATTCATCGCTGCTACGCCGGCTATCAGAACTGATCCGCCAGCAAGCGACCTGCATGTCTCCGTCATACAGGGCAAACACTATATTCGTATTTCCGCAATCAATAACCAGCAGCATCCATTAAAAACCTATTAGTTCGACGTCACCGGTGGTGATATGATGGCTTGCCCCGGATTGATCAAGCAAAACCAACCCGCCATCCAGAGCGAGCGCATCACAGATACCGGTCACTTTCCGGCCAGCAATAGTTACCGTAACGTTTTGTTTCATATGCAAAGCATGCGCAAGCCATAAGTCACGCAATGGCGCAAATCCATCTTGTTCCCATGTATCATAATAGAATTTCAACCGGTGCAGATAGTTTTTTGCAAGCGCTTCGGGTGCCGGCAAAACGCCGGGGAAATCGGCAAACCCAATCGGCGGATGCGGGTTGTGGTCAAGCGGCGCAATGGCGGCGATATTGATACCACTGCCAATAATCAGGCTGTTACCATCTGCCTCAAGCAACACACCCGCGACCTTGCGACCATCGACCAGAACATCATTTGGCCATTTCAATCCAATCACCGGCAGCCGGGCCGCCGCGTCATGCTGGCGAATCTGTTCGGTCAAATGGCGCTCAACCACATCACATATGGCCAGCGCAGTGGCAAAAGACAAGGCGAACCATCCGGCGACCGGGGACGATGGGTAAAGCAACACCGACACATACATGCCGCCGCGCTGTGACGCCCATTGACGCCCCTGTCGTCCGCGGCCAGCGGTCTGTTCATGCAGCAAAAAGGCACTGCCGGTCGCCGCGCCGGCGCGCGCTGCGGCTTTCGCCAAATCGGATGTCGACGTGCCTGTATCCCGGCATGAGAGCGTCCAGCCGTGGATGTCTGTCATGCCGTGCTACCCCGTTTTAAAAGGGGGCCATCAATGCCACAGTTGCTGTATCGGCGGCCTCGATGATCGAATTCAGCCCGGCAAAGAACAGCATAATCACCGCCATTGACACACCAAGAACCAGCTTATTGGCAAGCGGCACATCCGCATCGAGCGGCGCCTCACTATCCTCGAAATACATAATCTTGATAATGCGTAAATAGTAAAAGGCACCGATGACGCTCATCACCACGCCGATCACCGCCAATGGCACCAGCCCCGCATTGACCGCCGCTAAAAACACGTACCATTTGCCAAAAAATCCAGCTAATGGTGGGATTCCAGCCATGGAAAACATCATCACCATCAAACCAAGCGCAAAGAGTGGCTGGGTTTTGGACAGGCCACGCAAATCCGAAATACGGGTTGCCGACTGACCATCACGTCGCATCAACAAAATGATAGAAAAAGTGCCAACCCCCATAAACACATAGCTTGTCATGTAAATCATCACGCCGAACACCCCATCATGCGAGCCGGCAGCCAGCCCGGCCAGCGCATAGCCCATATGCGCAATTGATGAATAGGCCATCATCCGCTTGATATCGCTCTGCATGATCGCGCCCAAAGCACCAACCAGCATCGAGGCCACCGACAACGCCATAATCACCTGTGACCATTCCACCGCAATGCTGCCAAAAGCGCCATAGGTCAGCCGCAGCATCAACGCAATAGCCGCCACTTTTGGGGCGATGGCAAACAGGGCTGTGACCGGGCTTGGCGAGCCTTCATACACATCTGGCGTCCACATGTGGAACGGTGCTGCCGATACCTTAAAGGCGATACCGGTGATCATAAACACCATGCCGATGATAAATGCGACTGGCAATTCAGTGTCGGCAACCGCTGCCGCAATCCCGGCAAAGCTTGTTGTGCCGGCAAACCCATAAACAAGCGACGCCCCATATAACAACATGCCGGATGACAGCGCCCCCAGCAGAAAATATTTGAGGCCGGCTTCTGACGAGCGCAATGAATTGGTGCGCATCGCCGCCACCACGTAAAGTGGCAAGGACTGGAGTTCAACCGCCATATATAATGACATCAGATCATTCGCCGAAATCATCAGCATCATGCCGACCAGTGACAGCATCACCAGCAGCGAAAATTCCGGCTTATTGATATCATCGCGCTCAAGCGGGGTAATTGACATAAACACCGCCGCAAAGCTGCCCATCAATACCAATATTTTCATATAATGCGCAAAAGCATCGGCGCGGAACATGCCGCCAAAGGCGGTTTCTTGCGCTGGCGATACAGACAATACTGTGAACGCCGCCAGAACAATGCCAAGCAGTGTCAGATGCGCAACCCGGCGGGCATTTGCCGCACCGTCACCGCCATATGCGGCCACCAGAACCAACATAAGTGCAAAACTTGCCAATATTATTTCAGGCAAAGCCGGTAACATATCTGCCAGTTCAAAAACCATAGCTATTCCCCAAAAACACCAATCAGTTCAGCCATCATCGCGCCGCAAACAGCGCCACACCACTGGCTTTCAAATCATCAAGAATGAATTGTATCGACAATTCCATCACATCCAGCAACGCCATCGGATACACCCCGAAAAACAACACCAAAATCGTCAAGGGCAGAAAGATGCCATATTCACGAGGCTGCATCCGCTCCATTGACTGAACTTCGGCGCTCACAACCTGTCCAAACATCACCCGGCGATACAGCCACAACATATAGGTCGCGCCCAACACCAGCCCACTGGCAGTAAACAGCGCCAGCCATGTGTTGGCCTGCCAGGCGCCAACCAGAACCAGCATCTCGCCAACAAAGCCGCTGGTGCCGGGCAATCCAACCGATGCCAGCATCATGAACATAAAGAATACCGCATATCGTGGCATCACCGCGGTGACACCGCCATAGGCACTTATCTCGCGGGTGTGCAGCCGGTCATACACAACACCAACGCAGAAAAATAACGCGGCGGATACCAGACCATGGCTGATCATCTGGAACATTGCACCGGCGATGCCCTGTTCATTCATCGAAAAAATGCCAATCGTCACAAAGCCCATATGCGCAACGGATGAATAGGCGATCATTTTTTTCATGTCGCTTTGCGCCAACGCCACCAGCGATGTATAAATCACCGCCACCACCGATAATACAAAAATCAGCGGCGCAAAAAATTCAGATGCCGAGGGGAACATCGGCAGGGAAAACCGCAAAAACCCGTATCCCCCCATTTTCAGCAATACCCCGGCCAGAATCATCGAACCAGCCGTTGGCGCCTCGACATGCGCGTCAGGCAACCATGTATGAACGGGCCACATCGGCACTTTCACCGCAAATGATGCGAAAAATCCTAAAAACAGCCAGTTTTGCAAGCCCGTTGCAAATTCATGTGACGTCAGTAACGGAATATTGGTGCTGCCAGCATCGATATACATCACCAGCATACAAACCAGCATCAGCACAGAGCCAAGCAGCGTGTAGAGGAAAAATTTGAACGCCGCATATACCCGGCGTGGCCCACCCCAGACGCCAATGATCAAAAACATCGGGATCAGCACAGCTTCGAAAAACAGATAGAACATCAACATGTCGAGCGACACAAACATCCCGATCATCATGGTTTCCAGAACCAGAAAAGCGATCATATATTCGCGCACGCGATTAGCAATGCTGCGCCAGCTGGCAAGAATTGCCAGCGGCATCAAAAAGGTTGAAAGCAAGACAAATGGCATCGAAATGCCATCAACCCCCATATGATAGCTGATGCCGGTATCGCCAAGCCAGACACGTTTTTCTTCAAACTGATAGCCGGATGCAGCGCTGTCAAACCCGATCAAAATGACCAGAGACACCAAAAATGTAAAGGCAGATACCCATAACGCCACAGTGCGTGAATTATGCGCGACGGTGTCATCATCACCGCGAATAATCAACAGGAACAACACCCCCGCCAATGGCATAAATGTGATTATAGATAAAACAGGCCAGTTATCGATCATCACCCTACCCCTTGAACCGCAGTACGTACCAACTGATCAGCACCACCACGCCAATCAACATGGCAAATGCGTAATGAAACACAAAGCCTGTTTGAATCCGCGAACATGCGCCTGAAATTCGGTAGACCAACGCCGACATGCCATCCGGGCCAAATCCATCAATCGTATCGCGGTCACCGCGCAGCCAGAAGAAATGGCCAATGCGTACCGCTGGCTTCACAAAAATCAGGTCATATAATTCGTCAAAATACCATTTGTTGAAGAGAAACATATGCAATGGCCGGAACAGACCGGCAATCCGTGCCGGCAAACCAGTGAAGACGACATAGCAGATCACCGCAAGGATGACGCCACTGGCGGCCAGAACAATCGGCAGCATTTTCACCCAAACCGGCACATGATGGGCATTTTCCATGGCGGTATGCGTTGGCAGAATGAAAATTGAGTCACCCCAAAACTGTTGCCAGTTTGTCCCGACAAATAATTCATAGCCCAACCAGCCAGAGAAGATCGCCCCGATCGCCAACACCAGCAATGGCAAGGTCATAACGATGGGTGATTCATGCACATGTGCCATCACTTCGGCGCTTGCCCGCGGCTTGCCGTGAAACGCCAGAATCAACAGCCGCCAGCTATAAAAGGCGGTGAGGAAAGCCGCCGCACAGCCCATCCAGAACGCAAAGCTACCAACCGTTGAATGCGCAGCATAGGCGGCTTCCAAAATCATATCCTTGGAATAATAGCCGGCAAAAAACGGGAACCCGGCCAAGGCCAGAGAGCCGATCCACATCATCGCATAGGTGACCGGCACTTTCCGCCAGATGCCACCCATATTCCTCAGATCCTGTTCATCTGACAGCGCATGGATCACCGATCCGGCACCAAGGAACAGCAATGCCTTAAAAAACGCATGTGTCGTCAGATGGAACATCGCTGCCGGATA
>JADHLR010000090.1 GCA_016780525.1 Candidatus Puniceispirillum sp.
TATCGGGAATGCCGCCCATTTCCTTAATTCCGCCCAAGGTGCGCTCGAGCTTTTCCTGCTCACGCGTCAATTGCAATGTTTCTTTTTTGGTCAACTGGTTAATCTCACCAGACTCAAACCGCGCCTCAAGATCGCGCAACCGGCGGATCGATTGCGAAACGGTTGACCAGTTTGTCAGCATGCCACCAAGCCAGCGATGGTTCACATAATACTGGCCACAGTTACGCGCTGTTTCGGCAATTTTTTCGGCTGCCGCACGTTTGGTGCCAACAAACAAAACCCGGCCACCACGTGAAGTAACGTCGCTAAGCGCCTGTAATGCCTGATGAAACATTGGCATCGTCTGTTGCAGATCAAGAATGTGTGTTTTGTTACGGGCGCCAAAAATGAATTGTTCCATTTTCGGATTCCAACGACGTGTGCTATGTCCAAAATGAACACCAGCTTCAAGCATTTCGCGCATAGTAAATGTAGGGAGAGCCATTTTTAATACTCCTGTTCTCCGGTTAAACCTCCATGGGGAAATGAAAGACATTTGCCTTCACCGGATGGCCAAAAACACAGGATCTACTGTGCCGGGGCCGCCCCCATGTGTGAAATCGCCTGTTGTTTAGCTTGTTAAGCCGCGAAAAGCAACCCGTTACCGGCAAAAAACCGCAAATCCGGCAACCGCGTTTTCGTTATAATTCCTGCACATTTAAAATGCCCGGCATGCGCCGTAAATGCTGTCTCAATTCACCGCTGAGACGAAACCGGCCCGGCACGCCGATGCAGACTTCATTGCCATTGATCAGGGCTTGCAATTTCACCTCGGCCTTGCCCGGCCCATCGGCGCGCAACGCATCCTTCAGCGCCGCCAGTGGCTTTTCATCCTGAACCCACAGGGCGACCCCGCCATGCCAGGCCGCCACAGCATCATCGAGATACTGAACCCGGGCCGCCAACAGCCGCGGGCCATTTTCCTCAACTTTCAGATTGGCCGAAATAAGTAGCGGTTTTTCTGCATCAAGAAGCGCCATCGCCTCTGCCAGAACATCAGAAAACATGGTGACCTCAAAAACCCCGGTCTGATCGGTGAGTTGCACAAAGGCAAAGCGGTTGCCCCGCTGTGACACACGCACCTGTTTGCTGGTCACTGACCCGGCCAGATTCACCCGTTGCGGTGCCTGTCCGCTTTCCAACAATTCGGTCAAACCAGCGTGCGTGACGATACGCAGCCTTGACAGCTGGCTGGCATAGCTGTCCAGCGGATGCGCGGATAAATACAAGCCCAGCGCATCAAACTCTTCTTTCAACCTGTCCATCGCAGCCCAGTCATCATATGCCTGCAGCCGGATGCTGGTATCGCTTGCCGCCTCGGTGCCGGCAAATAAATTATCCTGATTCGATTCAGCCTCGCGCCGCATGGCGTCGGCATGCGACAACAACAGATCCATATTTTCGACCAATTCGCGCCGGTTTGGATGAATCGAGTCAAATGCCCCGGCCCGCGCCAGCCCCTCCATCTGGCGACGGTTGATCACCTCACGTGGCAATCGCTGCAGAAAATCCTGCAGCGAGGAAAACGGCCCATCCGCCTGCCGGATTTCAACAAGCCGTGCCATCGCCTCACTGCCAACATTTTTGATGGCAGCCAGTGCATAGCGGACACTAGCAGGCGAATCTGCCGCGTCATTGGCAACCTCAACCGCAAAACTGGCCGAAGATGCATTGATGTCGGGGGGCAATACCGCAATCGATTTTTGCTGACATTCCTGCCGGAAGACAGCCAGTTTATCGGTGTTACCAGCGTCAAGTGCCATCGACGCGGCGATAAACTCGACCGGATAATTCGCCTTTAGATAGGCTGTTTGATAGGATACCAGGGCATAGGCCGCCGCATGTGATTTATTGAAACCATAGCCGGCAAATGCAGCGATCTGGTCAAAAACGTCCGACGCCAACTGCTCCGAAAGTTCATTTTTTACCGCACCATTGATAAAAATCTGGCGCTGTTCATCCATTTCGGCCTTGATCTTTTTGCCCATTGCGCGGCGCAGAATATCTGCCGCACCGAGGGTGTAACCAGCCAACACGCGCGCCGCTTGCTGCACTTGTTCCTGATAAATCATGATGCCGTAGGTTTCGGCCAAAACCGGTTCCAAATTCGGATGCATATAGGTGATTTGTGACGGGTCATGCTTGCGCGCCACATAATCTTTGATATTTTCCATCGGCCCCGGCCGATACAGTGCCACAACCGCGATGATATCCTCAAAACGGTCAGGCCGGAGCCCGCGCAACACATCACGCATGCCGCTTGATTCCAGCTGAAACACCCCAACCGTGTCGCCATTCGACAGCATCTCGTATGTGGCTTTGTCATCAAGCGGAATATCCGCCAGATCAATTTGGGTGCCGCGTCGTGCGATAAAATCGACCGTCCGCTGCAAAACTGTCAGGGTTTTCAAGCCCAAAAAGTCAAATTTGACCAGACCGGCTTTTTCAACCCATTTCATATTGAATTGTGTCACCGGCATATCTGATCGTGGATCACGATAGAGCGGCACTAATTCAGCCAGCGGACGGTCACCGATCACCAGACCGGCGGCATGTGTGGACGCATGCCGATACAACCCCTCTAGCTTCATTGAAACGGTGATCAGATCAGCAACCTGCTCATCTTCAGCTTTTTGTTCACGCAGGGACGCCTCGGATTTCAGCGCTTCGGCAATTGTTGTCGGGTTGGCCGGGTTGTTTGGAATCAGCTTGGCAATGCGATCGACCTGGCCATAGGGCATTTCCAGAACCCGGCCAACATCGCGCAATGCCGCGCGCGCCTGCAATGAACCGAATGTGATAATCTGCGCCACCCGGTCATGGCCATATTTGCCCTGTACATAGCTGATCACCTCTTCACGCCGGTCCTGACAAAAATCGATATCAAAATCCGGCATCGAAACGCGCTCCGGATTCAAAAACCGTTCAAACAAAAGCCCCCATTTCAACGGATCAAGATCGGTGATTGACAACGCCCAGGCCACCACTGACCCGGCGCCCGAACCACGCCCCGGCCCGACTGGGATATTTTGCGATTTTGCCCATTGGATAAAATCGGCAACAATCAGAAAATACCCGGGAAACCCCATCTGCTCGATAATATCAAGCTCGAAGGACAGCCGGTCATAATAGGGCTGTGCCAGTGACTGACGGGCCGCATCATCCGGCGCATCGGTTACGACATGCCGATCTAACCGCGCCTGTAACCCGGCGCTGGCCTGTGCCCGCAATTCGGCGGCCTCGTCACGCCCAGCCGCCGTTGCAAACGCCGGCAAAATGGGCGCCCGCGTTTCCGCCATCACGCTACAGCGTCTGGCAATGACCAAAGTATTTTCAATAGCCTCAGGAATATCATTAAACAATTCAGACATTTGAGAGGCAGTCTTAAAGTAATGCTCTGACGAGTATCTTGGCCTATCCTGTTCTGATATTTTGCGGCTTGTGCCGATACAAACCAGCGTATCATGTGGCTGGCTCATCGAGGGATCGTCAAACCGGCAATCATTTGTTGCGACCAACGGCAGATCCAGCATGTCGGCATATTCGAGAAGATGCGGTTCGCTGGCCCGCTCTATCGGCAAGCCGTGGCGTTGCAGTTCAATATACAGCCGGCCGGGAAGAATCTCGGCCAATATTTCCAGACGTTGCCGCGCCAGATTAGCCCGACCATCGCCAGCCGGATTGCCGACAAACCCGCTCAATGCGCCACCACTCAGCATAATCAGACCATCGCCATAGCGTCGTAAATCATCATAATCACAGGCTGGCACCTGCGTGCCATCGGTAGATAACAGGATTTTTGACAATAATTGCGACAGCCTGACATAGCCTTGCTGATTTTGCGCCAGCAACACGACATCGCCGCGCCCGTCCGTATCTTCAAGCTCAATCTGCGCGCCCATAATAGGCTGCACACCGGCTGCCACCATGGATTGCGCAAACTCCAGAGCGCCAAACATATTATTGGTATCGGTAAGCGCCGCTGCCGGCTGCGAATCAGCACTGACCAATTGCGTCAATTTTCCAATCCGCAAGGTCGATTCAGTCAGAGAATAGGCACTATGCAGACGCAGATGGACAAATTGGGCTGGCATCGGATTCACTCACGCTTCACTGTGGGCGATCAGCATATCGCAATCGGCCGGGCTGACCAATCGACTTGTCAGGTAAAAAAACGATTTTGTTCAGGCCAATTCGACAACATGACCATTTTCAATGGTCAGGATACTGTCCATATTCAGCGCCAGCTGCTGGTTATGCGTGACCACAAGGGCTGCCGTCCGGGTGGCGCGGGTGATCGCCGCCAAATGCCCAAAAACATCTTTCGCCGTATCCGGATCCAGATTGCCGGTGGGTTCATCCGCCAGCAACACACGCGGCGCATTGGCAACGGCCCGGGCGATGGCAACACGTTGCTGTTCACCACCCGATAACAATCCCGGCCGGTGGTCGACACGATCCTGCAAACCAACCATTGCCAGTAATTGTGCCGCCCGGTCACTTGCCTCAAACTTGTCCAGACCGGCCAGCATCTGTGGAATCATAACATTTTCCAGCGCGGAAAATTCGGGCAACAAACGATGAAACTGAAACACAAAGCCAATATGCTGGCGGCGCAACAAGGTGCGCTTTGCCGAACGCAACCGCGCCGAATCAATACCATCAATAAACACTGTTCCAGAGTCCGGCTGCTCTAACAGCCCGGCAATATTCAGCAAGGTCGATTTGCCCGATCCCGATGGCCCCACCAAGGCTTTCATCTCACCAGCCCGCACGCTTAGGCTGGCGCCGTTTAAGACATCTAGTCTGGACTCGCCCTGATGATAGCCACGCCGCACATCACGCAGTTCGAGCAAGGCCTGTGAAGGTGATGGTGACGACATGCTCTCACTCATAACGAAGCGCCTCGGCCGGGGCAACGCGTGATGCCCGCCATGCCGGATAGAGGCTGGCAAAAAACGACAGGCCAAGCGCCATGGAAATCACCATAAAAATATCCTGAGGGTCGGTTTTCGCCGGTAAATTCGACAAAAAATAAATTTCTGCGGCAAATAATTCCGCACCCGACAAGCCTTCAATAAACTGTTTGATCACGTCAATATTCCAACAAAACACCAACCCCAAAACAGTTCCCGCTGTGGTGCCAACGACGCCGATACTGGCACCCGTCATTAAAAACACGCGCATGATACTGCCGCTGCTGGCACCCATCGCGCGCAAAACCGCAATATCTGCATTTTTCGACCGCACCAGCATGATCATCGAAGAAATAATGTTAAAAGCAGCGACAAGGATAATCAGCGTCAGAATCAAAAACATCACATTGCGCTCAACCCGTAGCGCATTCAAAAAACCGCGATTACGCTCAATCCAGTCAAATGCGCTGAGATTATCGGTCAGCGATTCGCCAATAAGATTGCGCAATAAGGTGATATTTTCCGGCGCGGCCGCATAGATTTCCAGCGCCGAAACACGCCCGTCATAGCCAAAAAAATCGCTCGCAAGCGCAAGCGGCATAAACACAAAGCTGGAGTCATATTCATACATGCCAACGTCGAAAATCCCGACAATCGGAAAATTGCGACGGGTTGGCAGGGTGCCAAATGCCGTCGGCTTGCCTTTGGCGGTTGTCAGGGTCACGCTATCGCCGGTTTTGACCCCCAGCTTAAACGCCATCGCATGCCCGATCAGCACCCCGTTCTTTTCCCGAAAACCGGTAATCTCGGCCTCATCCAGCGAGTCCCATAACGGTTTGCGCACGGCTAAATCTGACCAGCGCAACCCACGCACAACTGCCCCAAGGCTGACGGTGTTTTGCGTCGCCATGGCCTGCCCTTCGATTTGCGGCGTGACCGCAACAACATTCGGCATTTCGGCAATTTTCAGCGCCAGATCGTCATAATCAACGATTCCACCAGCCACCTTTGAATAGACCGAGACATGCCCGTTCAGCCCCAAAATCCGCCCGACCAGCTCTGCCCGAAACCCGTTCATCACCGACATCACCACAATTAATGTCGCCACGCCCAGAGTGATGCCGGCCAGTGAAAACCAGGCGATGACCGAGATAAACCCTTCAGCCCGTCTGGCGCGCATATAGCGAAACGCCAGTAATCTCTCAACAGCTGAAAAATAATGTCGCATTTAACTTCCTAGCTTGCCGCAGCGGCAGTTTTAACGATTCAGCAGACGGTCAACAACAACATCGGGCGCCAGTTCTTCGGTGTCACCGGTTTGGCGCCGCTTCACTTCCACCACGCCATTATCCAAGCCGCGTGGCCCAACAACAATTTGCCACG
>JADHLR010000091.1 GCA_016780525.1 Candidatus Puniceispirillum sp.
CCCTGCCGCATATTTTGGGTATTGTTTTTGGATTCTGCACATTGGTGGTGGCTGCCGGGCTTGGACTGGCAACCTTATTTGCGACGCTGCCATGGCTCTATGACGCGTTAAAAATCATCAGCTTTGTGTTTTTACTGTATCTGGCCTGGAAAATCGGCAGTGCTGGCCGCGCCACAACCAAAGACAAAGACAAGCCGCTGAGTTTTTTACAGGCAGCCAGTTTTCAACTGATCAACCCGAAAGGCATCACCGTCATCATCTCTTCGGTGACTGCCTATAGCTCAACAGCCGAAAATATCGCCCGGGACGTAACAATCCTTTTGCTTGTTTTTGCCTTTGTCGCGGTCATTTCAACCTGCACATGGACAGTGTTTGGCATTGGCATTGCGCGGCTGCTGACCGACCAGCGCCGACTGCGACGCTTTAATATCATGATGGCGGCGTTACTTGTGGCCAGTCTGCTGCCCGTTATCATTGGCCAACCCTGATGGCTTCAATCATAAATGTAAATTTGCATTCCATTTTTTTTCAGATAGGCTAGTGGATTGTCACCAACATAACCCGCGACACTATGCCCGACACATCACCGCACACCGCTAAAAAAACCGCCAATCTGGCAGGCCGCTTTTTTGCAATTGCCGAAACTGTTGGCGATAAGCCGCTATTTTTTCGTAAAATTGACGGCAGTTGGCAGGGGCTGAGTTGGGCCGAGGTCAATCATAATGTCCGTAAATTGGCGTCGGTGCTGGTGGCTGCCGGGGTGAATCCCGGCGACCGGGTGATTATCAGCGCAGAAAACCGTCCTGAATGGGCGATTTGTGATCTGGCTATTATGGCTATTGGGGCGATTGTGGTGCCTGCCTACACAACCAATACCGAAGATGACCATCACTTTATCATGGATCATTCCGGTGCTGTTGTTGCCATTACCTCGGGCGGCGCGCTGGCAACACGTATGATGCTGGCGGCACAGCGCGCACCCAATTTGCGGTTGATGATTTTTATCGACCCCGCCCCGCCGGTCTTGCCCAATAGCACGATCAAGACGATGCAATGGGATGCGGCGGTTACGCCAGCCGAACCACTTGACGGGATCAGCAGCTATATTGATCGCCAGAAAAGCGACGATACCTGCTGTTTGATTTATACATCAGGCACGGGTGGACGCCCAAAGGGCGTGATGCTGACGCATCGGTCGATACAAGCAAATATTGATGCTGCCATTACCCTGCTTAACGAGGCCGATGCCGCCAGTAACCAGCGGTTTTTATCACTGTTGCCGCTGTCACATTCCTATGAACACACCGCTGGTCTGCATCTGCCGCTGCAAACAAAATCAGAAGTCTGGTATTGCGAGTCAGCCGAGCAAATCGCCGCCAATCTGCTGGAAGTATCGCCAACGCTGATGACCGCCGTGCCGCGTCTTTATGATGTCTTGCATGAACGCATTACGCGCGGTGTACGAAGCAAGGGGGGCATCTCGGCGCGGCTATTTTACGAAACCATCAGACTGGGGCAGAAACGACTGTCTGGGCGGCACCTGCTGCCGCATGAATTTGTTTTGAACCTTGTTTTGGAAAAGCTGGTCAGACAGAAAGTCAGGGCACGGCTTGGCGGCCGCCTGAAATATTTTATTTCCGGCGGCGCCCCACTAAATGCTGATATTGGCAGCTTTTTTATGGCGCTTGGTGTCAATCTATTACAAGGCTATGGGCAGACAGAAGCGTCACCGCTGATTTCAGCGAACCGACCGCATTTGATCAAAATCGATACTGTTGGCCCACCGGTTGACGGTGTTGAACTGCGTATTTCAGAAGACGGCGAAATATTGGTGCGCGGTGACATGCTGATGAAAGGCTATTGGCGGGACCCGGCAACCACGGCTGGCGTGATCAAAAATGGCTGGCTCTATACTGGTGACCTTGGCAGCATCGACGATGATGGCTATATCACGATCACCGGCCGCAAAAAGGATCTGATTGTCAATTCCGGCGGTGAAAATATTGCCCCCGGACGGGTTGAGGCCTTGCTGGCAATTGAACCAGAGATCGCCCAGGTTATGGTCGATGGCGATCATCGCCCATGGCTGGCAGCTATTATCGTGCCATCCGACGAAGTGCGCGCCAAAGCCAGCTCAGACAGCACATTAAAAGCCCTGATTACCGAGGCAATCGACCGCGCAAACGGGCGCTTGTCACAGATTGAACGAGTCCGAAGATTTGTTATAGCTGATGAGGCTTTTTCAAATGAAAACAGTCAGCTAACACCAACATTAAAGGTCAGGCGGCATATCGTCAGGGCGGCTTATGCCGACCAGCTGGATGATTTATATAAACGCCGCTGACACGCGCCGGCGAAACCCGTTATTTAACCCAGGTTGAGCTGCGTTTTGGCCCCAGATCTTCACGCATCATTTCACTAAAGGCATCGGCAAAATTCTGATGCGCTTCCCGGTTTTTCTTTAACACGGCGTCAAGCGGGATCACAATATCACCATCTTTCCGCAACCGTGGTGGATCGTAATCGGAAAACTGCTTCACCAACTCAGTCAGCAACGCCATCAATTGTGGTTCTTGTTTTTCGTCTGACATATGCTCTCCTTCCCCCCCCCCGAAAATAATTTCTGGCATTGCTGCCACCCCATCCCCTGCTTCAAATTTTATGCCATAAATGAAGCCGCATCAAAGGCAAATTAATCTGATCTGCTCGGCTGATTATAGATAAATTGACCGGTCAGACCGGCAACAGCAACAAATATGCGTCGTTACAATCATTTAGGCCGTATCCAGAACATTGGAAAAACATTTTCAATAGTTTAGTTTTGAGGCAAAGCACGGTTCGGAGGGGGAAATGCAAAAGCAAGCGCGTGTCGTCATTATTGGTGGGGGTGTTGTCGGCGCCTCGATCCTCTATCATTTGAGCAAACTTGGCTGTAGTGACGCCATCATGCTGGAACGATCAGAGCTCACCTCTGGATCCACCTGGCATGCCGCCGGTGGTATGCATACCATTAACGGCGACCCAAATGTTGCAAAATTGCAGCAATATACTATTGAATTATATAAGGAAATAGAAGAGCTCTCCGGGCAGGATATTGGTCTGCATATGACCGGCGGTATTATGCTGGCGGCAACCCATGAACGATTTGACTGGCTGAAGTCCGTCTATGCCAAGGGCAAATATCTGGGCATGGATGATCTGGAAATCATCACCCCACAACGGGCCCATGAATTGATGCCACTGATTGACCCTGAACAGTTTGTCGGCGCCATGTATGACCCGATTGAAGGCCATGTAGACCCCTATGGGGTGACGCATGCCTATGCAAAAGCCGCGCGGAAAAACGGCGTCAGCTATGAAACGCATGTCATGGTCGAAGCCCTGTCGCAAAGCGCAGATGGTAGCTGGCATGTCAAAACCAATAAAGGCACGATCATTGCCGAAAATGTGGTGAATGCCGCCGGGCTGTGGGCACGCGAGGTTGGTCGCATGGTGGGTCTGGAATTGCCGGTGCTTGCCATGGAACATATGTATTTGCTGACCGAAGACATGCCGGAAGTTGCCGAAATTAATGCCAGCACCGGTGCAGAAGTGCTGCATGCAGTTGATTTTGATGGGGAAATTTACCTTCGGCAGGAACGCGCCGGGATGCTCATGGGCACCTATGAAAAAGCTTGTAAACCTTGGTCGGAAACAACCACACCATGGGAATTTGGTCATCAGCTGCTCGAGCCTGACATTGACCGTATCGCCCCATCATTAGAAGTGGGTTTTACACATTTTCCAGCATTTGAAAAAGCCGGGATCAAACAGATTATTAATGGGCCATTCACCTTTGCCCCGGATGGCAACCCGCTTGTCGGCCCGGTCAAGGGCATGACTAATTATTGGGCTGCCTGTGCGGTCATGGCGGGATTCAGCCAGGGCGGCGGGGTTGGCTTGTCGCTGGCTAACTGGATCGTAAATGGCGATCCCGGATTTGATGTCTGGGCCATGGATGTCAGCCGATTTGGCGATTATGCCAGCATGCAATTTACCAATGCACGGGTTCGTGAAAATTACGCCAGACGGTTTTCCATCCGCTATCCAAATGAAGAGTTGCAAGCTGCCAGACCGCTTTTGACAACGCCCATCTATGACAAACAAAAAGCAGCCGGCGCACAATTCGGTGCCGCCTATGGGTTGGAAATCCCATTATGGTACGCCCCAAAAAATACCAGCGATGTGTTTTCATGGCGACGCTCGACTGATTTTGATAATGTTGGTGCGGAAGCCCGCGCGGTGCGGGAATCGGTTGGCCTTTCAGACATATCCGGCTTTGCCAAATACCGGGTCAGCGGGGCTGGCGCCGCCGATTGGCTGGATCATATTCTGGCATGTCGGCTGCCGGCTGTCGGGCGCATGGTGCTGGCGCCAATGTTAAAAGATGATGGCAAGATAATTGGTGATTTTTCACTGTCGCGACTGGATGACGACAGTTTCCTGATTATCGGTTCAGGCATCGCTGAATCCTATCATATGCGTTGGTTTTTGGCGCATTTGCCGGATACTGGTGATGTTGAAATCAATTCATTGGGACTGGATCTGGTTGGGCTGACACTGGCTGGCCCGAAATCGCGTGATGTTCTGCAATCCTGTGTCAGCGTTGATATATCGCATGATTCGATGCGGTTTATGGCGATTAAGCAGATTGATATTGGCATGATTCCGGCGATCGTCGGGCGGGTCAGCTATACCGGCGATCTGGGCTATGAAATCTGGGTTGCCCCGGCGTATCTCAACAGTTTATTTGATCAATTAATGACGGCTGGTGCGGCGCATGATATCCGCCTGTTTGGCTCGCGCGCATTAAACGCGCTGCGCCTTGAAAAAAATTACGGGTCCTGGGGGCGTGAATATCGACCGATCTATGGCCCTGTCGAAACCGGTCTTGATGCGTTTGTCGCCTATGACAAGCCAGCCGGTTTTATCGGCAAGTCTGCCGCTTTGGCCGAACGAGATTCGGGCGGCACCATGCGTTTATGCAGCTTTGTGATTGAGGCAAAAGATGCTGACGTTATCGGTGATGAGCCGATTGCGCATAATGGCACTGTTGTTGGTTGGGTTACCTCAGGTGGCTATGCGCATGGCGCTGGAAAATCAATGGCACAAGGCTATGTGCCGAAAAATTTTGCCGATGATGACAGCGGATGGTCGGTGGAATTGCTGGGCCAGATTTTACCCGCAAAACGCCAGAAAATTCCGCTATTTGATGCGAATGCCAGCCGCATGCGGAGCTGAGTTTGGCATCCAAAAAAACCAATTTGCTGATGGCGCCGACAGGTGACCATCCGTTCACAGCTTTGCTGTTATTACTGGCTGGCGTGATCATTCTGGCGTTACAGGACTCGCTGATCAAATTCATCGCCGACAGCACCTCTTTCTGGCAGATTCAAACGCTGCGTTCGACCGGCAATATGCTGTTGATTATATGTCTGGCGCTGATGGGGGGCGGCATTCGCCTGATCTATCCACGACGCCGGCTGGCTGTCGCCATGCGCAGCCTTGTCATGGTTGTCTGCATGTTTTGCTTTTTTTCGGGATCGCCTTTTTTAAGCGTCGCACAAATGGCTGCCGGGCTTTATACCTACCCGCTATTTGTGTCATTGCTTGCCGCGCCGTTGCTTGGTGAAACCGTCGGCAAATGGCGCATTTCGGCATTGGTCATTGGCGCGGCTGGCGCATGTATTATGCTGAACCCGCTGGCCGAGAGCTTTTCCCCGGTGCAGATTTTGCCAATCATGGCGGGGTTTTTCTACGCCTGCAATATCATCATTTTACGCCGCTATTGCCGCGCGGAAACACCGCTTGCCCTGACCTTTGCCAATGGTGTGATGTTTTTTGTGTCGGGGCTGCTTGGCATCATTATTCTCAGTTTTTTGCCGCTCTCGCCAGAGATTCAGCACAGCATGCCATTCGTTGCCATTGGCTGGCCAGCCATCGGGCTGTCCGTCATCGGTTTTGCCGCGCTATGTTCTGTGCTGAATCTATTTGGCAATCTGGGGCTGACACGCGCCTATCAAACAGCCGACAGCAGCTGGCTGGCACCGCTGGATTTTTCCTATCTGCTATTCGCGGCGATCTGGGGCAAGGTGATTTTTGATGTCTGGCCTACAACCAATGGTTGGGTAGGTATGATATTGATCACCAGCGCCGGCATGATCACCGCCTGGCGCGAACATAAACAGCGAAAGCAAACCATACTCAACTGATGCTTGTCATTTATGGTCGGATGCTTGCTTCGGCAACCAGAACGATGGTCGAA
>JADHLR010000092.1 GCA_016780525.1 Candidatus Puniceispirillum sp.
ACAATGGTACAGCGCAGCCCCAGCTTGGTGGTCAATATTGAACCCAGTGCGCAATTTCCCTACCGCCTGTATGACGAAGGCCGGACAACCGATGAGTGTGATTTCATCACCACATCAATGCCACTGCCGCTGGTGAAAAAGGCGCATCAGCATTTTACCAGACAATCCCAAACCGCCGATAAAACGCTTCTGGGTAAATTAGCCTCGGTTGGGTTTCAGCTCGATTTTGGTGAAGATGACACCGGCTGGCAGTTCAAATATCTGACCCGTGGTGGCGGTTATTATTTTAATGTCGGCGCCTCCGATTTAATCGCCGATGGACACATTAAACTGATCCAGAATGCCGATATCGATGCTTTCACCGCCGCTGGGGTATCGCTGAAAACCGGCGCGCATATACCGGCTGATCTGGTGGTTCTGGCAACCGGATATAAAAAGCAGGAATTTTTAGTTGCCAAGCTATTTGGACAGGATGTGGCAGACCGTGTCGGCCCAATCTGGGGGTTTGGTGACGGGCTGGAACTGCGCAACATGTATCGACCAACCGGCCAGCCCGGCTTGTGGATGATTGCCGGCAGCTTTGCGCAATGTCGGATTAACTCAAAATATCTGGCGCTGCAGATCAAAGCTGTTGAAGAGGCGCTGATTTAAATGTTTTAATGGCGCATATTTAGGGGTGCTACCACCCCATCGCCAATCGCAAATAGGACGCAAATTAGGACGCAGATAGGACAATTTATGCATTTTGTAGATATCAACGGAATCACCCTGCATTATAAAACGGTCAATTTGGACAGCGGCAAGCCGGTGATCGTGTTTTCAAATTCGCTGGCTACCGATTTTCGGATTTGGGATGATTGCGTTGCCGATCTGTCGGCGGATTACGCAATAGTGCTGTATGACAAGCGCGGTCACGGCTTGTCCAGCCTTAGCACCCCACCCTATGTGATTGACGACCATGTAAGTGATCTTGCCGGATTGATTGATCATCTGGGCATTACCAGCGCGACAATCTGCGGCCTGTCAGTCGGCGGGTTAATTGCACAGGGGCTGTATCACAAACGGCCTGACTTGGTGAATGGCCTGATCCTATGCGATACCGGCGCGAAAATTGGCGATGCACAAATGTGGAATGATCGCATGGCCATTGTCAAAGAGGGCGGCCTTGACGCGCTTGTTGAGGCGAATATGCAGCGTTGGTTCAGCCCGGCATTTCATCAGCAGCGCACAAACGAACTGGCTGGCTATAGCCACATGTTCACACGCACGCCCGAGGGTGGCTATCTGGGCACCGGCGCGGCAATCCGCGATGCTGATTTCCGCGATCAGGCCGGCCAGATTACGGTGCCAACAATATGTGTTGTTGGTGAGCAAGATGGCGCCACCCCGCCGGCGCTGGTCAAGGCAACCGCCGATCTTATCCCCGGCGCCAGCTTTGAGGTGATTGCCAATGCCGGTCATATTCCTTGCGCCGAACAGCCGGCCGCGGTCAGCAAAATCATTCGCCAGCTAATGGCGCAGATATAGGATCAAGTCACATGTCTGCTGCCATGCCAGTCAACATCAGCCAACAACAGATTGATGATTTTGCGGCAGATGGCGCGGTATTTTTACCTGGCCTTTTTACCGATTGGGTGGCGCAGATCCGTGCAGCTATTGACGAAAATATGCAAAACCCCAGCCCGTATGCGGCGGAAAATCTGGCGCCCGGGGATACCGGCCGGTTTTTCGATGACTATTGCAACTGGCAGCGTTTTGACCGGCTTGGTGAAATATTACGCCATTCACCGGCCGCCGCTGCCGCTGCCCAGCTGATGCAATCAGACACGGTAAAAATTTTCCATGACCATGTTCTGGTGAAAGAACCCGGCACCAGCAAACCAACACCCTGGCATCAGGATGCGCCCTATTATTTTGTCGATGGCAGACAAACCATCAGCTTTTGGATTCCGGTCGATCCGGTTGATGATGCCACCTTGCGGTTAATTGCCGGATCGCATCTTTGGGATAAATTGGTGCTGCCGGTCAGATGGCTGGCAGAAGATGATTTTTACGCTGACAATGATGCGTTCCTGCCGGTTCCCGACCCGGACGCGCATCCGGGCGATTATAAAATACTGGCATGGCCGATGCAGCCCGGTGATGCTGTGGCGTTTCATTACCGCACGGTGCATGGCGCGCGCGGCAATTTGGCGACAACACGGCGGCGCGCGCTGTCATTGCGCTATGTCGGTGATGATGCACGCTATATTGAACGGCCGGGGTCAACCTCACCGCCGTTTCCCGGGCATAATATGAGCGCCGGGCAAATGCTGCGCGACGATTGGTTTCCGACAATCTGGCCGCCATCCGGCTAGCCTTCAGCCGGGTTGTTTACGGCGTGGCTGTGCTGCCAGAGTTTCGATGACCGACGGACGGGCGCGCAATTCATCCAGCAACGCATTCAGCTTCGGCCGGTTCGCACGCATCGCCGTTTTATTCAAATCCCAGCGGCTGAGCATATAGAGATAGAAATCAGCGGCGGTTAAATCAGCCCCGCAGATATACGGCGCCAATTCGGCCTCAATATAATCATATAGCAGCGCTTGTTCGGCAACAGCTTTGCCACGCAAGCTCTCAAAAGCCGACTCATCAGCATAATAATAGCTATGGTGCTGGCGGTGATAGGCGGGATAGATTGATGTCGCCATTAACGCCATAAACTGGCTGTAGCGGTCATAAGCCGGACTACCAACGGGCGGTGCCAACTGCGTAAAATGCGTGGTGATATGATTGATAATCGCCAGGGTTTCAAAAATCTTCCGGCCATCCGGACAAAGCAATACCGGAATGCGCCCCAGTGGGTTGCTGGCATAAAAATCCGGGCTTTTTACCTCTGCCGGGTCGGGAAATGAAATATCATAATCGACCCCGGCTTCGCGAAACAGAAACTCGGCAATCAAAGATCCGGCACCGGCCCGTCCAACAATATGATAGCGACTCATTTTTATGCCCTCTCACCCCGGCTTGTGTGGGAATGATCTGCCGCAAATGATCGACAGACCAACAGATTATCTTTTGCCATGGCCACAACTGATGCTAGAAAACACATAAGTTTTATCCATAATATAAGCCACAGGCGCCGCCCATGTTCAATACCGCCGTTACAAAACTGAATGCCCCACCGGTCTCGGTCGTGCTGAATTGGAAGTCATCTTACGATGACAGTCAAGGCCCATTAATCGATATGAGCCAGGCGGTGCCGGGCTATGCCGCGCATGACGATATGCTGGCCGCGCTCGGTCAGGCAGCCGCCGATCCGGAGCTGGCGCGCTATGGCCCGGTAGAAGGCGATACGACATTGCGCAACGCCTATGCCGCGCATCTGTGTGAACTCTATCAGGCGGATATCGCTGCCGAAAATATACAGATTACTTCTGGTTGCAATCAGGCATTTGTGGCGTCGGCGCTGGCCGTGGCTGGTCAGGGTGACCGGGTGTTGATGATGCGGCCATGTTATTTCAACCATGAATCGGCACTTGGCATGCTGGGCATCGGCATTGATTATGTCGATTGCGATGCCGATCACGGGCTGCTACCCGATTGCGATCATATTGCAGCCGCCATCAATGACAAGACCCGGGCCGTTGCCCTTGTCAGTCCAAACAACCCGACAGGCAGCATTTACCCGGAAAATTTGCTGTTGGAAATTTTCAAATTATGTCAGTCGCGTGGAATCTGGCTTATTCTCGATGAGACCTATCGTGACTTTTTGCCACTTGATCAGGATCTGCCACACCCCCTGTTTGCCCAGGACAAATGGCAGGATACGCTGATCCAGCTCTATAGCTTTTCCAAATCCTATTGTTTACCCGGGCACCGTTTGGGTGCCATTACCGCTGGCCCGGAAATGGTGTTTCAACTGGCCAAAATTATCGACAATATTCAAATTTGCGCGCCGCGTACGGTGCAGCATGCGCTGGCCCCGATGATCGGCAAGCTGGCCGACTGGCGGCAGCAAAATCGCCAACGTATTGCGGCGCGGGTGACTGTCTTTCAACAGGCTCTTGCACAGCTTGACGGCTGGGATTTGCGAAGCTGTGGTGCGTATTTTGGTTTTGTCCGCCATCCTTTTGTCGGCGCAGATTCCGTTGAGGTCGCACAAAGCATGGCACGCAAGGCCGGCGTGCTGGTCATTCCCGGGGCCTTTTTTGGGAATGGTCAGGAAGCCATGCTGCGCTTTGCCTTTGCCAATGCCGGACGCGATGTGATCGCACAATTGCCGGGCCGGTTAAAGACGCTGCGCGTCTAGCATTTCCGCCACCGCACGCCGCATCAGCGCGGCGGTTTCCCCAACAGCGCCGCAAGCGGTGCCGATTGGGTTTTGGCGATGCGCGCGTTAGCCATCTGCCCGTCAGCCATCAGCAAATCCTGTTTCAGCCCCATCAGAGCCGGGTACCATTCACGCTGTAATGGTGATTTCCAGCGCCACAACAAATGATCAATCGCATCAATTGCAAGCTTTGTTGGCGGCGTGGGGAATTTTGCGGCAAAACCGTATGGCGCATCAAAATAACACGCCACCCAGAAAAACTCCTCTGGCACATATCGCGCCAGAAAATCACGCCAGCTTTCTGCATCATCGCCGATTGGCATCAATTGCAGCAGCAATTTATCTGTTTCAACAAGGCCTGTCGGATTCAACATGACATTTGGACCGCCGGACGGTCGCCGCCACGGCCCGACAAACAAGCGGCGCGGGCAATAGTCATTGGCATAGAAATTATCCCAGATGATCAGCCGGTTTTCGGCAATATATCCGGACATATCGGCGCCCGTTTGTTGTGCGACAATATCATTACCACAATAGACAATCGGCATATGCGGTGCCAGCGCGGCTGTTAAATCTGCCAGATAGGGCAGTGATTGCGGGTCATCCTCGCTGATCAGGCTGTCGGCATAAATGCGCGGCACCATGATCAGTGGCCAGTCAATTGCGTCTGCGAGCTGATTGGCAAGCGTGGCATGCGCTGTGCCCTCGCTTTGGAACGATCCCGCGCGGCCGGTAAAATCGGCGGCGATATCATCCATCAGCAGGCTGACATGGCTGGCACCATCGGCTGACAGCTGTCTGGCTTTATCGACAAGACAGGCAAAATCACCAGCCCGGGGCTGATCAAGGCTGGCAAAGTTGAAATCAAGCCCGGGCGCGATACCGGCGATGATTTGAATGCCGTTTCGGGCTGCCGCAGCGGTAAAATCGGCAAAGCCGCGCCGCCAGTCCGCATCATAGCTTTGCCGCCAATCAAACCGGTGTGCCGCATCATCTTTTGGCGCATAGAAATAGCTGTTCATGCCAAGCTCTGCCATCACAGCCAGCAATTCATGCCGCGCCGACCAGCTCAATAGCTGGCCGTAATATCCCTCAATATAGCCATAAAAATTGCCGGAAAAATTGCCGCACAAACTCTCGGCAATATTGTTATTTGTCACGCGCCCACCTCTTGTTATCATGGCAATCAGTTAAACCCAGATTCAAAGTGAAATCAAAACTCTTTCACAGCTTGCATAAGGTGACTCTGACATGCACATTATGGCGATTGGCGCGCATCCCGATGATTTGGAAATTTTCATGTATGGGTTTTTGGCTGGCGCTGCGGCACGCGGCGACAGGCTGCATCTTGTGGTTGCCACCGATGGTGCCGCTGGCGGCGCGGAACCGGGGCCGGCGCTTGCCGCACAGCGGGCTGACGAGGCCCGCGCCGGACTGGCTGATCTTGGCGATGTGCAGCTGCTGGCGCTCCCCGATGGGCGGCTTTCGTCAGCGGCCGACGCCGCCAGCATCATCACCGACACAATCCGCAACACACAGCCGGATTTGATCCTCACCCATGCGCCAGAAGATTATCATCCCGATCACCGGGCCTTGTCGAAATTCGTCAGTGACGCGGCTGGCTTTATCTGCCCGGTGCTGTTTTGCGATACGCTAATGGGGGTTGGTTTTGCCCCCGATTATTATGTCGATATCACCGGTTATTTTGATGCCAAACAGGCCGCCATCATGGCGCATGCCAGTCAACAGCCTGACCGGTTTGCCACCGCTGCCGCCATCCTCAACCGGTTTCGGGCGGCGCAATGCAACGCGCCGCACGGACATTATGCCGAGGCCTACCGTATCGACAGCCGGTTTCCCTTTGCCGATGTGCGGGGCATGCTGCCACCGCCACCGCCCTATCGGCCGTTTTACGTGCCGGGGTCAGACGCGCTTATCTAGCACGGGCGATTTGCCCACCACTGACAGGCTGGCGGCAACCGGTGG
>JADHLR010000093.1 GCA_016780525.1 Candidatus Puniceispirillum sp.
GATTGCTGGCGCTGCGTCATATTACTGATAGTGGGTTGCTGGAAATTGACGCGGCGACGCGGCGTTCACTGGAACTGACACGCACCCTGACCGGGGAACGCCGCGGCAGCCTGCTGCATGCTGTTGATCGCACCTTGACCGCGGCTGGCGGCCGCTTGCTTGGCGAACGTCTGTCTGCACCATTGGCTGATGTTGCGGCGATTGAGGCGCGGCTTGATCTTGTTGATTGGTTCCGCAGCCATCAGCAATGCTGTGATGATGTGCGGGCGCAATTGCGGCTGCAGCCGGATATGCAACGTGCCTTGTCACGGCTTTCGATGGGGCATGGCGGGCCACGTGATCTGGCCGCACTTGCTGCCGGATTAAAGGGTGCCGCCGGTATCGTGGCGTTGGTGCGGACGGTGCTGGCATCCGGCTTTGCGACGGTCGGGCAGCCAGATGATCTGCCAGCCTGCCTCGATCAGATGCATGCGCCAACAGCGCTTGCCGACGCCTTACAGCCCGCATTGGGTGATGATCTGCCATTACTGGCGCGCGATGGCGGTTTTGTCCGTCAGGGCTATGATCTGGCGCTGGATGAATTGCGCGGGCTGCGTGATGAAAGCCGCCGGATGATTGCGGCGCTACAAAGCCGATATTGTGCCGAGACAGATATTGCCTCATTGAAAATCAAACATAATAATGTTTTGGGATATCATATTGATGTGCGTGCGGCGCATGCGCATAAATTGATGGAAAGCGCAACATTCATTCATCGCCAGACGACGGCGCAGGCGGTACGTTTCACCACCACTGAGCTTGCCGAAATGGAACGCGATATGGCCAGCGCGGCGGATCGTGCGCTGGCGCATGAGCTGGAGATTTTTGGCCGGCTTTGCGCGCTTGTGGCTGAGGCTGCCGATATGATTGCCGCCGCTGCCCAGGCGCTGGCGGCGATTGATGTTGCGACAGCCGCTGCGGATCTTGCATTGTCAGCCGATTATTGCCGGCCGGTGATGTCCGATGATTGCGCCTTTTCAATTACCAATGGGCGCCATCCGGTGATCGAATCGATGCTTGATGCCCAGACCCAGTTTATGCCGAATGACTGTGATCTGGCGGGGGGGCAGATCTGGTTGCTAACCGGGCCTAATATGGCCGGTAAATCAACATTTTTGCGGCAAAATGCGCATATCGCCATCATGGCGCAGGCGGGCTTATTTGTGCCAGCCGAACAGGCCCGTATTGGCATTATCGACCGCTTGTTCAGCCGCGTTGGCGCGGCAGATGATCTGGCCCGCGGGCGTTCGACCTTTATGGTTGAAATGGTCGAAACCGCCGCCATTTTGAACCGTGCAACCAGCCGGTCTTTGGTGATTCTGGATGAAATTGGCCGCGGCACAGCGACGTATGACGGCTTGGCGATTGCCTGGTCAACATTGGAACATTTGCATGATGTCAGCTTGTGTCGGGCATTGTTTGCCACGCATTATCACGAGCTGACACATCTGCAAACAGCGCTGGATCGTCTGCACTGCCATGCCATGCAGGTGCGTGAATGGCAGGGCAGCATTGTGTTTTTGCATAAGGTCATTGCCGGCGCGGCGGATCGGTCTTATGGGGTGCATGTGGCCAGGCTGGCCGGCTTGCCAGCCAATGTGCTGCATCGCGCCGAACAGATTTTACAACAGCTTGAAGCCGGCCAGCATGGCGCCGCCGATGCCGCAGAACTGGCCAAAAGCCTGCCGTTATTTGATCATTTACAGCCGCCGCAACCGGCTGGCCTGCCAGCCGCATTAGACGCCGAGCTTGCGGCTATTCGGCCGGATGATCTGACACCGCGCGACGCAATAGAGCTTCTCTATCGCTTAAAAGCGGCCTATGATGATGTCCATTAATTTAAAAAAATAGTCTCACTTTAATGAATGACGCATAATGGGTGGCACATAATGGGTGACAAATTGTCAAAAACCCAACCGCTACAAATTGATTTGTCTGACAGCCCATTATGGCATCGCTGGCTGCAACCGCTATGGGCGGCCAGCCAGTTTTTGCCTGCGCCATTTGATGCGTCGCAGATTGCCAGCGATATGGCGGCGTATGATGCGGCTGATGCGTCAGGCTATCGGGCAGAATTACTGACTGTGCTGCGGCGCCATCTTACGGCTGCAAAACACACAATTGAACAGGATTTTTTGGCGACCCATGATGGCGCGGTTTATGTCGGCCAGCATGCCCGCTGTATCGATGCTTTGCTGCGCCTGTTGCACGATGAAGCGTGCAAAATTATCCCGCAAAGCGATGCCATTGCGGTGATCGCGGTGGGTGGTTACGGCCGTGGTGAAATGGCGCCGTTTTCCGATATTGATGTGATGTTTCTAATGCCTGCCAAAACCAGCAAAAAACATGAAGCGGCGATTGAGTTCATGCTCTATCTGCTGTGGGATTTGGGGCTGAAAATCGGCCATTCAACGCGCAGCATCACCGAAGCCATCAATGCCGGGCGTGACGATCAAACGGTGATGACAAGCTTTCTTGAAATGCGGCTTGTCTGCGGTGATGCGGCGCTATGGACAAAATTGTCAGATGCTCTGCGGCTTGAAATAGCCAAGAATAAACCGCTTGTTTTCGTTGAAGAAAAACTTGCCGAGCGTGATTTACGACATAAGCGGTTTGGCGATACGCGCTATGTGGTCGAACCAAATGTCAAAGATGGCAAGGGGGGGCTGCGGGATCTGCACAGCCTGTTCTGGATTGCCAAATATGCCTATCGGGCTGACAGCATTATGGATGTTCTGGCGCAAGGCGTGTTGCGCGATGCCGAAGCCCGTCGTTTTGCCTCAGCCCAGCGGTTCTTGTGGACGGTGCGGTGTCATTTGCATTTGCATGCTGGTCGCGCCGAAGAACGTTTGGATTTTGACGCGCAGATGGCGATTGCACCCCGCATGGGATTTGCTGATCGCACTGGTTTGCGGGCTGTTGAACGTTTTATGAAACGCTATTATCTGGCGATCCGGCATGTTGGCGATTTGACCCGTATTTTTTGTGCGGTGATGGAAACAGATTTTCGTAAACAATTGAGCTTTTGGCGGCCGGATTTTTTCCGCGCCAAAGATCTGGATCCCTTCACCATCGAAAGCGGCCGTGTCAGGCTGCTCGAAAATTTGCGGTTTCGGGATGATCCGCTGCGTATTTTTAAGCTGTTCACAATCGCCCAGACGCATAGCGCTGATGTGCATCCACATAGTTTACAGCGGGTCACACGGGCCTTGCCAACGGTTGGTGCAAAAATCCGTCAGGACCCGCAGGCAAACGCATTGTTTCTCGATATTTTAACAGCCAGCAACAATTCCGAACGGGTCTTGCGGCTGATGAATGAATGCGGTGTTTTGGGTAAATTTCTGCCTGATTTCGGGCGCATTGTGGCGATGATGCAATTTGACATGTATCACAGCTACACGGTTGACGAACATACGCTGAAAGCGATTGGTATTTTGCACGCCATCGAGGTCGGAGATTTACAACAGGCCGCACCGGTCGCCACCGAAGCTATGCCGGAAATTCAGTCTCGCCGGGCTTTATTTGTGGCGATGTTGCTGCATGACATCGCCAAGGGGCGTGGCGGCGATCATTCGATTTTAGGTGCCGAAATTGCCTTGCTTGTCTGTCCGCGTCTGGGGTTGACGCCGGAAGAAACCGAAACTGTCAGCTGGCTGGTGCGGCATCATTTATTGATGAGCAAAACCGCGTTCCGCTATGATTTGAATGATCCGAAAACCATTCAGGATTTCGCGGCGATTGTGCAGTCACCTGAACGGTTGAAATTATTGCTGGTACTGACAGTGGCAGATATTCGTGCGGTTGGGCCGAATATCTGGAATGGCTGGAAAGCCGCTTTGATGCGTGATCTTTATCATCGCTGTGACGCTGTTTTGCGCGGCGCCGATCCGGAAGCTATCGCATTTGGCAATGCGCATGAGGCGCAGAACAATGCCCGCACAAGGCTGCCGCAATGGAGCGATGCAGAATTTGCCGCGCATATCAGCCAATTTCCAAAGGTCTATTGGACCGGGTTTGATTGCGACAGCCATGTAAGGCATGCCGAATTATGCGCCAAATTCCGTCAGCAGGATATGCCGTTGCTGATTGATTTCCGGCCCGATACGGCAAAACGCATGACCGAATTGACGATTTTGACAGCCGATGATCCGGGGCTGTTTTCGCGGATTGCCGGTGCCGTTGCTGCCGTTGGTGCCAATATTGCCGGGGCGCGGATCACCACCTGTCATGATGGCACCGTGCTTGATGTGTTTTTCCTGCAGGACATGCATAACGCAGCGATTGATTCACCAGCCGAGCTGGAAAAGCTGAGGACTATTCTGGAAAGTGCGCTTCGCGGTGAGTTCCGGCTGGAAAAGGCACTTGCGGCGCGTTGGCAACAGACACCGCTGCGGGTGCGCCAATTACCGGTGCCATCACGGGTCATTTTATCCAATAAAATCAGCACTACCCATACTGTCATCGAGGTGAATGGGCGCGATTTCCCCGGGCTGTTGCATAAGATAACAGCGTGTCTGGCAGACCGTGGTCTGCAAATCCAGACGGCCAGCGTTTCGACCTATGGTGAACGGGTTGTCGATGTATTTTACGTCAAGGATATTTTCGGACTACAGATCCATAATGAAGGACGGCTACAGGATATTCGGCAAAAGCTGTTGCATATTTTTGACAGCACTGACGAGGCGGCTGCATGAAGGGTCTGTCACTGGGCCGGGCATTTCGGCAGATTGGCAGCCTCACCGCTGTAAGCCGCATTATGGGGTTTGTGCGGGACATTGCCTTTGCCGCATTTTTAGGGGCTGGCGGTGCTGCGGATGCGTTTTTGGTGGCGCTGAAACTGCCCAATATGTTCCGCCGGCTGAGCGCCGAAGGCGCGATGACCAACGCATTTTTACCAAATTATGCAGCCATTCGTGAAGAACATGGCCGGGCGGCGGCATTGCGACTGGCGGCAGAAGCCCAGATATTTTTGATTATTGGCTTGTGCCTTTTGGTGATTATCGCCGAAATATTTATGGCCGAATTGATTTTGTTATTAGCGCCCGGCTTTGCCGACACACCAGAGCGGCTGCGCGCGGCGATTGATCTGGCGCGCATCACCATGCCCTATCTGCCGCTGATTTCGATCGTTGCCCTCTGGGCGGCAATCGCCAATGCGCATGATCATTTCAAAGCCGGCGCCGCCGCCCCGATTATTGCCAATATCTGTTTCATCGCCGGGGCCTTGCTGATTCCGCTGATCGCCAGCCAGATGGGGATGATGCGGGCGGTGCCGGTTGCTGTCGCGCTGTTGGTTGCCGGGTTGGCGCAGCTGGGTTTTTTATATTGGACACTGGCCAGAATTGACGCGGTGCCGGCGCTTGTCTGGCCGCGCTTATCAGATGCTGGTCGTAAGATGTGGCGGAATTTTTTGCCGGCAGCGGCTGGCGCAGGTGGCATGCAGATCAATTTGCTGATTGATCTGATTCTGGCGTCGTTGCTGCCGGTTGGGGCGATTTCATGGCTGTATTATGCTGACCGGGTGGCGCAATTGCCGCTTGGCATTGTCGGCATCGCACTTGGTACGGCATTACTGCCACGTTTATCTGCGGCCGAGGCTGGCAGCCGGCCGGCCGAGGTGCGGGACAGTCTGGCCGAGGCCGTTGGCCTTGCCGGGTTTTTGGTGATCCCGGCGGTGGCTGGTCTGGTGCTGTGTGGTCTTTCGATTATGCAGGGCCTGTTTGTTTATGGCGCCTTTGATGAGAATGATGCGCAGATGGCGGCGCTCGCACTGACAGCCTATGGGTGCGGTCTGCCCGGCTTTGTCATGGTCAAGATTCTGCAAACAGCTTTTTATGCCGCCGGACAGCCGGGCATTGTGTTGAAAGTGTCATTGACCACAGTCGCCATCAATGTCGCCGGATCCTTGTTGTTGATGCCCATTTTGGGACATGTTGGTCTGGCGCTGGCCACGGCTATTTCAGGGATAGCGGCGGCAACAATCATGGTTGTTTTACTGGCTCGGCAAAACCGGGTGTCAGCTGCGTTCCTGCCGGGGCTTGGCAAAATCATTCTGGCGACGGCGGTCATGGGCGCGGCGGTGATGTCCCTGCAATATGGGCTGGATCATTTTTTGCATGTGCCGGCGGCCTTTGATCTTGTGATAATTGTTGGCGGCGGCGGCGCGGTCTATGCGCTGATGTGTTACAGCATCGGTGCTGTGCCGGCTGGTCTGATGCGCCGTGGGAAGGCGCGAAACACTTGACCGATA
>JADHLR010000094.1 GCA_016780525.1 Candidatus Puniceispirillum sp.
CCAGATGCCACAGTTGCACGCGTCACTTTGATCATCGTCACCTCACGCTCTCACAGGCAAAATTGCGCTCCAACGATGGGAAAATTACCATAAACAACGACAGTTTTCACTACATTAGTCATTTAACCTAAATTCATCATATCGGCAGCTTGACGCGCCACCGCGTCCAACGCAGTGTTGATCATGTGAGCGCACCGAAGCGCGGTGACGGCTGACACGCAAAATTGCAACAAAACCAAATGAGATGAATGGGTATATCTGATGGATAATGATTTGTTTGAAAAAGGCCTGGCCAAACGCAAAGCGACACTGGGCACCGAATATGTCGAAGCGTCATTGAATAACGCTGATGATTTTTCGCGGCCGTTTCAAGAGGCCATGACAGCCTGGTGCTGGGGATTTGGATGGGGCGATGAATGTATCGACGCCAAAACCAGATCCATGATGAATCTTACGATGATTGGGGCGCTCGGCAAAATGACGGAATGGGAATTACATTGCCGGGGTGCCATCAAAAATGGGGTGAGCAAAGAGGAATTACGCGCCATTATCCATGTAATTGGCATCTATTGTGGTGTGCCACAGGCGCTGGAATGCATGCGTGCCGCCCGCAACGTGCTGGACGAGCAAAAATAGCCGCAAACCCAAAAACGGTGCAGCGTGAGGCTTCATCCATCGCGCTGCACCCGTTGCTGGCTGAATAGCCAAACCCGGCGAATCACCCGAACTGCTTAACCAAAAGGCTAAAAACATACTTTATTAGTGATTTAGCAAGATAAAACCTAGACAAGTGACATGTTTTGGGCGATTTTACCCATGAGCGATTCTATGTAAAGTGGTGCAATCCGCGGCATTTGCATCGGAGTGCTAAAGTTTTACGGCGCCATGTCGTGTTAGTTTATAGAGTTTTAAGGGGGCACAATCAATGCGCCAACTACTGAAATCACTGGTTGTGGGAGCGGTGGCAATCAGCGCGCAAAACGCGTTGGCCGGCGGGCTGCCTGAAAGCGGCAGCTCCGGCAGCGGCGCCACAACATCAGCGAGCACTGGCAGCATCGCCAGCAGCGCAACAAATTCGGCCGCATCAACAGGGTCTGCATCATCCGCCTCTTTCGGGTCTTCTGGGTCTTCCGGCTCTGGCGGTTCTGCCGGGTCGTCATCGGCGCAAAACAGCGGCGCCGGGTTTATCGCCATTGAAGATGATCCGCTGATCGTTGACGCCTCTGCCATTATGGATGATGACGGCATGGGCAATGTACAGGTGCAATGGCAAATCTCATCAGATGGTGAGGCGTGGATGAATCTGACTGGTGCGGTGCAGCAGTCATTTACCCCACGCGAAATACATGTCGGCCAGCAGCTGCGTGTGCAGATTTCATATGTAGACGGGCAAGGCAATCTTGAAACGCTTGTCAGCCCGGCCTCGACGCCAGTGCAAAATGTCAATGACAAGCCAACCGGCGCCCCACGCCTGGCTGGCGAAGCGCGGGAAGAAGGCGCGCTCGTCGTTGATACCAGCCTGATTGCCGATGAAGATGGTGTCGGCACATATTCAGTGATCTGGCAACGCTCAAGCACCAAGACAGACTGGCAAGCCTATCCGAATGCTATCGGCGAAGTTTTACAACTGACGCAGAATCACGTGGGCTATTCATACCGTGCGGTGGTCTCCTATACCGACCGACACGGCACCAAGGAATTGTTGCTGACGAATCCGTCGGAAACCGTATCAAATGTCGATGATCCGGTTGAAGGCGAGGTGCTGTTGGCTGGCGAGGCCGCCGAGGGCAGCACATTGGTCGCCAATACCGCACGGGTATCTGATGAAGATGGTATCGCAAGCCTGACAGTTGGTTGGGAAGCCTCTGAAGACGGCCGCAACTGGCGGGCCATCGAAACCGCCGGCACCAGCCGCTTTGGTCTGACACAGACCATGGTTGGCAAGCAGGTGCGTGCCCGCGTCAGCGTCGTTGATAGTTTTGGCGTCGAAACCATCATCTTTAGTCAGGCCACCAATACGGTGAAAAATGTCAATAACGCACCAGCCGGAACAATCTTTGTCCGGCGCGTTGGCAGCTAAACAAAACACATCTCAAAATTGATCTTTAAAAAAGCCTCGCCGCCGGGGCTTTTTTGTTGCCGGCACCGCCGCCCCCCATGCTTTACTAACAGGCTGCGCGCATAGACATTTCTCACTGGCATTGCTCACTGGCATTGCTCATTTTTTATTTTATTTACCGCTGCAGCATTTTTTTCTTTCCCTCACGAAGAAATAGATACACACTAAATCTTGTATGGATAAGCTAGGTGTTCAACAACTTATTGATATCCAGCGTTTCAAAACGCCTTGTCTCACTGTCGCCTCCCTACATTTTTCTCACAATCGCTTCGTTAATGGAGTATCGCCATGCGCATGACAGACCGCAACGCAGGTCAACCCTGCCGAGTCATTCCTTTTAAACGACCTGCTCAACGAGAAGAACAATTAACCACCAGCAGCATTGCCGCGGTGATTGCCGTCACCGTTTTACATTATGAAGGCGAATCACCAGAGACCCGCCTGCTCGAAATCATCGAGTCATCTGGCGAGGCTGAGGTATTTGATGTGGTGGATGCCTTGGAAGAATTTGAAGAGATTGGCCAAACGCGGGCTGTCGCAGAACATGCGGTGAACGATAATGAGCAGATGGCTCTGCTTTAATTCAGACGCAGCGGCGTGATCCATCAAATTGCCGCCCAAGATCAACAAAAAAAGGCTGCGGCCTTGTGGGTAAAGCCGCAGCCCTATACAATATTTCGGCAAGATAGCCGCTTGTTTATTTTTGCGCCGCTTTGACCGCACGCCATGCCAGCGGCATCAGCCCCGCCGCAACAGCCAGCTTCAGCGCGTCCCCGTATAGAAACGGTAATACCCCAGCCGCCATGGCCTTACCAAAACCGATAAAACCCGCCAGCCAACTCGCGCCGCATAGATAAATCACCATATTGCCGATCACCATCGCAATGACGGTTGAAACAACCGAACGTCCCATGCCGCGCTCGGCAAGATAGCCCATCGCCACAGCCGCCAGCAAAAATCCAAACAAATATCCGCCAGTTGGCCCGAACAATACGGCCATACCCGCGGCACCACCGGCAAATACCGGCAAGCCAATGGCACCTTCAAACAGATAGGCAGCCATGGTGATGCCGCCAAGCCGCGGCCCATAGGTCATGCCAATCAGCAGAACGACAAGCGTTTGACCTGTGACCGGAACCGGATAAAGGGGAATTTTGAACTGCGCTGAAACAGCCAACAGCAAACTGCCAAACACGACCAAAGCCGCCTTTGTCAAAGCGCTCGTCGCTGTTGATGGCGCCATTATATTGGCCAGCATGGCATCAGCAAGTGTCGGCATACGCACGGCACGCGCTGCAGATAATTTTTCGTTCATTGTCATCATTTTGCTCCGGATCGAGGCTGTGTTTAGCCCGAGTATACGCATGCACCCGGCGTAAGGCAACAAATGCTCACGCCGCCCTATCTGCCAATGCGCGTGCTGTCTGTAACACAGCCCGCAGGCAATCTGCCGGCAAAATGACCATATAGCCATCACCAGCGCCAGCTTCGATCTTAACGCTGGCATCGGTGACCCGGTTGGATGTGCCGCATTGCTTGCCGATTTCCATCGTCAAGCCATCAACAGGCCAGGCCAGACCCTGCGATTTCTGGAAAAACTGGCGACCAAGAGGCCATAACGAAAACCGCGTACCCACCGGCAGGTAAAACTGACAGTGACCTCGCACACGCAGCATCACATCATGCTGCCCCACCAGAATAATCGGCCGATTATCGGCAAGTCCAGCCAGCGTATGCAGCGCCGCCAGCATATGATCGCTGCGCGCGCCTAAAAACCCAAAGCCAATAACCATCGGGGCATCAATCAGCCGCAAGCTTTTTTCGAAATCAGTGTCTTCCTGCGCTGCCAGATGCACCCGCTCAATCGCCTTGTCGAGCTGGCTTAGATCACCAATTGAATCCATATCGCCGATCACCGCACGCGGCCAGTAATGATGCGCCAACGCTGTATGCATACCACCATCTGCCGCAAATACCGGCCAATCGGGCGCACAGAGCTCAATGCCAGCCAGATCAGTCGGCGCCGCGCCAATTAAAATGGCTGGCGTCGATGAGACAAATGGCGCTTGCACAGCAGGTGACATGACACATAGCTCCCGTTGACGCAGATGTTATTGTTGACGCCGATTTTCCAGTTGACGCAGATTTTTATGGCCGCCGGGTCAATAGCCAGATAATGGCACCAACTGCAAAGCACTGACAAGACCCCTTGATCCCAATCCGCTGCACATTATATCAGATCTTCAACCGACTGTGTTTATTAGACCTTGTGACTAAAGTTAGATAGTGCTAAATTTTAATCATGGAACAGCATAACGCAACAGCCATTGGCCGCGCACCAATGCCGGGAAAACCGCGCCATGCCATGCATGGGCTGGCCATTTTGCTGCCTGCGATCCTTGCCGGTTTCGCTATGACCACGACAAATTCGGAACTCGGCGATATCATTTTTGCCGCTATTGCCGACGCTTATATTCAGGTCAGCACCTTTGTCGCTGGCACATTCTTCATTTTTTACGGCATTGAAAAATTCCTCAAAATCGATGCAACAGCGGCATTGCGACGCGACACCATCTGGCAGGTTCCGATGGCCGCGGCACTCGGCGCATTGCCGGGCTGTGGTGGTGCCATCATCGTTGTGACGCAATATGTCACCGGGCGGCTGAGTTTCGGCAGCGTTGTCGCAGTTTTGACAGCGACCATGGGTGACGCCGCATTTTTGCTGATCGCGCAGGAGCCACTCACTGGTCTGGCGATCATCGTCATGGGGTTTGTCGTTGGCACCATCAGTGGATGGGTCATCAACGGCATTCATGGTGGTGACTTTCTGCGCGGCGCGGTGCGACCAGCCGATGCCCATAGTGACCAAAATGAGGATGCGAGCACGCCATGGATCGATCGTTTGTGGATGCTGATCATGATGCCGGGTTTGGTGCTAGCAGTTCTGGTGGCGTTTCAGATTGATGTCGACAAATTGTTTGCCAGCCATTTATTTGACCGGCCGGCAACATTTCTGGGCGTGGTTGGCGGAACACTGGCGCTGACCATGCGGCTGGCCCCAAGATTTGGCGTTTCGGGTGACCCGGCATTTACCGACAGCGGCACGATCATTCGGCGCACCATTGCCGACACAAATTTTGTCACCACATGGGTCATTGCCGCTTTTTTAATATTTGAGCTATCGGTCTATATATTTGGGCTGGATCTGAAAAACCTGTTTACCGGCGTGGTGCTATATACGCCAATAATCGCCATTTTAATCGGCTTTCTGCCCGGCTGTGGCCCACAGGTTTTGGTAACCACCATGTATTTATCAGGCATCATCCCACTTTCGGCACAAATTGGCAATGCACTGAGCAATGATGGCGATGCGCTGTTCCCGGCGATTGCCATTGCGCCAAAGGTGGCGGTGGTGGCAACACTCTATTCAGCCGTACCAGCGGTGCTGATTTCCTATGGCTGGCTGTTTCTTGTCGAGCTGAGCTAACGCCGGATTATTTTTCCCGAAACGCTGACTTCCATGATTTCTCGATAGGCGTGATTATGTAATTCATCACCGTCCGTTTATCGCCCAGAATATCGACGGTCAGCGGCATGCCAGCGGTGATTTCCGGCGTTACACCCGATTTTGTCAGCACCACTTCGGGGATTTCGATAATGGTTTCATAATAAGGCATCTGGTTTTCAAGCTGGGTGGTGTTATTGGCAACACGCTGCAAAACCCCCATCAACACACCATAGCGTGACGGGTCATACGCCGAAACAGACAGCCGTGCAATTTGCCCGGGACGAACCGAGGCCACATGTTGTGGCAACACCTGGGCCCGCGCCCGCAACTTTGGCCAGGCAGTGAACTGCCGCGATTCGAATTACCAGCAGGGCGCCACCGTGAAGAGCTTGCCGAACGCGCTGTCACTGCGTAGGCTGACTCTTCTTTACCATAATCGCGCGCCATAGCTGTCTGATGTTTCATATTATTTTGTTCGCACCACAAATCCCGCCCAATACCGGCAATATCATCCGGATGTCGGCAAATACCGGCGCGACATTGCATCTGATTGAGCCGTTGGGCTTTCGTCTCGATGAAAAATCATGCCGCCGCGCCGGGCTTGACTATCATGCGCTGGCTGATCTGCATCTGCATAAAAATCTGGATGATTGTAT
>JADHLR010000095.1 GCA_016780525.1 Candidatus Puniceispirillum sp.
AACGCGGAAAATGTCGCGGCGGTTCAGGCAGGCTGTCCGAATCTGGGCCGGCATATTGAAAATCTGAAATCATTTGGCGTGCCGGTAGTGGTTGCGATCAACCATTTTGTCAAAGATACCGATGCCGAAGTGCAGGCGGTACAGGATTATGGTGCAGAGATGGGCACTGAAGCGATTCTGTCAAAACATTGGGCAGACGGGTCGGCGGGGTCGGAAACTCTGGCCAGACGGGTCGCCGAGATTGCCGATTCTGATGCGGCTGATTTTTCACCACTCTATCCGGATGAGATGTCATTGGCCGACAAGGTGCAGACCATCTGCAAAAAGATTTACCGGGCCGATGAAGCGGTGATGGATAAAAAGATCCTTGATCAGCTGCAAGATTGGGAATCACAGGGCTATGGACATTTGCCGGTTTGTATGGCGAAAACCCAATATAGTTTTTCGACCGACCCGACCCAGCGCGGCGCACCAACCGGCCATGTTGTGCCGGTGCGTGAAGTGCGGATCAGTGCCGGTGCCGGCTTTATTGTTGTCGTCTGCGGCGAGATTATGACGATGCCGGGCCTGCCACGCAAACCAGCCGCTGAAACCATCTGCCTCAATGCCGATGGTGAAATCGAAGGTTTGTTCTAGGTCTGTAGGATCGCTCAGACTCGTTTCCTGCATGTCCTGTAGCTCTTGGTGAAAAGGATTGTAGAGTGACGAATAGTGATGCCACTTACCATGCTTGGAATCCAGGCCTCAGCTCGACCATACCGCCGCATCTTCTGCCGCTGATCACACTATTTCGGCCAGAAAATGCGGCGGTTTCTTATCGACAAGCAAAAGAGGCCGCAGATTTCTGTGGCCTGCCTGCCGAAACCTTATGTGCGCTGACGGTTGAACGTCTGATCATTCATGAAGTGCTGATTAGGGTGACGGCGGATCTGTCGGTGCCGGATGGGCCGAGCTATGAATATCTGGGCATTTCATTGCGCTCGATGGTGGGGCGCATTTGTGATCTTTATGTGATGCCGCGTCTTGACGCCATCAGCGCCGAATTTGATCTGATCAAACAGCAGTCAGCCGAGGCCATCAATGCGATTTTAGAGCGCGACGTATTCGGGCAAAATACAAAGCCCGATAAAGGCCGGTTTTTTGGCTTTTTTAAACCCAAGGCGGCACCTGTCAATGATGATGCAAAGCTGCCGGAGATGGGGGCGCTTGCCGCATGGAAAGCCGCCTTGCCAGACCAGCAGGACCCGGCCAAGCGGGCTTATTTATCGGCTTTAATCACTATTGTTGGCGGGATTATTGGCCAGCATGGACGGCTTGTCGCCGATCGCGAGCTTGTTGTTGAGCTTAGTCTGCGTCTGGTGATGAACAGCTTTGGCAGCCGTGAGATTGGTCGGATTATCCGGCCTGTTTTCAATGAGGCGGTTGCCAAGGAAGGCTATCGGTTCTTGCCGGCGCAATCGCACCCCATTGTGATGAATACAAAAGGCGCATCGGCATCTGGCAAAAGCACAATCCGACCACAGCAACGGCGATTGGCTGAAAAAATAAATGTCAAATGGGAAGATTTCGCCCTGATCAGCCCGGATTACTGGCGCAAATATCTTCTCGATTACGACACAATGGGAGAGGATTATAAATATGCGGCGATGATGACCGGGCATGAGCTGGAAATTATTGACCGGAAATTGGACAGCTATGTTGCGGCCAAGGCACGCCGCCATAATCTGCCGCATCTTTTGCTCGACAGGTTTCGCTTTGACAGTTTCAAAGTGGGCGATGACGGGGATTACCAAAGTAAATTATTGAGCCGCTTTGGGGCGACGGTATTTTTGTTTTTTATCATCACGCCGCCGGCACAAACCGTCGAGCGGGCATGGCAACGCGGTCTGACAACAGCGCGCTATAAGGCTGTCAATGATTTGCTGTATCATAATATCGAGGCGTTTAACGGCATCCCGGAATTATTCTTTTCCTGGATGGGGATTGGCGACAAAACAGTTTATTTTGAATTTCTGGATAATGATGTGCCGCTTGGTGAACGGGCCCGCACCATTGCCTATGGGCATCACGGCCATATGACGATTCTGGACCCGTCAGCGCTTGGAAATATAGACAGGTTTCGTCAGGTCAACACCAAGGCCAGCAAAGCTGAAGAGGTGCTGGATGCGACCTGGCAGCCAACACATGACTTTTTGCGTCAGTGTTTTTCCAGTTTTGCACGGATTGATTTTGCGGATTATGAAGACGCCACCATATATGGACGTGTTGAATCGGGCGTATGGCGCATGAAAAATGCGGCGCATTACCCACAGCGTCGCGATCATCAGGATTGTTTGTCGGCTTTGGGCTGGGGGCAGCCGCCGGCTGCCGAGACGCTGAGCACGGAAACCATTGATGTGGCGCAGGAAAAACGCCTCACCATAGGCGCCTGGGCAACGCATCACCCGCATAATGGCTAGGCTGGCTTTATGTCCCGGCCTGGCTCCGCTGTGTGTTGCGGTTATGCCTCTGCTGGGGCTTTTTTTGCAGTCACTTTTTTAGCTGCAGTTTTTTTAGCCGCAGTTTTTTTAGCAGCCGTTTTATTGACAGCTGTCCGCCCGGCTTTTTGTCTGGATGGTGCCATTTCAACCCACCCCAGCAGATTTTCGATGGCGACCTCTTCAATCACCTTCATCCCATCAGCGGTGTCATTCAAACAGGGAATATAGGTAAAGGTTTCCCCGCCATGTTCGATAAATTCTTCATGTAATTCGATATCAAGCTCATCAAGCGTTTCCAGACAATCGGCGACAAAACCGGGCGCCATAATGGCGACATGTTTACTGCCTGATTCGGCCAGTTTGACAACTGTTTTATCGGTGTAGGGTTGCAGCCATGGTTCCGAGCCAAAGCGTGACTGGAATGTCGCATGGAAATGTTTTTCATCCCACTGCAAGGCCTCGCGAAGAAGACGTGCGGTTTTCATACATTGGCAATGATAGGGATCACCGGATACGAAATAGCTTTTCGGGATACCGTGAAATGAAATCACCAGATCATCAGGCCTGCCTGACTTTTTGACAGCCGCTTTCACCGATTTGGCAAGTGCCTCAATATAGCTTTTGTGATCATGCCACGGCGGCACTGTACGAATGGCCGGTTGCCAGCGTAAATCCAGTGCCCATTTATACACCTCGTCATTCACCGTTGCCGTTGTCGAGGCGGCATATTGCGGATAAAGCGGCATCACCACAATCTGGCTGCATCCGGCGTCTTGCAATTTCTGCATCTGTGATTGAATGGCTGGCTGACCATAGCGCATGGCGTAATCGACAATCAGATCATCGCGTTGGAACTGTTTGGCGACATGTTCTGCCTGCAGCCGGGTGATCCGGCGCAGCGGTGACCCATCCGGATCATCCTTGAGCCAAATACGCGCATAGGCATCGCCTGATTTTCGCGGGCGCACATTTAAAATGATGCCGTTCAGAATCACCCACCACAGCAAGCGCGGCACTTCAATGACCCGGCGGTCGGATAAAAACTGTTTCAGATATCGACGCATTGACGGGGTGTCGGTGCCATCAGGCGTACCCAGATTGACCAGCAATAAACCGGTTTTGCCACGTCCCGGAAAATACGGATGATCGCTCGGCATAGAATTTATCGGCATGACAAAACCTCAATCACATAAAAATCGTTGAACAGACCGCGGATATATCATCCACACCCTATGTAGGAAGCGCGACTTTAAAGATCCAGCATGATGCGGAGATTTTTCGCGGTTTCAGCAGAGATCATCGATGATTGGCGCACAATCTGCCTAACCTGTCTGTTGTGTGGTTTCAGCGGCGACCCGTTCAAACGCCATCTGCAAGGCGTCAACAAGATCATCGATCATCGCATCGGTATGAAACGGGCCCGGTGTCAGGCGCAGCCTCTCGGTGCCTTTTGGCACGGTCGGATAATTGATTGGCTGGACATAAATATGCCGTTCATTCAACAAAATCTGGCAAATCTGCGAGCAAATATCGGCATTGTTCACCATAACCGGCACGATATGTGTGTCGCCTTCGAGAAGCGGTAGGCCGGCATCACGCAGCTTTTGTTTCAAACGGTTCGCTTGGGTCTGCTGGCGCGCACGCTCGGCACCGCTTGATTGCAGATATTGCACCGATGCCAGCGCGCCATGCGCCAAAGCGGGCGGCAAGGCTGTGGTGAAAATAAAGCCAGAGCCAAAGCTGCGGACGGCATCACAGATCACATCATCAGCCGCAATATAGCCACCAAACACGCCAAACGCCTTGCCAAGCGTGCCCTGAATGATGTCAATCTTATCAGCCACACCGTGCATCTGGGCGACGCCGCCACCCTGATCGCCATACATGCCAACCGCGTGAACCTCATCAAGATAGGTCAGTGCGTTATATTTTTGCGCGAGCGCTGCAATTTCGGCAATCGGGCCGGTGTCACCATCCATCGAATAGACCGACTCAAAAATAATGATTTTCGGCCGGTCAAGCGGCTGCGCCTGCAGCAGCGATTCTAAATGCGCGCAATCATTATGCCGAAAGATAGATTTTTCACAGCGCGCATAACGAATGCCGGAAATGATTGAGGCGTGATTCATTTCATCAGAAAAAATGATAACATTATCCAGCAGGCCGGCCAGCGCACTAATGCTTGCCTCATTCGCCACATAACCGCTTGTGAGCACCAGAGCGCGTGGTTTTTGATGCAGTGCTGCAAGCGCTTTTTCCAGCTCGACAATGGCTGTGCTTGTCCCGGAAATATTGCGTGTGCCGCCGGCACCGCTGCCGCAATGACCGATGGCTGTTTGCATCGCATTGACAACGGCTGGGTGTTGCCCCATGCCGAGATAATCATTCGAGCACCAGATAACGACGTCATGTCTGCCCTGCGGGCCGTTCCAGCTGGCGTGCGGATGCCGCCCGGCCTGTCGCTCCAGCTCGACAAAACTGCGATAACGGTTTTCGCTTTTCAGCTGATTCAAGCGATTTCTGAATTGCTCGCGGTACTGCAATTTGGGGCTCCTAAACGCGACATCTAACGATCGCGCTAGACGTTTGATACTCCCATGTATCATGTCACAGACAAGTTTTCACGGCCATGCGACATCAGGTAGCGATTATGTAATAACAATTCGCCAATTGGAACAACCGGCCCATTGGAACAACTTGCCAATTGGAACAATTTGCGAATAGGTAAGCGTTGACGGTGTAAAAATCAGTCGCGCCTATCGCTGTTTACTTTGACAAGATCAATGATCTGACAATTGATCATCTGCTTGCCGGCATGTTCGAAATTCACCGTCACATTTTTGCCAACGATTGACTGCACCTGACCATATCCCCAATCAGGCTGATCCGGGTGTGTCACAAAATCACCTAGGCTAAAATATAACATTGAATCCTCATCTGCGCGCCAGAAAAGTGGCCACGCACCCTGTCTGCCATAGCGGCGCGGGCAGGGCAATGAAGAAGCGCAATGATGAACTGCCAACGAAAACTGACCAGTCGCAATGCCCGGCGAATGGTCAGCTTGTTATTCTCAGCTTATCATGCAGCGTAACAGGATACGCTGTCAGCGTCGGTCAGGCGCTCACCGTCATCGCATTGTAGTCACGCATTTCGCGCAGAATATAGCCTTGCCCCCAGATCGTATCGATAACCACACCGGTGGCACCGGCATCGGCGAGTTTGCGGCGCAGCTTGCACATAAACACATCAATGATTTTCGGTTCGGGTTCGTCAATGCCCCCATAAAGATGGTTTAAAAACGCATCTTTGCTTAACACCGCACCTTTGCGCAGGGCTAAAAATTCAATGATGCGGAATTCCTTTGCCGTCAGATCAAGCCGGGCATCGCCAATTTTCGCATAATTCCGGCTGAGATCCACCATCAGATTGCCGGCATTGACGGTGGCTGAACTGTGACCATGCGTGCGTCGGATAATGGCGTCAAGATTGGCGACCAATTCATAGCGATCAAAAGGTTTGGTTAGATATCCATCGGCACCAGCACCAAGTGCGGTAATCTTATCATCAATGCCACTGTTTCCTGACGCCACCAAAATGGGGACGGGCATGTGGTTTTTGCGGATCAGGCGGGCCAGTCTTGTGCCATCACCATCCGGTAAATTAAGATCCA
>JADHLR010000096.1 GCA_016780525.1 Candidatus Puniceispirillum sp.
GGCGGGGTCGTTGGCTGACCGCAATCGAATGAACCAGCGCCAACCCGTCGGCTGCGAGTAATCTGGCAATGCTGGCAAAATAGCTGTCATAATGTTTCGCCCCGACATGTTCGAGCATGCCAACTGTTACAATCTTGTCAAAGTGGCCGGTTTGTTGCCGATAGTCGCGCAGCGCAAAGCTGATCCGGCTGGCTTGCGGTGTTGTGCGGACAGCATCGCTGGCAAACGCAAGCTGGTTTTCCGACAGGGTGATGCCGGTGACTTTGGCCTCGGGTTCAACCGTGGCAAGGGCGAAGGCCAACCCGCCCCAGCCGCAGCCAATATCCAGCACATGATCATGCGGCTGCAGCCGCAATTTTGCCGCAATGCGGGACAGTTTGGTAATCTGCGCATCGGCCAGCGGTTCATCCGGCGAGCGAAAATAGGCGCAGGAATATTGCCGCCAGGGATCAAGAAAATTGTCAAAAAGACTGTCTTTCAAATCATAATGATGTGCCACATTTCGTTTTGCCCGACCGGGAAAATTAAGCCCGCTAAAGCGCGCCAGCCGTGTATCAAGCGCCAGCACCAGACGTGCCAGCCAGTGATTTTGCCAATGTTCCCGATTGGCGACAAGCAACGCCATTAAATCGTCAATGTCACCTGACTCAATCTGCAGATCCCCATCCATATAGCTCTCGCCAAAGGCCAGATCAGGGTGCAGCATCAGCCGCCATAAAACCCGGCGGTGGGTGAGGCGAATAGCTGCCTGTGGCCCGGCCGTGCCGGCTGTTATAGGGTGCATCGGCCCATCACCGAGCGCGATGGATAATTGCCCGACGGCTAAAAATTGATGCAAAACATATTGGGCAAAGCGTATCAGCATAATATGGCAGCCCCTATATGGCAGCCCCTATATGGCAGTCCCCGAAAAATCTGTTTGCCGACAGATTAAAGGCTAAATCCAAATAAAACGTTAAATTAGCGCGAAAATTGCGCCTTTTGTGTCATGCCAACTGACCATTATGAAGTTGCCGTTTCAGCCAATTCTATGCACATTACACTATGTCCAATGAACAGCGATTACCCCATGACGGCGCCAATTATCGACTTGACGAGGCGGTGGTGTCAGAGCGTGATGGTGTGTTGCGCGCCGATGATTATGACGATGTGTATTTCGCCGCGCGCGACGGGCTGGCAGAAAGCCATCATGTATTTATTGACGGCACCAATTTTGCCGAAACATTACACCGCCACAAACATCTGACAATCGCCGAAACAGGCTTTGGCAGCGGCCTGAATTTTCTGGCAGTCCTCGATGTCCTGCAAAAATTTCCCGATTGCCAGCCCGATTACCAGATCGACTATATTTCTTTTGAGTTGCGTCCGTTACCGGCTGAGGTGATCGCCCGCACGCATGCTGGCTTTCCGTCTCTGGCTGCGCAAAGCGCAAAATTGCTGAATAATCTGCCGCCGCACTGGCCGGGGGTGCATTTATGTCATTTTAATCAGGGGCAGGTGCGTCTGCATCTGCATTATGGGGAGGCCGAAGCGTGTCTGGCACAAAGCCGTTTTTGCGCTGATATCTGGTTTCTTGATGGGTTTGCCCCGGCGAAAAATCCGGATATGTGGTCCGATGCTGTGCTTGCGCATATCGGACGGCTGACGCGGGCTGGCGGCAGGCTGGCCAGTTTCACCGCGGCCCGCATGGTGCGCGACGGGTTATCCGCCGCTGGCTTTGCGATCAGCAAAAAGCCGGGGTTTGGCGATAAACGCGATATGATCACTGGTGTCAAAACTGGTGTCAAACCACCTATCCAAACTCTGCCCGCATCCCCGAAAAAGAAACCGCCGAAAAAGACAGTCTCGCATGTGGGGATCATTGGTGGTGGCATTTCCGGTGCGTCTGTTGCTGCTGGTCTGCGGCACCGGCGCATTGCGGCGACGATTCTTGATGCTGGCCCGCGCTTGGCGACAGCCGCATCAGGCAACAGGCTGGCATTGCAGAGCCCGCGATTATCGGTTGATCATAATGCGGCAAGCCAGCTTTCGGCATGTTGTCTGGCCTATGCGGCAAAATGCAGTGATCAGGCGGCGGCCAGCATCGCGGGCAAGGTGGTGTCGCTTGACTGGCCGGAACGCGAGGCATCACGGCAGGATAAATTTCGACGCCAATACTGGCCGGATGATTTATTGCGTGCAGGTGATGCCAGCGCCGCTACGGTGGCTGCTGGCATGGCGATGCCGACTGGCGGTGTGGTTCATGATTACGGGCGGGTGATTGACCCGGCGCGTTTGTGCCATTATCTGGCTGGCGATACCCCCACCATATTTGATGCTGAAATAACACAGATATCGCGCCGCGATTCGGCGCTGATTCTCGATATAAAAGATGGACGGCAATACGCGTTTGACGTGATTGTCCTGGCGACGGGCGCCAGCTTGCCCGACATTTTAACATTGCTGTCGATTGACGGGGTGCGGATAGATGTTACCAGCGGACAGGTCAGCCATATACCGGAACAGCCCGGCCTCGCCGATTTGCGGGCTGGTCTCAGCTTTGGTGGCTATCTGACGCCCAGCCATAAGGGGTTTCATGAGCTTGGTGCCACCTTTGACCGCAGTGGATGCGGTGATTTTGACGATGCAGCTTTTGCCCATAACCGCAAGCTCTTGCCGCCAGCCTTGCAACAATTGTTTGGTCATCTGGACAGCGCCGGGGGGCGGATAAGCCAGCGTGCCAGCACGCCTGACCGCAACCCGGTCATGGGGCGTCTGGATGATGGCATTTATCTATTCGGCGCGGTTGGGGCGCGTGGTTTCACCCTGGCACCGTTATTGGGCGAGTATCTGGCAGCGGAAATTGCGGCAATGCCAAATTGTCTGAGCCATCATATGCAGGCCACCCTTGACCCCTTTCGCTTTCGCTTGCGGCGCGGCTTATAGGCCGAGCATGTCGCGCGCCTTAAACAGCTGCCCGTGATCCGTGCAATCTGCTGACAAAAGCTGCAAAAACGCCGGGGCAATGGCATCCGGGGTGGGTAATGTTTGCGGGTCTTCGCCGGGAAAAGCCGCGGCACGCATGCTGGTCGCGGTGCCGCCGGGGTTGATCATATTGATCCGCAAATTGGTTTGTTCGGTTTCGCCAGCCCAGACCCGGCCCATCGCCTCAAGACCGGCTTTCGATACCGCATAAGCGCCCCAAAACGGATAGCTGCCAGAGGCCGCACCTGACGATACCAACACTGCACGTGCGGCTGGGGCGGCAACCAATAATGGCTCCATCGCCTTGATCAAATGCCATTGCGCCGTCAGATTGACGGCGATCGTGTCGTCCCAAACCTCCGGCTCAAGATGTGACAGAGGCGTCAATACCCCCAACATCCCGGCATTCGCGACCAGACCGTCAAGCCGTCCCCAGCGTTCATGAATGGCCGCGGCAAGGCGGGGCAGGGCTGGCGTATCGCGCAGATCATGCTCAACAATAGTGCCATGACCACCATCTGCGGTGATGGCGTCGTCAAGCTCTTCAAGCGCACCAAGCGTGCGACCGGTGATAATGATGTCGGCACCGGCACGCGCCGCTGCCAGCGCGACAGCATATCCAATTCCACGGCTGGCGCCGGTTACTAAAATGACCCGGCCTGTCAAATCTACTGTACTGGACATAATGTTACCTTTTGATGATTAGCGGCTGGTACCATGTGAGACACGTTTTCCAGAAAGCCCGGAGGCGAGCTTGATGGGGTAATCGCCGGTAAAGCAGGCATCGCAAAATTGCGGGTTGGCGTTGTTTCTGGACGCCTCGCCCATGGCCCGGTACAGCCCGTCTATGGAAATAAATCCGAGCGAGTCTGCGCCGATATCGCTGGCAATTTCGTCGATTGTTTTCTGCGCCGCGATCAGCTGGTCTTTGTCGGGCGTATCAACCCCATAAAAACAGGGGCTGGTGGTGGGCGGGCTGGCAATCCGCATATGCACCTCAGCGGCACCAGCGGCGCGCATCATTGACACAATTTTTCGTGACGTGGTGCCACGCACAATCGAGTCATCCACCAGCACAACACGCTTGCCGGCCACGGTTGACGGATTTGCGTTATGTTTCATTTTGACGCTGTCATTCCGGCCTTTTTGCGTTGGCTGGATAAAGGTGCGGCCAATATAGTGATTGCGGATGATTCCCAGATCGAAGGGTATTTTTGACGCTTCGGCAAATCCGAGCGCCGCCGGCACGCCCGAATCCGGAACCGGCACAACAAGATCGGCATCAGCTGGCGACTCGAGGGCTAGCTCTGCGCCAATGGCTTTGCGGGCATGATAGACGCCGCGCCCCTCTAGAATGCTGTCGGGGCGGGCAAAATAAATATATTCAAAAATGCAAAAACGGTGGCTTTGGGGCTGAAACGGTTTGCGCGACGTTATGCCGTTTTTGTCGATCACCACCATTTCGCCGGGATCAAGGTCGCGCACAAAGCTGGCGCCAACAATATCTAATGCACAGGTTTCAGACGCCAGCACATAAGCATCCCCCTGTTTGCCCAGAACCAGCGGGCGCACACCATGCGGGTCACGCACGCCGATCAACATATCCTTGGCAACACAGACAAGTGAAAACGCACCTTCGATCTGCTTGATGGCATCGATGAGCCTGTCGGTGACGGTGTCCTGATGCGAGCGCGCGACAAGATGCACGATAATTTCGGTATCGGAAGATGATTGAAACAGACTGCCGGTTTCAACAAGCGACGCGCGCAAACGTGCGGCATTGGTCAGATTGCCATTATGCGCCAATGCAAAGCCGCCAAATGCAAGCTCTGATGAAAATGGCTGGATTTCCATTAAAGCATTGGTTTTACCGCTTGTTGAATAGCGGTTATGGCCAATCGCCACATGTCCATGTAAAGCCTGCATTTGCGCTGACCCGGCGTCAAAATTCTCGCCGACATGACCAAGCCCGCGATGCGCATGAAAATGCCGGCCGTCAAAACTGACAATACCGGCAGCTTCCTGACCGCGATGCTGGAGCGCATGCAACCCGAGCGCGGTGTTGATGCTGGCTTCATTCGTACCATAAATGCCAAAAACCGCACATTCTTCGTGCAGATGATCATCATCAAATGGGTGCGTTGTGATGAGAGTCATGGGCTGTCTCTGCTGCTAAATGGGACTGTCTTTAAAAATAAATTTTTATGCCTAGCGGGTGGTTCTTAGCTGTGTTGTTTGTCTGTCACGGTCAGTTGGATTTTTCATCATCGAGCAATTCAAGCGGCTTTTTGACCATTTCGGTGCCGCTGTCCATCATATTATTCATGGTTTGCGTGGCTTCGGCGCCGAGGCTGTTATGGTCAGATAGATTGGAGATTAATTTGTCGGCGTAATCATCTGGCGCATATTGTGCAAAATAACGCGCACTCTGGCTCATAATCGGTGTGCTTTGCGCCTTTTGCAGGGTTTCTGGTAATTTGCTCTCGCCTTCCAGCAGTAAAACCGCACCGATAAATGCAAACAGCACCAGTAAATAGCCACGGATCAGCCCAAAGATAACCCCAAACCAGCGATCCAGACTGCCAAGGCCGGCGCGGGTCAAACCCGGGGATAACAGGCTGGCCAATAAAAACCAGACGATCACTGTTGCCGCAAAAGGCAGCCCCCAGGCCAAAGCTGCGCTCAGCCCTTCGGCATTAATCACATCTGCAATCGGGTCTTCGAGAACCGGCCGCGCAAAATGTGCAACGACGACGGATACAACCCAGCCAATCAAGCCTAAAAAGTCGCGGGTCATGCCGCGCAATATTGAAAAAATGGCTGACGTAATCAGCACCAGAATCACTGCGTAGTCGACAAATGTAAGCGCGGCAAAATCGATCATGGCAGACTTATAACAGAAATATGGGATGTCCCGATAGACACTATCATCATCAATCGATGCCCCCCATAATGTCAATTAAATCGGCCAGTGTCGTGGGCTGCGACAATTTGATTTGCGACTGTTGCGCGCTGGCTTTGCGCGGCCGCGGCATAACCGCATTGTCAAAACCCAGCTTGGCAGCTTCTTTCAGCCGTGCATCCG
>JADHLR010000097.1 GCA_016780525.1 Candidatus Puniceispirillum sp.
GGCGCGTGATATTGCCGGCATTCTGTCACCTAACGGGCGGGTCATGGGGATGATGCCACATCCGGAACGTGCCGTGTCACCACTGCATAACAGCACTGACGGCGCCACCTTACTTTCAAAATCACTTGAGGCATTGATGTCATGACGCAACAAGATCAATTGATGACTTTTGATGATGCCGCCGCGATGGGTTTGTCGCGTGATGAGTGGGAGCTCATTTTAAAGCGCCTTGAGCGCACCCCAAACCAGTGTGAATTAGGCATTTTTTCAGCGATGTGGTCGGAACATTGTTCATATAAATCCTCGAAAAAATGGCTCAAAACATTGCCCGTTGATGGCCCCCAAGTGATTGAAGGGCCGGGCGAAAACGCCGGTGCTGTTGATATCGGCGATGGCCTTGCCGCGATTTTTAAGATTGAAAGCCATAATCACCCGTCATTTATTGAGCCTTATCAAGGGGCGGCGACCGGTGTCGGTGGTATTTTGCGCGATGTGTTCACCATGGGCGCGCGCCCGGTTGCCCTGCTCAACGCTTTGCGTTTTGGCGCGGCAGACCATGAAAAGACCCGGCATCTGCTCAGCGGTGTTGTCGCCGGCATTGGCGGATATGGAAATTGCATTGGCATCCCGACAGTCGGCGGCGAGGTTAATTTCGACAAATCCTATAATGGTAATATTTTGGTGAATGCGATGGCTGTTGGTCTGGCCAACAGTGACCGCATCTTCCGTTCAGCCGCCACCGGCCCCGGTAACCCGGTGATTTATGTCGGGGCAAAAACCGGCCGCGATGGCATCCATGGCGCCACCATGGCATCGACCGAATTTTCCGATGAAACCGAGAGCAAACGTCCGACCGTGCAGGTTGGCGACCCATTTACCGGTAAATTGCTGATGGAGGCCTGTCTGGAATTGATGGCGTCAGACTCGGTGTTATCGATTCAGGATATGGGGGCTGCCGGGCTGACATCTTCTTCGGTTGAAATGGCCTCCAAAGGCGGGCTCGGCATGGAAATTGACCTTGACCTTGTGCCAGCACGCGAAGAGGGCATGACCGCCTATGAATTGATGCTGTCCGAATCGCAGGAACGTATGTTAATGGTGCTCAAGCCGGATGCCACAGAGACCGCGCGGGCGATTTTTGATAAATGGGATCTGGATTTTATGCCGATTGGTCAGGTCACCGAAACCGGCCGGTTGGTATTGCTGAAAGACCGCGGCACGGCCTGTGATATCCCGCTCGCACCGCTGGTTGACGATGCGCCTGAATATGATCGCCCGCAAAACCCTGTGCCCGATCGGCCACAGCTTGCCAGCGGCGATGTCACCACCGATGATCCCATTACCGCGGTGCTGCAAGCGATGTTTGCGCATGTTGATCTGGCAAGCCGCCGTTGGGTCTATGAACAATATGACAGCGACGTGATGGCCGATACCATTGCCGGGCCGGGCGGTGATGCCGCGTTGGTCAGGGTACATGGCAGCCAGCGCGGGCTAGCGATTACCACAGATTGCACCCCGCGTTATGTCGAGGCTGATCCGCAAACAGGTGGCGCACAGGCCGTTGCCGAGGCCTATCGCAATATTTGCGCTATTGGCGCGCGGCCGCTTGCCATCACCAATAATCTGAATTTTGGCAACCCGGAAAAGCCTGAAATCATGGCGCAATTGGCGCAATCAGTTGTTGGCATGGGCAAAGCCGCGCTGCATCTCAATACACCCGTGGTATCCGGCAATGTGTCGCTCTATAACGAAACGGACGGGGTGGCGATACGCCCCTGCCCGGTGGTTGGCATGGTCGGCGTTATTGATGATGTCACAGAGGCTGTTGGCAATCAGTTTGTGGCGGCCGATCAGGATATTTTCATTCTTGGACAGGATAACAGCACAGATGATGGCTGGCTGGGCGAATCACTTTATGCCGCGCATCACGGCGTCACTGCCATTTATGCGCCGCCACCAGTTGATCTTGATGCCGAAAAGCGCACCGGCGATCTTTTGCGGCAACTGATTGCCGAAAAACTGGTCACTGCGGCGCATGATATCAGCGATGGTGGGCTTGGCGTTGCTGTTGCCGAGATGAGCTTGCATACATCCTTTGGCGCGCATATTACCCTGCCGGCTTCGGGCAATATGCATGGCTGGGCCTTTGGCGAGGATCAGGCGCGCTATGTTGTGACAACGCCCGACGCCGAATCGTTGATTGCGGCCGCCAAAAGCGCGGCTATTCCCATTGCCAGAATTGGCACTGTTACCGCACAAGCAGAATTGCAATTTGGTGATCATGACACCATATCTGTTAAGACACTCAGATCACTGTCTGAGGGATGCCTGCCGGCATTGATGGCCGGATAACAACCGCGCATTGGCGCGACATGATACAAAGGACAGACCAATGGCGATGCAAGCCAGCGAAATTGAAGCTCTGATCAAAGCCGCATTTCCCGATGCTGTGGTGACCATCGAAGATTTGCGGGGTGACGGTGATCACTATGCCTGCCGCGTAGTATCATCTGCCTTTGCTGGCAAAAACCGTGTGCAGCAGCACCAAATGGTTTATAAAGCCCTTGGCGGCCGCATGGGCGGCGAGTTGCATGCACTGGCACTCCAGACGTCTGCCCCGGCATAACCTGTTAACGAAATTTTTTGCACATCGCTGTAATGAGGAGCCAAATTATGTTGGACGATGCCCTGAAGACCCGTATTGATAATGAAATTGCCAGTGAGACTGTGGTGCTGTTCATGAAAGGCACACCGGTGTTTCCACAATGTGGTTTTTCCGCTGCTGTTGTTGGCGTGTTATCGCATCTTGGTGTCAAGTTTCGTGGCATCAATGTGCTTGAAGACGACACTATTCGCGAGGGCATTAAGGCCTATTCAGACTGGCCAACCATCCCGCAGCTTTATGTAAAAGGCGAATTTGTCGGCGGCTGTGACATCATTCGTGAAATGTATGAATCAGGCGAGCTAACCGAAATGTTCCAAACCCACGGTGTTGACGCGCGGCCAAGCTAGACCGGCTAAATCACTCATCACCGGCGCCCTCGGCCGCATCAACGATGTTGCTGGCGATAAAGGCACGTTCGGCCACCACCTCGGCGACACGCACCCGGTACCAGTCATAAAACTCCTGTCGGCCCAGCGCCTGGGCCGACAGATGCTCGGCTTGCTGGCGCCAATTGGCAATGGCGTCACGATCGACCCAGTATGACACGGTAATGCCGATACCATCATCGCCGCGCACCGACTCAACACCCAAAAACCCCGGCTGGCGTCTTGCCAGCAAGACCATGCGATCTGCCGTTATATCATAAATATCATCACCACTCAGGCTGCGTTGAGCGGTAAAAATCACCGCAAAATAGCGCTCTGGCCATCCATTATTATTAAGGCTTTGATCCGTTACCATCGTCTTGCCAGTCCTCTATAAAAACGGGTTTTTCAACCAAACACGCCAAAGGCCGTTCTTCACGTTTCAGTTGATCTCAGCAAATCCAAGTTTTTATACAGGTTAATATTTTCGCGCATCACCCGCTTTGTGTAAAGCTGACAGGTATTTGCATGTTGGCGATATGATCGGATATGCCAACAAAAAACCGGGCGATGCGGCACGCACCCCCCGGTTTAACATCTTTATAAATCAATTCAGGCGGTGCCTGACCGACTTAACGTGAATAATATTCGACAACCAAATTTGGTTCCATTTGCACCGGGTATGGCACCTCGTCCAAAGATGGCACCCGCACAAATTTGGCGCTGAATTTATTGTGATCAGCCTCGATATATTCAGGCACATCACGCTCAACCGAGGCAATCGCATCAAGCACTGCCGGAATGGTTTTGGTCTTTTCTTTCAATGAGATTTCATCGCCGGGCTTGAGCAATACCGATGCGATGTTACACCGCTTGCCATTCAACAACACATGGCCATGGTTAATCGTCTGACGCGCCGAAAACACGGTTGGTACCAGTTTCGCGCGATACAGCACCGCATCAAGCCGGCATTCCAGAATACCCACAAGATTTTGCCCGGTGTCACCCTTGCGGCGCACAGCCTCGGCGTAATATTTCTTAAATTGCTTTTCACCAATATTGCCGTAATAGCCTTTCAGCTTTTGTTTAGCCATCAGCTGCACACCAAAGTCTGTTGGCTTTTTGCGGCGCTGGCCATGCTGGCCGGGGCCATATTCACGGGCATTTACAGGTGATTTTGGACGACCCCACAGATTCACACCAAGGCGGCGGTCAATTTTATGTTTCGCGGCGTGCCGCTTATGATCAGATTTTGCCATGTGCTGGCTCCTTTTTGTTGTTGTCCCGGTAGGGTCAATTTACCGCTAATCTGGCAAAAAGGCCGGTATCACACCCCGCTGGTGCAATCCACGTTCCCGAGAATGGGCGGAAATTAGGCAGATATGGTGGATTTGTCAATAACCGATATAGTGCTGGCAGCCACAGTGGCACCGCCTTGCCCCAAACCGGCGCAGCTATGTTTTGCGGTTGCGTGTCAGCGCCTGTAAAATACCGTGCAGTGTGCTGATTTCCTGTTTGCTGGGTGCCGCCCGGTTGAATAAGGCGCGAATATTGCGTTTCACCGTTGCGACCATATCAGGCGCGGTGAAAAACCCGCCCTCATCAAGCGCCATTTCAAGACGCTTATAGAAATAATCGCGCTCGGCAACGCTGGCACGCCCGGGCCGATGAGCCGCATCGCCTGGCACCCCAGCGCTTGGCACATTAACGCTTGGCACCTCAGCGTTTTGCCCGGCCGCATATAAGACAGCCATGCGCCATTCCCATGCCATCAGCAACACCCCCTGCGCCAAATTTAACGACGGGTAGGCCGGATTCAATGATGCTGTGACCAGAATATCGGCCAGAACCACCTCGTCATTATCCAGACCAGAGGCTTCCGGCCCAAACAATAAAGCGGCTCGATTTTGCTCATCAGGTGAGTTGTTTGGCGGGTTATCAGGCGCGGCTGCCATATGTGCCACAATCATTTCAGCGGCGCCACGCGGGTCGAGTGACCGGATGGCAAGATCGCGCCGACGCGCCGAAGTTGCCGCCAAAAAGCTGATATCGGCGGTTGCCGCCGCCACCGTGTCAAACACCTGCGCGGTTTCAATAATGGGTTTGCCGCCAGCCGCCATTGGCAGGGCGGCGGCATTTGGCCAGCCGTCACGTGGCGCCACAAGCCGCAAATCCGACAGACCACAATTCATCATTGCCCGCGCCGCCGCACCAATATTTTCGCCCATCTGCGGGCGTGCAAGAATCACCACCGGGGGCCGGGTTTGACGGGCGTTATCCATGGCCACTCACCGGGTCGATTTCGGGCCGGCTACCTTGTCGTGCAGTAATTTCCAGATCATCCCGTCACCCAGCGCGGCAACTGACGCGTCAATGATATTGGTCGATAATCCGACTGTCCGCCATACCGTACCATCGGGAACGCAAAATTCGATAAACACGCGGGTAATGGCGCCGGTGCCGGCCTGCCCGTCAACAGCGTCCAGAATCCGCACCTTGTAATCAACAAGTTCAACATCTGCCAGCGTTGGATAGGCCGCAACAAGTGCCTTGCGCATGGCGGTATCAACAGCGTTCACCGGCCCATTGCCGACTGCCGCTTCATGAAAGGAATTATCACCGACAAAAATGGTCGCTGTGGCTTCGGATTCAACCACCAATTCACCACGGGCATTAAACCGGCGTTCATCCATCACCCGAAACCGGCCAATGCGAAAATAATCAGGCACATCATCAAGCATACGCCGCGCCAGCAACTCAAAACTGGCTTCAGCTGAATCAAACGCCCAGCCCTCAAATTCCTTTTCTTTGACAACGCTGATCAATGTATCGATGCGCTCGTCCTTGGCATCAATCTCGATGCCCAGCATTGCAAAACGTGCCAGCATATTTGACCGGCCGGCCTGATCTGAAACGAGATATTGCCGTTCATTGCCGACTTTTTCCGGCGGCACATGTTCATAGGT
>JADHLR010000098.1 GCA_016780525.1 Candidatus Puniceispirillum sp.
GAGATGGCCGCAGGTCATATCGAGAAAATCGGTGTGACGGTGCGCGGCTGCGCGCTGTGCGAGGCTGGCGCCGGGCTGGCTCTTGCCTGTTTGCCGGGTCGCAATGCAACAGATATCCTTGATTTGACCAAGGGGTTTGCCGCATGGATAGATGGCCAAACCGAGCAGCCACCACTTCCCGATATGCAGCATTTTACGCCGGTGCGTGAGATTCGCAACCGGCACAAATGTGTGCTGTTGGCTTTTCAGGCAACAGTCCGGGCGGTGCCGGCAAAATAGCCCGGCAAAAACTAAACTTCCAGATAAATAGCCACTTATCAAAAGTGACGGGCTGGCAGATCATGCCAGCGGCACCATCTACTCGCGACAGGATTTATTCCGGGCGCACTGACACCTTGTCAAACACCCACAGAACAGCAAGCAATGCCAGCGGAAACCCAATAACAAGCCAAACACCGATATTTGGATTCATCTCTTATCCCCTTTGTTTCCGGCACTGACCAACCTAGCCAGCGCCTTTTACGTTATGCGCACCGGTTATAGCGCGTTGTGGCGTTTGCACAAGAAGAAACCGGCGTGACAAACTTTGTCAAATTGTCGCTGCCGGCGCAATCTGCGCAACATCATACAGGCGTATCGCACACCGCGCCGTCACAACACGGCATAATATTTGTGTGGCAATGCGCACATTGGCCATGCCCATGCACCCAGATGATCTGCTCGGGGCGCCCGCATGCCGGGCATTGTGGCTGCATCACAGCGCCATTTGCCATAGTGCTATTTTTTGGTGCAGTCGGGCTGTTCATCTCTGTCTGGCGATAGCGCCGCTTTTGATTGTCAGACATATTCGATCTTTGAACCCGTGATTAAGTGCGTGATTGTGCGCGTGGCAGCTGGTCAGACCAGCATCCGGCCCAGTATTAATAACCAGTTGATCATCAACTGGCCAAAACCGAACAGAGCATAAACCACATAACCGGCCCGCGGCAACAGCCAGCGCGCGCCCTGCATATGCATCCTGATTGTTTGAAAATCCAGCTTTGGCATCCCGTAGGGGATTCGAACCCCTGTTGCCGCCGTGAAAGGGCGGTGTCCTAGGCCTCTAGACGAACGGGACATCTACTGCAAAGCCAGTGACGCTTGTATTAGTCAAAACCGATCACCAAATCAAGCGGCTTTTCGCAAGAAACACCGATTTTCCACATTAACTGTTGAAACCAGCTGCCAGCTTGGGTTCTGCCGCATCGTCGATCTCGATCTGCATGGCATCACCACCGCGAAACCGGTCACGCCTTACCCGCCCGAGGATATGCAGATAGCGGCCATCAACAGCCGCTTCGAGTGCCTGACCAAGCGCCGTTCCGCCAGCCTGAAAGGCGATCGCATTGAGCGTGCCGCTGCCATCATCCAGACGACAGGACAGATGCGCCCCATCTGCACCGACACGACGGGCTGACTTGATCCGGCAATCCGGGATGACAAAGCGCGGTTCCGCATTACCGCTGCCAAATGGCCCTAATTTATCCAGCCAATCGGCAATTAAAGGCTGGCAGCCGGCGACGCTTAATACCGCACCAACCGTATGTGTGACCTGCGGCATGACACCGTTAAATTCGGTCATAAACCGGTCATTCATAAATGCCTGCAAATTTTCAATCTGGCTTTCGAGGACGCTGAAACCGGCGGCCATATCATGCCCACCCCCGCCTTCAATAATGCCAGCCTGATGCGCTGCGATCACCGCATTGCCAAGCCGGAATCCGGCAATACCACGTGCTGACCCTTTGCCAACACCATCTGCATCCATCGAAATGATCATCGCCGGTTTTCCGAAACGCTCGCGCACGCGGCCAGCAACGATACCAATAACCCCCTCATGCCAGTCACGATCAGCCAGAATAATCACATGATGATTGGTTTGTGCCGCCCGGTCGAGCGCCACATTGCGCACCGATTCTTCGATACGGCGTCTTTCTTTATTCATGTCATCAAGTTGCAACGCCAGACCGGCTGCTGTGTCCGGATCCTCTGCGGCCAGCAGTTTCACCCCCAGCCCCGACGCACCCAAACGCCCGGCAGCGTTTATCCTTGGCCCCAACAAAAATCCCAGCGCATAGGCATTGGGCGCCTCATTGACACCAGCGATATCAGCGAGTTTGACAAGACCATGATGTTGCCGCTGTGCCATCACCTTTAGCCCCTGCCGCACAAACGCCCGGTTCAGCCCGACCAAAGGCACCACATCACAGACCGTGGCCAATGCCACAAGATCAAGCTGGCTAAGCAAATCCGGGGCTGGCCGGGTGGTGCTAAAATAGCCCCGCTGGCGCAGCGTTCGCAGCATGCCGGCGATCACCACAAACACCACGCTGGTGGCGCATAAATAACCATAGGCGCCATCTTCGTCCAGCCGGTTCGGGTTGACCACTGAATGGGCTTTTGGCAATTCCGGCCCGGCGATATGATGATCAATAACGATCACATCCATACCGGTTTCGGCCACCGCAGCCAGCGGCGCATGTGCGGTGATACCGCAATCAACGGTCACCAGCAGACTGGCGCCTTTTTCCCTCAACGCCATCAATGCGTCAATATTCGGCCCATAGCCCTCGCGAAAGCGGTTCGGGATATGCACATCACAGGTCACACCAAGCTGGCGCATAATTTGCACCAGCAATGCCGCGGCGCACGCGCCATCAACGTCGTAATCGCCAAAAATCCCGATAGGTGCGCCCGCTTCGACACAATCAGCCAGCCGCGCCGCCGCCTTGTCGAGATCCTGAAAACGTGATGGGTCGGGAAGCAATTCGCGCAGGCGCGGTTCCAGATAGGAAGCGACGTTATCGGCGGTCAAACCACGCCCAGCCATGATCCGTGCGATTGGCAGCGGCAAATAATCATCGACAGTCTCAACAAGTGCGGCCGCATAGCGGTCAATCTCGGATGCTGAAAAACTGCTGCGGGCTGGCACCCAGCGGGCACCGCTGCAAGATTTTACAATGCCAAGAATGGCGTCACCCGCCATTACCCCTCCTGATCGGCTGCAAAGATCGGCATCGCCACCGGCCTTGCCTTTACGCTTGGCAGACTGGTCATCTCATCAAGTGCCTGCCACAGCTTTGTGCTGGCGATTTCATGCGTTGTCATGACCAGCGCAACAACATCGCCGGGTGCCCGCCCCTGTTGGATCATCGATTCAACGGAAATCATATGTTTTTGCAAAATGCCAGTTACGCCAGCCAGAACGCCGGGTTCATCGACCACCATTAATCTGACATAAAACGGCGTATCAGCCAGCCCCACGCCGGGCTGATCAGTCGTATCCGCAAGCTGTGCAACCGGGCGTCCGAACGGCATCCCGCCACGATCATGCGCCACATCAATAATGTCAGCCAGAACCGCCGATGAGGTTGCCCCGCCTCCGGCCCCGGGGCCAATGGCCAGCACGCTGCCAACCGGTTCACCATAAAACTCAACAGCGTTTAACACGCCATTCACTTTGGCAAGCTGGCTGCTCAGCGGCAATAAACAGGTCTGCATACGCGGCACCTGCCCGGGCGCAGCGACCCCGACCAGCTTGATACGGAAGCCCAATTGATTGGCAAAGGTAAAATCAACGGCTGATACATCGCGGATACCCTGTACCAAAGCTGCGGCAAAGTCCGGCTTTTGACCAAACGCAATGGCCGCAAGAATCGTCAGCTTATGCGCCGCATCAATCCCGTCCACATCAAAACTGGGTTCAGCTTCGGCATAGCCAAGATGTTGCGCCTCGGCCAGAACATCGGCGAAATCTTGTCCCGTTTGTTCCATTGTTGTCAGAATATAATTGCAGGTGCCGTTGAGGATGCCGGCCAGCCGCGTCATCTCATTGCCAGCCAACCCCTCACGCAAGGTTTTGACCGCCGGAATACCGCCGGCAACAGCCGACTCAAACAGTAAAAAACAATTGTTTTCTTCTGCCAGGCTGGCCAGCTCGGTACCATGATGCGCAATCATCGCCTTATTCGCGGTGATGACATGCTTGCCATTTTTCAGCGCGGCCCGCGTCAAATCAACGGCAACGCCCTCGCTGCCGCCGATCATTTCAATAATCACATCGACATCATCACGCGCCACCAGTTCAAGCGGGCTGTCATGCCAGTCAATGCGATCCATGGAAAAGCCCCGGTCAGTAGCGGCTGAACGGGCGCTCACCGCAACCAGTTCTAACCGCCGACCGGCTGCCAACGCCAACGGTTGCTGCCGCTTAATGAGCTGGCGTGCCACCTCGCCACCAACAACACCGAGGCCAGCGATTGCAATTTTCAAAGAAGTGGACATTTCAGACATGGCGTGATCACTTGTGACTGGAAAAGAAGAAAATCTGGCGAAAAAATGTACCGCTCAAGATGTAACGGCTTGGCCTTTCTCTGGCAAGGTCTCAGCCAGTGACAGCAAAAAAATTTATCACAAAAAAGCCTGAAGCTAAAAGCTGGTGGCACTGCGCGCCGCCTGATCATATAGCCCGGACAACAGCCGGAGCTGTCGCGCCACTTCAGTCAGGCTCTCTGCATTTGCCGACGCCCGCCCGCCGTCAAACGCCGCATATTCATCAACCAAGCAAGATTCGCGCACATCACGATAGGCCATGCACAAGGCCTGACCACGCGCGCTGGTTCCATAAAACACTTCCTTGCCCTGTTTTTCGGACTGTACTAACCCATTTTTAACCAGTTTTTTCAATGCATAATTAACAGTATGGCTATCTTCGACATTGAGCTTGAAACAGATATCAGCAAGTTTTTTGGGGCGTCCCCGATGATTCAGTGAATGCAGGCACAAGATGTCCAGCACACCAAGATCAGCGGTCAGTTCCAATTCGGCCAGTGCCGCCGACATGGCTTTGACGACCCACATGCCAAACGCATGTGACGCAACAATCAACCCATATTCAACCTCACTCAGCTCGGCAGCTTTTTCCGAGACAAGATGCGATGATGAGACGATCCGTTTTGGCGGCTGTTTTGACGAATCTTTTGGCGGGTTATTTGACGGGTTATTTGTCATGGGTTTATTCCGCATCATTTTTGTCAGGCTTGCCAAAGCCGCCACCACCGGGCGTTTCGATCACAAAAACGTCACCCGGTGCCATTTCACGCAGCCCGGTGGCACCAAATTCATCAATACTGCCATCGCTGCGCTCAACCCAGTTGCGGCCGACCTCGCCAGCGCCACCCCCGGCCATGCCATAGGGGGGAATAATCCGGTGATTAGCCAGAATAACCGCCTCCATATGCTCGAGAAACCGTAACCGTCGCCGCACGCCATTGCCGCCGCAATGCGCGCCAACACCGCCAGAATCATGCCTGATTTCAAAGCTTTCAAGAAGCACCGGATAGCGCCACTCCAAAACTTCCGGGTCGGTCAGGCGGCTATTCGTCATATGCGTATGCACGGCGTCGGTGCCATCAAAATCCGGGCCGGCCCCGGATCCACCACACAGGGTTTCATAATATTGATAGGTCGCATTGCCATAAAAGAAATTATTCATCGTGCCCTGGGCAGCCGCCATCACCCCCAAAGCGCCATATAACGTATCAGTGACAATCTGTGAGGTTTCGACATTGCCGGCAATAACAGCCGCCGGATATTGCGCATTTAACATGCAATTTTCCGGCAGAATGATGTCAACAGGCTTTAAACAGCCTTCATTCATCGGAATATCTTCGGCAACTAAGGTTCTGAAAACATACAATACAGCCGCCCGACAAACAGCGGCTGGCGCGTTAAAATTATTCGCGCTTTGCGGGCTTGTGCCAGAAAAATCAACAACAGCAGAACGATCCGATCTGTCGATTGAAATGGCCACTTGCACCTGCTGTCCGTTATCCATCGGATAGGTAAAGATGCCTGAGTCCAGCCGGTCAATAACCCGCCGCACAGATTCTTCGGCATTATCCTGAACATGCCCC
>JADHLR010000099.1 GCA_016780525.1 Candidatus Puniceispirillum sp.
GGCAGTATTTTATTATTGAGTGACGAAACTGATGGCGGTCTATATCGTCTGAGCGAGGCCGGACAGTAGCATATTTTTGGCGAGGATGACGCACGCGCATAGGCATCCACAGCATGTCGATTGCTGCCTTCACTGAAAGATTTTGAATGAAACACAGCCATGATCTGACCACTGGCCCACTCGCCCTGCATTATCGCAAATTAGCTGTGCCTGCTGCCATTGGCATGGTTTTCAGCACATTATACAATGTTGTCGATGTTTTTTTCGCCGGGCTGATTGGCACCGATGCACAGGCCGGTCTGGCCATTTCATTTCAGGCCTTTTTCATTTTTGTGACTGTCGGATTTGGCCTGAGCGCAGCGATGACCGCGCTTGTTGGCAATGCCATTGGCCGCAAAGACGATGATGAAGCCAGCCGAATTGCGCTGCAAGGTGTCAGCTTTGCCGGTTTAAGCGCGATGATATTGCTTGTTGCCGCATTTGTTTTTGCCCCCAGTCTGCTGACATTGATTTCGACTGATGGCGCCTATCGCGATGCTGGCTTGCGCTATATGATGATCCTGATCCTGAGCCTGCCGAGTTTTGTGATTGCCTATGGTCTGAATGGAATTTTGCAGGCCAGCGGCGATACCGTGTCGATGCAGCGGGCCTTAATCGGCGCATTTTTTGTCAATCTCGGGCTCAATCCGGTTTTAGTGTTCGGCATACCGCCGATTTTTGACGGATTCGGATTTAACGGCATCGCCGCCGCGACGGTGATCAGCCAAAGCGGCGTCATGCTGTATATTGCACGGCAGGTCTGGCGGTGCGGTTTGTGCCGTACCGACAAGCTGCGTGCGCTTATTCCCGACCTTGTTATCTATCGGTTGATTTTTATCCAGCTTCTGCCAACCACCTTCACCATGCTGGTGATGTTTAGTGCCGGGTTTATTGTACAAATCTATCTCAAGGAATTCGGCCCTGCGGCTGTTGCCGCTTATGGTGTGGCGCTGCGTGTTGAACAGTTGTTTTTGCTTCCCGTATTTGGTTTGACCGGAGCGTTATTGCCGATTGCATCGCAGAATTTTGGCGCTGGCGAGGCGGCGCGGGTGCGCGAGACCTTGTTCACCTGTTGGAAGTTTGGCTGGATTTTCATGTGTATCGCCTGTCCCATTTTATTTTTTGCAGCGCCGCTGCTGATGCGCAGCTTTACCCCGGATCCGGCAGTCATTGATATTGGTGTCAGCTATCTGCGCGTCGATGGGTTTATTTTGCCAATCTATATGATGCTGTTTGCCATAAATTCATTTTTACAGGCACTGAAAAAGCCTATATGGACGCTGGTCATTGGCATTTACCGTCAGGCTTTTGGCGTGGCGTTTTTCAGCTATCTTTATGCGTTTGTTTTCGGGTTTGGCGTGATTGGTGTCTGGTTCGGCATCGCCACCAGCGTATTGTCAGGGCTTATTTTGTCACTGCTGTTGGCACATTATGCGTCAAAGCCGCTTATTGGCGGGCTTTTTATGCGGCCGCGCCAGACCAGCTAGGTCACAGCGGCTGGGCACCGCCCGGTGCGGCACGATGACTGGCAATTGCCTGCAACTCTGCCGGCGTATCAATATCCTGAAAGATCGTTGATGTCGTCGACTCCACCGGGTTATGGGCAGCGAGGTGATCCTGCAGCACCTGACGACCACCAGCATCGCCGCGCAATTGTTTTAACTCGGGGAAAAATGCACTGCCCCAAATCACCGGATTGCCACGTTTGCCCGCATGGCTTGGCAGCGTGATGCGGCGCTGATGATCGACGCATGCCTGATGCGCCGCGATCAGCTGGCGCAGCGTCTCAACCGAAACCAGCGGCATATCGCCCAACGCAATGACCACATCGGTTACGCTGTCATCCAGCCCGGTGATGCCGGCGGCGACTGAATGACCCTGACCGGCTGCAAATTGTGGGTTGAACACCAGATTGACCGGCAGTTGATCAAGCGCCGCGGCCACCTGATCAGCCTGATGACCAATGACCACAGTCAGATCATCAATCCCGGCATCACACATCGTCTCTGCCACATGCCGCACCATCGGTTTGCCGGCAATGTCAGCGAGTAATTTGTTCTGCCCACCCATCCGACGCGACTGGCCTGCCGCCAACAACATGCCAACCAGCCGGTCTGGCTGTTTTGGCCGGGTCGCGATGGCCCGCGGCAAAGGACGTGACGCAATTTCCATCAGCAAACCGCCAGCCGCCATATCGGCAAATTCAGCACGGGTCATCTCGATATCAGCAAGGATGAGCTGCAGCACCCAATCAAGGCCATTTAATTTCGGCGATCTGGCGCAGCCCGGCATACCGATCACCGGCAGTTTACCAATTTCGGCAAACATCAACAGATTGCCCGGATCCACCGCCAGCCCCAGCTGTGTGATGACCCCGCCAGCCATGACCACAGCCTGTGGCAATTCATCCTGTCGATCAATAATCGCCGACCCCCCACAGACCAGAATGATCTCAGCTCCTGTCTGTGAACAACTGGTAATCAGCTCGGCAACCTCTTGCCGGTTGTGACGGCAAATATGGCTTGCCACCAGATCGCACCCCAAAACATCGAGACGTGCCACGGTGACATTTTCAGTCGCAGCAAACAGCCGGTCTGCCTGGCCATCAATACGCGTTTGAATGAGCGCAACCCGCGCCCGGCGCAAGGGGTGAAAGCTGAAGGCCGGGCTGTTTGCGACCAAATCTTCGATTTTTTGCAGCGATGTTTCGGGCACAAAAAACGGAATGATTTTTAACGTCGCTGCCATTTGTCCGGCGGTTAACAGCTGGTTATGTTGCACCAAAGCAAATGTGATGCGCTCGTCAATTTCATTAATCTTGCGGATCACTTCGCGGTCATAGCGGATCAGCCCTTGTTGCGGCACTTTGATATTGACGCGGCCTGTTGCCGCCATGCTGAAATCGAGGTTTTTCGGGGCGAGCAGCGCCGCCAAACGCGCTGCTGCGTCATCTTCGTGAATGTCGCCATGATCCGGGCGGGCGCACACCAGCTTTTCGACACCGGCGGCCATCAGTGCCGCCACATGCTGGTCAGTCAGCACGGTGCCCTTGGCCAGGCTGCTATCAACAAAATTTTGTCGATGCGCCAGCACCAGACCTGTGCAATCTGTTGTTGCAAACTCAGCCAGCTGCATGCGCAATCCCTTGACGCTGGCGATAGCTGGCGATTAATTCGGCCAGCACCGACACGGCAATTTCGGCTGGTGTTTTGGCACCAATATCAAGCCCGGCCGGGCCATGAATGCGGCCGGTGATTGCCGCATCAAAACCCGCCGCAGCAAGCCGCTGAAGACGCGCCGCATGGGTCTTGCGGCTGCCAAGGCAGGCCACATAAAACAGCGGTTTTGCCAGCCCCAGATGCAATGCCGCATCATCTATCTTTGGATCATGCGTTAATGTCACCAGCGCGGTGTCTTCATCCAGAACCATCTGCGCCAGCGCCTCATCCGGCCAGCAATCCTGCATTGTTACCTCCGGAAACCGGTTTTCGGTGGCAAAAAGCCGGCGTGGATCAATCACCGTAACGTCAAAACCGAGCTGCGCCGCCATGGGTGCCAGATGCTGGCTGATATGCACCGCCCCAATAATGATCAATTGTGGGCGTGGTGGCTGAACAAGGGTAAAGACCGTGCCCTCGAGACAGCTTGTTGATGCGACTGGCGCGGCCATCTGCACCCGGCCGGTTGCCAAATCAAAATCGAGCATAACGGTCTCGCGCCGGGCCATCGCGCTGGCCGCATGATGCAGCGTTTTGGGGTCAAAATAACCATCAGCAGCCGACACCAGCCACACTGATATTTCACCGCCACAAGACAGACCCACTTCCCAGGCGTCAGCATCAGCGACGCCAAAATCCAGTCGCTGACTGCCGGCATCCGCCATCATCTCCAAAGCCGCATCAACAACAGCCCCTTCAACACATCCCCCCGACACCGACCCGGCAATCATCTGATCGTCGCGCACCAGCATCAGGCTGCCGATTTGTCGCGGTGATGACCCCCAGGTTCGAATAACAATGGCAAACACCAACCGGTGCCCGGCCACCTGCCATGCATCTGCGAGGCTGAACAGCGCATCATCGGCAACCGCCGTGGTGGCCGCATCTGTGACGGCGTGGCTGGACGTCATGTCGAAGCTCCCTTGATCTGTGCATAGGAAATATACCGACGCGCCGTATCGCCAGCGTCACGCGCCAGCTTCTGCCAGCCGATCAGTTGTTTGCTGCGGCGTCTGCCAATCATCTGCATTGCATCGGCAATATCACCAATTGACTGCAAGGAATGCATCGGCAGGAAATCATCAACATGCGGCAACATCGTCTGAATCGAATGGCTTTTTGGCGCAAACCCGTCAAAGCGCAGCAGCGGGTTCAGCCAGATCAGATTATAGGCTGATTTATGCAACCGTTCCATTTCAAAATGCAGCCGTTGCAGCGCCGATATGTCGCCATCCGGGGTGCGATCCAGCCCGTCAGTGATCAATATCACACTGGCACCGCCGGTCAAAACCCGGCGCGACCAGTCACGATTAAACCGGTGCAAATTGCTGCCTATCAGGGTGCCACCTGACCAATCGGCAACAGAGGTCGATATGGCCTGCACCGCCGCATCGACATCACGCTGTCGCATTTGCCGCGTTATATTGGTGAGTTTCGTCCCAAACAAAAATGAATGTACCGCCGGTTGATGCTGTGTCAGACCATGGATGAAATGCAGCATCACGCGGCTATAATGTTCCATCGACCCGGATATATCACATAAAATCACCAGCGGGCGCGCCGCTGTCTGGCGACTTTGAAATTGCGGCAGCACCAGCCCGGCTTTTCGACTGGCCGCGCGCAACGCCGCCCGCATCGCCAGCTGACCGCCACGCTGGCGGTGTTGCCACCGGCGTGACCGACGTTGCGGCAGCTCTGGCAGCAATGTTTTTATCGCCGCCAGCGCCGCCTGCATCTCGTCGGCTGACATCATTTCAAAATCTTTGCATCGCAACACCTCACGCTCAGATGCGGTGGCGCTGGCATCAATCTCAATCTTTGTGTCATCAATGTCACCAGCCGGCGGCGGATCGGCCAGCGCATCAGATAAACGGCGCAACATATCTTCCCGGTCATCAATATCCAGACCGGGCACCTTGATTTGCGGCAACAGCAAATCCCTGACGCGCTCCATAAATTTGGGGTTTTGCCAGAACAGATGAAAGGCCTGTTCAAACAACTGCCGGTCTTCTGGCCGCTTGATCAAACAACTGGCCAGCGCATGATAGAAAACCGATTTGCTGCTGACCCCGACAGCCCTTACCGCATCAACAGCATCGATCATGCTGGCCGGCCCAACCGGCAGACCTATGCGGCGTAACAGCCGGACAAATAGCATGATATTCTGGTCGAGCTTTGGCTGCACAGGCTTGCGAATTGCGCCAGTCGCGCCAGCATCCGGTTTATCTGGCAGCGGGCTGGTCATTGCCGGGACAGTCTTGATTGGATCATGCTGGCTTGCACCTCGGTCAGAATACGGGCGGCTTCAGACCCCTGAATGCGGCCGATATCATCCTGATATTTCAACAACACACCCAATGTCGAATCGACCATTTGTGGATCCAGAGCCACACAATTCAGCTCAACCAGCGCCTGTGCCCAGTCAATGGTTTCGGCAACCCCCGGTGATTTAAACAAATTTTGTTGGCGCAGCGTTTGCACAAAACCAACAATCTGTCGTTGCAAATCATCTGCCGCTTCCGGTGCCTTTTCTGCCAAAATAGCCAATTCCAGATCGGCGTCAGGGTAATCCACCCAATGATAGAAACAACGGCGTTTCAGCGCATCATGAATTTCGCGCGTTCGGTTTGAGGTGATGATGACAATGGGCGGTTCGGTCGCCGCTATAACGCCAAGCTCCGGAATGC
>JADHLR010000007.1 GCA_016780525.1 Candidatus Puniceispirillum sp.
CTTGCCAGCAGTTGACAATCTTGCTGTTACCGGCGTCATCGCCAGCTGTCTTTTAATTGGCAGCTATCTTGTCAGCCCCACGAAATTTATGCCACGCGCGGCTGTCCCCGCCCAAGTCGTTTCAGCCTTGCAAAGTTTGCAGTCTGTAACCGACGAGAAAGAGGCGGTCATGGCATCTTGGTGGGATTACGGATATAGCTCGTTACTTTTTAACAAACTACCTGTATTGGCCGATGGTGGTTCGCAAGTTTCGCCGCCCACCTATATGATGGCAAAAGCCTTGCTTGCGCCAAGCCTACAGGAAACCGCTGCTATTTTGCGCTTTCTGGCGCGCGAGGGTGGCAGCGGCATAGCTGCACATGCCGACAGCCAGAAAACCTTGATTGACCATATTGCGTCATCCGCCGCCGCACCCGCACCGCCAATCTATTTTATGCTGACCAATCAGATGACTGGCTGGATCAATTCGATATCAAAAATTGGCAACTGGAATCTTGATACCGGTCAGCCGGTTCCGGTCAGAGGCAACCTTGGCGGCCCCGGCTTGAACTATAATATACTGCAATGCAAACCGGTGGCTGTGCGCCATCAGTTAAACTGTAACGGGCACATATTTGATCTGTGCTCAGGTCAGGTTGATGGCAAATTGCGTCTCGATGGGGCGGTGCAAACCCGCAATGGACAGCAGGTTGGCGGGGTTAATTTTCCCGGACAACAGCTCAATATGTTCCAGTTTGCCGAGATTGATCAGGAACAAATCGCCTATCTTCTACACCGCGATCTTTTTCAATCAAGCTTTAACCAGCTTTTCCATCTTGGGCGTGCGGATAACAGCTTGTTCGAAATGATATATGATGATTATCCGCATGCACGGATTTTCAGACTGCAATCGCAATAATGCGGGGGCAAATCAGCTAACCGACCTGTCACGCTGCCGATAGTGGCGGTTTGCCAAGCACCATGTCAGCGCCTTTTTCGGCAATCATCAACACCCCGGCATTTAAGTTTGCCGATAGCATCGTCGGCATAATGGACGCATCAATGACCCGCAAATTCTGCATCCCATGCACAGTTAATGTGTCATCGACCACCGCATATGGGTCAGTTTTCGGCGCCATCCGACAAGTGCCCATCAGATGATAGACGGTGGTGCTGCGCTGGCGCGCAATATCGAGAAGCTCATCATCAGTCTGGACAGCATCGCCAGGATAGGCTTCATGGTCAAAATAAGGGGCAAGGGCGTCTGTCCGCATCAGCCGGCGCGATAATTTTATCCCCGCCAACAACACCGCTTTGTCTTCTTCCGCCGACAGATAGTTTGGCTGAATAACCGGTTTGTCGAACGGATCGGCACTGCGCGCTTTCACCCAGCCCAGACTTTCCGGACGTTGCTGCCATGTGGCGAGGGTAAAGCCGGGTTCATCATCAAGCCATGCCTGCATGCCTTCTTTATAGCTTGCCGGCGTAAAGCTGATCTGCAAATCATTGTTTTTGATCGCCTCGTTTGAATGCCAGAAACAATAGACCAGCGTTGGCCCCAATTCGAGAATGGACTGCCTGCCGGTAAAATATTTGGCAATTTCACCAAGCAAGCGCGGGCCGCGTGCCAGCTCATTAATCGTCCGCACATTTTTCGCGCGGGCGGTTAAGCGGGTTCCATAATGATCACGCAGATTTTCACCGACCCCGGGTAACGCATGTTTCACCTCAATACCAAGGCTGTTCAGCAATGTTGGATTGCCGATGCCGGAAAGCTGCAGCAGATGCGGCGAATTGATGGTGCCACCGGAAATGATCACCTCACGCGCGGCATAGATTTTCTTTACCGCGCCAGTGGCACCACCGCGGCGATAAGCAATGCCGGTGGCACGCTTGCCATCAAGCAGAATTTCAGTGGCATGGGCGTTGGTGATAACGGTCAAATTGGCGCGGCGTTTCGCCGGTTTTAAAAACGCGCGGGCAGCGCTCATGCGGATTTTGCCGGTTGCCGTGCGCTGCACATAGGAGGTGCCAAGCTGGGTTTCACCATTATAATCCGGGTTGCGGGGAATACCAAGGCTGGCCGCCCCCTCGATAAAGGCCTCGCATAACGGGTCGCGCCAGGCAAGATTGGTGATCGTCATTTCACCTGTTTTGCCGCGAAATTTATCATCACTTTGGTGCTGATGTGACTCATAGCGCTGAAAATACGGCAAGATGTCATCATACCCCCAGCCCTTGTTGCCGCGTTGCGCCCAAACATCAAAATCCATTCTTTGGCCACGATTGAAAATCAGCCCGTTAATTGAGCTGGAACCGCCAATCACTTTGCCACGCGGGGTAGGGATTGAACGCCCATTCGTGCCTTCGCTTGGTTCGGATTGATACATCCAGTTCACTTTTGGATTTACCAATGTCTTGATAAAACCAGCCGGAATATGAATAAACGGGTGCCAATCATTCGGCCCGGCTTCCAGAACACAAACCCGATAGCGCCCACAGGCTGTTAATCTGTTCGCCAGAACGCAGCCAGCTGAACCAGCACCAACAATAATATAATCAAATTGGTCAGCCATGATTTTCTACATCCTGTTTATCAAACCGCAACCAGCGCGTCTGCTGTACTGCTTCATATTGGCCAAAGCGATGACTGTTGCCAAGTCCCCGAACGGCGATTTTGGCAAAAGCACACCAGAGCATGCGCCATTTGTTATCCGACAATGGCCGCCAACCAGACCCCTTGCAAAGCCTGTCACTTCCTTGGCATGATATCGGAACAGCTTTGGCATTATGTCGATCTATAGCCAGCCTTTGGCGCGTGGGAATGGAATGTCGGACGTCAGTTTACATGATTGTTATGCGCAGGATAGCGGACGTGCTTTTGCCACCGGAACCCAGGCGCTTGTCCGCCTGCTTCTGGAACAGGCCCGGCGTGATCGCAAATCCGGGCTGAAAACGCGTGGTCTGGTATCTGGCTATCCGGGATCGCCCCTTGCTGGGCTGGATCACGAGCTTACCCGCGCCAAATCCTTTCTTGATGCAGACGGCATTATCTTTCAACCAGCGGTAAATGAAGAGCTGGCGGCAACCGCATTATGGGGCAGTCAGCATCTGCATTTATATGATCAACCGGATATCGATGGGGTATTTGGGTTGTGGTACGGCAAAGGCCCCGGTCTTGACCGGTCGCTTGACGCCCTGCGGCATGCGAATATGGGCGGTGTGTCTAAATTTGGCGGCATGGTATTTGCGGTGGGTGACGATGCCACCGGTAAATCATCAACGCTTGCCTATCAGTCAGAACAAACACTGATCGCGGCCGGTGTGCCTTTTTTCTACCCCCGATCCGTTCATGACATCATTCCGATGGGATTGCAGGCCTTTGCTTTATCGCGCCATGCCGGTTGTTGCGTCGGGCTAAAAATTGTTGTCGATACGGCTGATAGCAGCGCCATTCTTGATCTTGACGCAGACCGACCGCAGATGGATATGACAGATGCGGATGCCGGGCCGGTGCATATCGGCAAGCATGACGCTGCCTTGTTGCGTGAATCGCGGCTTTTTGATCTGCGGCTTCCGGCTGTTATTGATTTTCAGCAGCGCCACGCAATCAATCATACTATCGGCTCCAGCCCCAGCACCAACTCCAGCACCAACTCCAGCCCAATAGAATCCGGCAGGCTTGGCATTATCGCGGTTGGCAAAGCTGTTCCTGAGGTGGTTGAGGCACTGTCAAGTCTCGGCGCGGCAGATTATAACAAGCGCGGTATCGGGCTGATGTCTATTGGCATGCCATGGCCAATCGCATCCCGGACATTGATCGATTTTGCATCGCATTATGATGAAATTCTGGTGGTTGAAGAAAAGCGGCCGGTGGTTGAAGATCAACTGGCGCGGGCCGTGGTGAATATCAAAAAACGCGGCGTTATTTCCGGCAAATATTGTCCGGAAGGCAGGCCATTGATTCCGCAAACCGGCGAATTAAGCCATCAGCTATTATGCGATGTGATCTATGCGCGTGCTGCCAGTCACGATATCGCTCTTGACCCGATCACACCCTATAAACAGCCTGACAATCTGCCAGCCATTGCCGCCCGCACGCCGTGGTATTGCGCCGGGTGTCCGCATAATTCAAGCACTAAATTGCCGGATGGTGAAATTACCGGCATGGGGATTGGCTGTCATTCGATCAGCGGGTTTTTAACACCTGACGCCATCACCAACTATACGCAGATGGGCGGCGAGGGTGCCTTTTGGGTTGGCCGCGCGCCATTTTCCAGCCATACGCATAGTTTTCAGAATATGGGTGATGGTACCTATGCCCATTCCGGCTATCTTGGCGTCCGCGCTGCGGTTGCCGCGGGGGTCAATATCACCTTCAAGATTCTCTATAATGGCGCGGTTGCCATGACCGGTGGCCAAGCTGTCAGTGGCGGCCAGACGCCATGGATGATATCAGCCCAGCTTGCCGCCGAAGGGGTGCGCGATATCGCGATTGTGACCGATCAGCCAGATGCGTTCCCGCGCGGTGTCACATGGGCAAAAAATGCCAAAATTTATCATCGCAGCGCCATCATAGATGTGCAAAAAAAGCTGAAAGATATCGATGGTGTCACCGCGATTATCTATGTGCAAAGCTGTGCCACCGAATTGCGGCGGGGTCGCAAGCGCGGAAAATTGCCGGATCCCCCGGAGATGGTTCTGATTAATGAAGCTGTCTGCGAGGGCTGTGGGGATTGCGCGCAAAAGTCAAATTGTGTTGCGGTCAAGCCGGTTTGGCATCCAGAGGGCGAAAAAAAACAAATCGATCATTCGCTTTGTAACAAAGATTATTCCTGTATTAGCGGATTTTGCCCCAGCTTTATGACGCTGACAGGCACCGCCCCAAAAACCCATAAAGACATGGTTCTGCCAGCTGATATCACCCTGCCTGAACCAGCATTACCAACAGGCATCAGTAACATCTTTATTGCCGGCATTGGCGGCACCGGGGTGTCGACCCTGTCCGGCATTTTGGTGATGGCGGCACATCTTGATGGTATTGCCGGGCAAGCGGTAAATCAAACCGGATTATCGCAGAAAAATGGCGGCGTCACCAGCCAGGTCAGGCTGTCACGTGATCAGTCATTGAACCAGCGCATGGTGCGGCTGCCAACGCAAGCGGCGTCATTGCTGATCGGCTGTGATGGGGTGGTGGCGGCGCATGATCTGGCGCTTACCACGCTGCATAAAACCGCAACAACAGCGATTTTGAACACAAGGCTTGATCCGGTTGGGGTGGCTGGTGTTGGCATTGGCAGTGTGGTGAGCGATGATCTTGTGCTGGCGCGTTTAGCCGCTGTTATGGATGCCCGAAACATCCACCAGATTGACGCTTCGGATCTGGCAAACCGGCTTTTTGGCGCGACCATGTCAAGCGCCATTATTCTGCTTGGCTGGGCGCTGCAAAAGGGTCACCTGCCATTGCGTGTTGCCGCCATTGAGGCGGCGTTACGGCTGAATGCGGTTGATGTTGCGCAAAATATCGCTGCTCTCCAATGGGGCCGGTTGCTGGCGGTTGATGCGGCGCGGGTGATTGCATTGACCCGGCCGGAACAGACAGCCACGCCGGACAAGGCCGATGAGATGCAGAGCGCGGCATCACTGATCAGCTTTTTTGCAACGCAACTCACAACCTATCAAAATGATGCCTATGCGGCTGAATTTACCGCCGTCATTAGACCCTTTATGAATTGGCTGGAAAAGACCGGCTTTGATGCTGACCATTTCGGCTGCAAGGCGGCACGCGCCCTATACCGGGCCATGGCGATCAAAGATGAATATGAAGTGGCACGGTTATTGACCTCATCCAAGGCACGTCAAAACATCACCGATATGGCTGGTGCCAACGCCAAAATTAACTATCATCTGGCGCCGCCATTTTTAAGCTGGATCAGGGACAAAGATGGGCATCCCCGAAAATTGAAATTTGGCGGATGGCTGACACCCATCTTGCGCGGCCTTGGCAAGATGCGTCATCTGCGTGGGCGGTGGTATGATCCGTTCGGCTATGGCCATGCCAAGCAACAGGAACAGCGGCATAAAGGCGCGGTTATGGCGTGGCTGCAACAGCTTGTCGACATCCCGCAGACCTGCCCACCCGACCAGCTGGACAAGATGCTGGATCTGATGCTGTCAATACGCGGCTATGGGCATGTCAAAGAGCAAAACTACCAGACCGCCTGTCCACAGATTGAAGCCTGTTTAGAGGCCATGCGCATGCCGCCACATAGCGTCGACACCGCCGCTGAATAGCCATCAGATATAATTCGAAATTTCAATAAGATTGCCATCCGGGTCGCGGATATAGAGCGACATCAAAGCACCGTTTGCACCGGTTTTACGCACCGGCCCTTGCTCAATTTCTACCGCATGGCTGGCAAGATGCGTCTGCCAGTCAGATAATGGCTGGGCGCTAATGAAACATAGATCGACACTGCCAGCTTGTGGCGCATGCGCATGCGGCACATAAGGCGACGCCGCGTCATGCAGGTTAATTTTCTGACTGCCAAAATGCAGCGACTGGCGGGGTGGGCCACCTGTTGGCGGCACAAATTCAACCGCTGTTGTACCCAGAACCGAGTTATAAAATTCAATTGTCTTTGACATATCAGCGACCGTCATCACGATATGATCAATCGTCATAATTTCACATTTCGACATCAAAACACCCCGTTATCTGCCAATCGAGCAATAGGTTAGACCGGCCGCAATCATTTTTTCCGGTTCATATAAATTGCGCAGGTCAATCATTGTTCTGCCAGCCATGACGTCAACAAACTGGCTTGGCGTCAAGGCGCGAAATTCATTCCATTCGGTGATGATAACAACAGCATCAGCATCAGTGATACAGGCCAGAGCGCTGGCTTCATAGATCACCGCATCCGGCAACAAGGGCTGTGCCTCATGCATGGATTTCGGGTCATAGGCAATGACCGCAGCGCCAGCCCCAAGCAATGGCGGAATGATATCAAGCGCCGGGCTGTCGCGCATATCGTCAGTTTCAGGTTTAAACGCCAGCCCCAAAATGGCGATACGCACGCCATTCACATCACCGCCCATCGCCGCGATAACCCGCTGTGCCATGGCGATTTTGCGCGCATCATTATAGGCCACCACAGAATCGACAATCGACATTTTCTGATGGTGATCTTCCGCCGTTTTGACAAGTGCCAAGGTATCTTTAGGAAAGCAAGACCCGCCATAGCCCGGCCCCGGATGCAAAAATTTGCTGCCAATGCGTTTATCGAGGCCCATACCTTTGGCAACATCATGCACATTGGCGCCGACCGCCTCGCATAAATCAGCCATCTGGTTGATATAGGAAATCTTTAACGCCAAAAATGCATTGCTGGCATATTTGATCAATTCTGACGTTTCCAGCGAAGTAAACAGGATCGGTGTCTCAATCAAATATAACGGCCGGTACAAAGCGCGTAACACGTCACGCGCCGCTTCGGCGTCAGCCTCGGCCCCGACAACCACCCGGTCAGGCCGCATAAAATCTGCAATGGCCGCCCCTTCGCGCAAAAATTCCGGATTCGATGCCACATCAAATTCGGCATCCGGGTTTGTTGATGCGATAATCTTTGCCACTTCACGACCGGTGCCAACCGGTACGGTAGATTTGGTGATGACAACGGTGTAACCATTCAGACACGGTGCCAGCTCGCGCGCCACCGCATAAACAAATGACAAATCAGCATGGCCGTCACCGCGCCGCGCCGGTGTGCCAACAGCAATAAATACCGCATCAGCCGCGGCCACAGCGGTTTTTAAATCTGTGGTAAAATGTAACCGATCAGCGGCGGCATTACGCCCGACAAGATCAGCCAGACCCGGCTCATAAATCGGCATCTCACCCTTGCCGATCCGGATAATTTTATCCGGATCATTGTCAACGCATGTCACATCGAAACCGAATTCCGAAAAACAAGCACCCGATACCAGCCCTACATAGCCTGTTCCGATTACCGCGATTTTCATAATATAAATCCTCTTTTCATATCACCCAAGTGATAGCTGGCTTTATACCGAGTTTCAATATATCGACGACTGCGGCAAAAGTTTAAATACATTTTGTGACATTTGGGTGACAAACATTGGCCACATAATCAATGGCCGCATAATCATCGCATCTGCATAACGCCAAACCCATTCAAAGCTATAATCTTGACCCGTGTTAAATCTGTCACTAGTCATAGATAGTCAGGCAATCTGGTCAGGTTGAGAGTTTAGGGATTCAGACATGCAACAGGTACGAAAAGCGATTTTTCCGGTTGGTGGCCTTGGTACGCGGTTTTTGCCGGCAACCAAAGCCCTGCCAAAAGAAATGCTGACCGTTGTTGATAAACCGCTGATCCAATATGCGGTTGAAGAAGCCGCAGACGCCGGAATTGAGGAATTTATTTTTGTCACCGGCCGCAATAAATCAGCCATCGAAGATCATTTTGACCATTCTGTCGAATTAGAAGCCACGCTGGCCGCCAAAGGTAAGACGCAGGCACTTGACATGGTGCAGCAAATGATGCGCAACCCGGGGTCAGTTATCTATGTACGCCAGCAGGAACCAGCCGGTCTCGGGCATGCGGTATGGTGCGCCCGCCATCTGGCGCAATCCGAACCTGTTGCCGTGCTGCTTGCCGATGATCTGATCCTTGGTACCGGCTGTCTTGGTGAAATGATATCAGCCTATAACGGCGGCAATATGGTCGCGGTGATGGATGTACCGCAAAATGAGACCGCGTCTTATGGCATCGTCACACCGGGGGCAGATGATGGCCGCATTGTCGAGGTCAATGGGCTGGTCGAAAAACCATCGCCCAAGGATGCCCCGTCAAATATCGCCGTTGTTGGCCGTTATATTATTGAGCCTGGTGTGTTTACCCATCTTGACCGGCAGGAACAGGGTGCCGGCGGTGAAATTCAACTCACCGATTCACTGGCCCGACAAATTGGTGAAGTGCCGTTTAGCGGCTTGCGGTTTTCAGGCGAGCGGTTTGATTGCGGATCCAAAATAGGCTTTTTGCAGGCCAATATCGCGTTTGCGCTACAGCGCGACGAACTGGGGCAGCATCTGAAAAGCTGGCTGACAGAGCGGGTAAAATGAACAAACATAATTTTGCACCAACAATCTTACGCGCCTATGACATCCGCGGTATTTATCAGGACACATTAACCGAGGCTGACGCGCATGCCATCGGCATGGCCTTCATTGCCACGCTTCGCCAGCGCGGCCATGGTGTTACGGTTGCGGTTGGCCGGGATGGACGCTTGTCATCGCCGGCGCTTGCCGCTGCGCTGATTGACGGGCTGGTGCAGGCTGGTGGCGAGGTGCGGGATATCGGCTGCGGGCCGACGCCGATGCTGTATTTTGCCGGTGTCACATGGCAATGCGACGGGGCCATTCAGGTTACCGGCTCGCATAATCCGCCAACCCATAATGGCTTTAAAATGGTGATGAATGGGAAATCATTTTTTGGCGATGATATCCAGCAGCTTGGTCAAGTCAGCGCCGCCGGAGTAGCCAATGGGGACGGCGGCAGCGTCACTGAAACAGCGATTTTTGATGATTATGTAAACCGGCTTTTGCAGCAAGCCGACGCCGGGGATTTGTCGATTGTCTGGGATTGTGGCAATGGCGCGGCTGGCCCGGCGACTGTCGCCATGACGCAAAAACTGACCGGAACGCATCAGGTTTTATTCGCCGATATTGACGGTCATTTTCCGAATCATCATCCAAACCCGGTAGATCCGGCGACATTGGATATCTTGCGCCGCGCGGTTGCCGATTCCAGTGCCGCCATTGGGATTGGATTTGACGGTGATGGTGATCGTATTGGCGTAGTTGATGCGAAAGGCCGGCAGGTGCCGGGTGATTTTTTGACGGCCTATCTGGCGCAGGATATTTTGGCACGCCACCCGGCCGCGCCGGTTATTCTGGATGTCAAATCATCCGATATGGCGGTCAATCTGATCACACAATCCGGGGGTGACGCGCAAATCTGGAAAACCGGTCATAGCCATATGAAAAAACGCATGGCGGAAATTCATGCACCAATTGCCGGCGAAATGTCCGGGCATATTTTTATCGCCGATGATTTTTATGGTTTTGATGATGCGCTGTATGTAGCAATCCGGGTGATCAGCCAGATGGTGCGTAGCGGACAGTCAATCACCGATTTTGTTGATAAGTTGCCAGCCCAGCATGCCACCCCGGAAATGCATATTGCCTGCTCGGATACTGAAAAATTTCCGCTCATCGAGCGTCTGGCAGCGCATGTGAAAACAAGTTACGACAGCCGGGATCTGACATTGATTGATGGTGTGCGGGTGCGCACCAGCGATGGCTGGTGGCTGGTGCGTGCGTCAAATACCGAGGCCGCGCTTGTCGTGCGGGCCGAAGGCAGCAACCCCGACGCGCTCGACAGACTTATCAAAAATATCGAGTCTGCGCTTGCCGCCGCCGGCATGAATTGGCGCGTTTAATGTGGGCTTGAAAGCACCGGTAGCTTGAGCTAGAAAGACGCTATTACAGGCTTGCTTGATAGTAGATTTGCTGGCGACGCCATTTCTCGACATTTCTGATCTCAGCATTGCTGAGCTGGAGCACATCATGACGACAACAATTTCCCATGGCGGTCTGACGATCGCGAGCGAACTTTACAATTTTGTAAATGACGATCTTTTGAATGGTGCAGCCATTACATCACAGGAATTTTGGGATGGGTTTGATGCTGCGGTACATCGTTTGGCGCCAAAAAATGCCGCGTTACTGGCTCATCGCGGCAAATTGCAGGCGCAGATTGATGACTGGCTAAAGCAACATGCCGCCGGCGGTATTGATCAGGCCGCCTATGAACTATTTTTGACCGAGATTGGCTATCTGTGCAAAGACGGCCCAGATTTTACCATCGACACCGCCAATGTGGATGCCGAGATTGCAACAATTGCCGGGCCACAGCTTGTCGTTCCGGTGACCAATGCGCGCTATGCGTTGAATGCGGCAAATGCCAGATGGGGCAGTTTATATGACGCCCTCTATGGAACTGATGCGCTTTCGGAAGATGACGGTGCGACCCGCAGCGGCGGCTATAACCCGGCACGCGGTGCCAAAGTGATTGCGTTTGTGCGCAACATTTTAAACGAAGCGGTGCCACTGGCACCGGCAAGCTGGGATGACGTGACCGGCCTGTCGGTTGTCGATGGCGGTTTGCAGATTACGGTTGGTGCCAACACCGCCGCACTGGCAGATGCCAGCCAGTTTGTTGGTCATACCGGCGCGGCAGATGCGCCGGACTCAGTGATCCTGATCAATAATGGTTTGCATTTTGAAATTATCATTGACGCCAGTGGTGCCATTGGCCGCGCTGACAAGGCGCATATCAATGATGTTCTGGCCGAATCTGCATTAACCAGCATCATCGATCTGGAAGATTCGATTGCCGCGGTTGACGCCGAAGACAAGGTCCTGACCTATCGTAACTGGCTCGAATTGATGCGCGGCACGCTGACCGAGACATTCGAAAAAGGCGGCAAATCACTGACCCGCAAGCTGCATAGTGACAAACCCTATATTGCCGCGGATGGCCAGCAGAAACAGTTGCGTGGACGGGCATTGATGCTGGTGCGCAATGTCGGGCATCTTATGACCAATCCGGCGATCACCATGTCGAATGGCGAAGAGATTCCCGAAGGCATCATGGATGCGTTTATGACCGTTGCCGGCGCCTTGCCGGATTTTGCTGACAAGCGCAATTCGCTGACCGGCTCGATCTATATCGTCAAACCAAAACTGCATGGCCCGGAAGAAGTCGCCTTTGCTGTTGAAATTTTTGAGGCGGTTGAAGATCTGTTCAAGTTGGCCAAAAACACCATCAAAATTGGCATTATGGATGAAGAACGCCGCACCACAGTTAATTTGAGAGAATGTATCCGCGAAGCCAAATCACGGGTCGCCTTTATCAATACCGGCTTCCTTGATCGCACCGGTGACGAGATTCACACATCAATGGATGCCGGTGCGATGATCCGTAAAGGCGACATGAAAGCATCGACATGGATTGCCGCTTATGAAGACTGGAATGTCGATATCGGGCTGGCCTGTGGATTTAGTGGCCGTGCACAGATTGGCAAAGGCATGTGGGCCATGCCAGATATGATGGCGGCGATGATCGAACAGAAAATCGGCCACCCGCAAGCGGGCGCAAATACCGCCTGGGTGCCATCACCAACCGCCGCCACTTTGCATGCGTTGCATTATCATAAGGTTGATGTGTTTGCCAGACAGGCTGAACTGGCCAGCCGTGAACGTGCCAGCCGCAGCGACATTCTAACGGTGCCGGTGGCAAGCCGGCCAAATTGGAATGACGACGATATCCACGCCGAATTGCGGAATAATGCACAAGGCATATTGGGCTATGTTGTGCGCTGGATTGATCAGGGTGTGGGCTGTTCAAAAGTGCCTGATATCCACGATGTCGGGCTGATGGAAGACCGCGCAACCCTGCGTATTTCATCACAACATATTGCCAACTGGCTGTATCATGGCGTCTGCGATGAAGCGCTGGTGCTTGCGGTGATGAAGGAAATGGCCGCGGTTGTTGACCGGCAAAATAGTGACGATCCGGCTTATCAGCCGATGGCCGGTAATTTTGAACATTCAATTGCTTTTAAAGCCGCCTGCGATCTGGTGTTTGAGGGTCGGCAACAGCCATCTGGATATACCGAGCCGGTTTTGCACGCACGGCGTCTGCAAAAGAAAGCCGAGATTGCGGCATCCTGACTGCGGCTTATTTAAGGCAGACATTCACAAAATTAATAAAAACAGCGTCGGTCGATCCGGCGCTGTTTTTTTAGTTCCCAATCTTTTTTTAGTTCCCGGTCTTTTTTAGCGCCCTCCTATTTTTAGCGCCCTGCCTAATGCGTTGTTGAGTCTTTATTTTCGGCGCGTATCTGGTTGCGCAGATCATCAATTACAACGCGCTTGCCGGCTTTTTCAACATGCCAGAATGTCCAGCCATTACAAGATGGCAGATTTTGCAATTTCGCCCCCAAAACATGGATCGAGCCGGATTGTTTGTCATCCGCAAGCAAAGACCCATCGGCCCGCACTTGTGCGGAAAATCGATTGCGTGAATCAAACAGCCTGTCACCGGGCTGCAGCAATCCGCGTTCAATTAAGTTGCCAAAGGGAATTTTTGGCAAGGCCCGTCGCGGCGGTGTTTCAAGAAGATCCTGTGCGTCAATCGGCGTCACCGCAGCGATACGCTGGCGGGCAATTTCAACATAAGCCGCATCCTGTTCAATGCCGATAAAATTACGGCTCAGCTTTTTCGCTACCGCACCGGTGGTGCCAGAGCCAAAAAACGGATCCAGAATCACATCACCGCGCCGCGTCGACGCCAGAATAACCCGCGCCAGCAAGCTTTCCGGCTTTTGGGTCGGATGCGCCTTTTTTCCATCCGCCTGTTTCAGCCGCTCGGCACCGGTGCATAGCGGCAATTCCCAGTCAGAACGCATCTGCAAATCGTCATTCAATGCTTTCATCGCTTCATAATTAAATACATGGCGTGATTTTTGTGAGCGCGCCGCCCAGATCAATGTTTCATGCGCATTGGTAAACCGGCGGCCACGGAAATTTGGCATCGGGTTGGTCTTGCGCCATACAACATCATTCAAAATCCAGTAATCCAAATCCTGTAATATCGTGCCAACACGGAAAATATTGTGATAGCTGCCAATCACCCAGACGGCACCATCTGGTTTCAGCACCCGCCGCGCCTCAGCCAGCCAGATCTTGGTAAAGGCATCATAGGCGGCAAATGAGTCAAACTGATCCCACGCATCTTTCACCGCATCAACATGGGTTTGGTCTGGACGTGACAGATCCCCCGATAATTGCAAATTATACGGCGGATCAGCAAAAACCAGATCGACCGATTGATCGGCAAGACCGCGCAATGCGGTCAGGCAATCACCATGGATAATATCATTCACTGCCACAAAACCGGCCCTTTATGCATCAGATTAAACTGTTATCATTACGCTGCGCTCTCTAAAAGAATCACATAATTGATATAAGTCAATCAGTTATCGGGACTTTTTCAAGTGACACAATATATAGTGTCTGTTTTTGGAAAAATAGCATTGATCTAGTGGGCCGGATTTTGCCAGCTGCGCCGTCCGCATAATTTGCGCTGAATATGCTGACAGCGCCGGGTGTGTCGCTATGGTTTTTCACCGGAGGAATTATTTATCGGTACAATTATTCACTGGTGTCATTGGCGGCCTCACATAACCGCCTTATCGGCGCAAAGCTGCGGCGGTGATGCGGCGACACCCCATGTATGGCAAGCGCTTGTTGATGCTGGCGGGTGCCATAGCCACTATTCTGCCGCCAGCCATATGCGGGCCAGTCTGCATCGAGTGCCTGCATGATCGTGTCACGGCTGTGTTTGGCAATGATGGATGCACCGGCAATCGACAAGGATTTGCTATCGCCGCGCACCACCGGCTGGCTGGGACAGGGCATGTCTTTTGGCAATAGCGGGCCGTCAATCAGCGCATATGCCGGGCCAGCAAAGCCGGCATCCTGCAGCTGGCTGATCACCCCTCTTGCTGCTTCTGCCATGGCCATTAATGTGGTCTGCACGACGCCCCATTGATCAATCACATCGACATCTTTGGAAATGGTGCAATAGAGCTGTGGCGGCATTTGCAGAAGGGCTGCCAGGCTGGCACGGCGAGCCGGTTTCAATTTTTTGGAATCATTAATATCATCCGGGAGCTGGCCATAGCCATGCGGGTTCAGCCATAACGCTGTCACCGTTACCGGCCCGGCCCAGGGGCCACGTCCGGCCTCATCAATGCCAATCACATGGCTGTCGCATCCTGTCTCGAGGGTTAAGTCAGGCATTATCCGCCGCGACGTGTGACCGCAGATTCGGTAAGGCGCGGCATAATTTCGACAAAATTACAGGGCCGGTGGCGGATATCGAGCTGGTAGCGCAAAATTTCGTCCCAGGCATCGCGGCAGGCAGATGGCGACCCCGGTAAAGCAAACAGATAGGTGCCACCGGCGACCCCGGCCACAGCCCGCGACTGGATCGTTGAGGTGCCAATTTTCTGAAACGACACATAGCGGAAAATTTCACCAAATCCCTCTATTTCCTTTTCAAAAATAGAACGAAATGCCTCTGGCGTACCATCACGCCCGGTCAGCCCGGTGCCGCCCGTCGCAATCACCACGTCAATCGATGCATCATCAACCCAGTTTTTGACAATGGCTGTAATGGCGTCAAAATCATCTGTGACAATGCGGCGGTCAGCCAGATTATGACCATCGTCTGCCACCCGGCCAACCAGCACATCGCCAGACCGGTCATCGTCAAGGCTGCGCGAGTCAGACACCGTTAAAACAGCAATATTGACGGCAACAAAGGGTACTGATTTATCAATGCGTTTATCGTGATCCATCGATCTATCCTCGGCTGACTATTATTGGGGCGACTATAGTTGAGCTGCCTATCTTTGGCCGACTAAAGTTAGGCTGAAGACGCTATTGTGTTTCATTTGCCACAGCCGCTCCGGGGATAAATATCCCGCCGGTTCCCGCCGCAAGGCTTGTCAGCGCCGGCGATGGCTGATTGAACCTTAACCGATAAATGCCAAGGTTTGATATGACATTTTTGATATAATTACGGGTTTCACGGGCTGGCATCGATTCAACAAGCAGGAACGGATCATTCTGGTGATCGACTTTGCGAAGCCATTTGCGCAGATTCCCGGGCCCCCCATTATATGCCGCCAGCAACCGCACCAGCGAATTTTCGATCAGGGGTTCATCAAGAAGATGCTGCAGATAGGTTTGCCCCAACCGCAAATTGACCGCCGGTTCAAACAATTCATGGCGCTTGCGGCCGCGATATCCGCGGTCTTTTGCAATGAATGAGGCGGTCGCCGGCATCAGCTGCATCAGGCCTGCCGCCTTGGCCCGGCTTTTTGCCCGCGGGTTGAATCCAGACTCCTGACGCGAAACCGCCCATACCAGCGCTTCATCAATGCTGAAATCCGCCTGAAACATTGGCTGCGGGTAAAGCGCGCCATACCAGCTTTTGCCAGTGTCTTTGCGGATAATTTCGGCGATTCTGAAAGATAATCCGGCCATGCCGTGCTCGGCCGCTAGCCGCATCGCGCTCAGTTTAAATTCATCCGGCATTTCCATCCACAAATAGCGCAATTCACGCTCGGCTGAATGGGTGTTGCCAATCTGCAACAGGCCAAACATGCGCTGCCCCCCCGGGCGCGCCGCAAGCCATGCAATAAACCGGCCATGCATCAGTGGCAAATCGAACGAAAGCGCAACTTTTTGCCCAAGCGCCTCGCGTGCCACAGCACCATAAAAACTGTCAATTTCCTGGGCGGCTATGGTCAGGTACTCAATCGATTTTGCCGCATTACCAGCCCGCAATTCCACACGATGCGCCCAAAAGGCAGCGGCGCTGCGCCGCCCGGGCGACACTCCCGGCAAATCAACAAGGCTGCGGAAAAATTGTCCGGCCAGATCATATTGCGCACTGCGCCATGCGGCCAGCCCGCCAGCCCAATAGCCAAGCGAGGCGTCTGACTTACCAACACCAATCGCATGGCGGGCTTCGCGGATGGCTTTGGCATCAACACCAAAAATGAAATAGGCATGCGCAATTTCCGACCGCAACTGGCCTTCTTCGGCCTTTGTCAGATAGCGTCGGTTATCCGGGTTTTTCAGGACATCAAGGGCGCCGGTTGGCCAGCCACGACGAATGCTGCGGCGGACCTGACGCGCGACATTTGCTGTGCGGGACGGTGAGGCGCGCCCGGCCCGCGATGCTGGAATTTTGGCCACATATCCATAGAGACCAGCATAGCCATAGCCATTTAGATATCCCGGTTTCGGGCTTTTCGGATCTCTTGTGTTTTTTGGCTTGCGGCGCTTGGCAAGCCAGAAAATGCGGCTGGCATCGGGATGGTCATTATATAATTTCAGCCAACCGGACAGTTCAGCATAGCTGGAACGCCAGGCGGTTGGGTGCAGGTAGCGCTGTGACAACAGATGGCCTTTTAACAGCGGATCCTGCAACCGGCCCATTTCGCGCGTGGCCTGTTTCATATTGCCCTGCTGCTGCAGCTCAAAAAGCCGGGTATATTGTGCCACATCAAAATCGGATAATGGCGTTGGCAGCGTCGCTTTGGCAGGTGCAGCCAGCAGCGATAGCATGATCAGGCTGGCTAATAACGCCATGCCGCGCCGCGCCTTCTGAAAAAAAACCGCAACAGATGCGCGCAATATCTGCCGCCATAGCCCGGTTATTTTATTATGTCTCATCATTCAATATCCGCTGCCAATATCCGCTGCCAATATCGGCGTAATGTAAAGGTTCAATTTGGTACGCTGCTATATAGTGATTTGCAATCATTTTGCATGTTTCAAGTTTCATGTTTTATGTTTCATGTTTTATCAGGGCGCTAAGCCAGCGTCGTGGGTGCCGGCGTGGCAAGCCGCCGATAAAGACCGAGCCAATCATCAAAAGCCAGACGTTTTTGCGCCGGCGACCGGGTCAGATAACTTGGATGCAAGCTGGCCATGGTGGGACGCATTATCCCATCACCATAGTCAATATCATGCCAGCGCCCGCGCAATTTCAAAATATTATCACCCTTATTCAAAATGACTTTCGCCGGGGCGCCGCCAAGAACAAGAACCAGCTCGGGGTTTGCCAACTGCACATGCCGAAATAAAAATGGCAATAGCATGTCGGTTTCTTCGGCTGTCGGCGTGCGATTGCCGGGCGGGCGCCATGGCAGGAAATTGGTCAGATAAACACCACTGCGGTCGAGACCAATACTGGCCATCATCCGGTCAAGAAACTGACCGGCGGCACCGACAAATGGCACCCCAAGCCGATCTTCATCACGGCCTGGCACCTCGCCAATGATCATCAGCCGTGCCCCGGCATTCCCATCGGCAAAACACATTGCACTGGCCGTATGTTTAAGCGGACAGGCTTCAAGCTGCTCAAGTGCCGCCGCCAAATCTGCAAGGCTGGTCAGATGATCAAGTGTTTTTTGTGACGGCGGGTGATCTGATGCTGTCGCTGGCAACCCATCAGCCATCGTTGTCGCAGTTTTCGCTTGTGGACGTGCGCCAGAGATGACATCAGCCGGGCTAGATCCGGCGGGCTCATCTGCGGGGGTGTCAAGCACCGCCTCATCAGCCCCCATTGCAACCTGCCAGGCTAGCATGGCGAGAAGTTGCTGTTGATTAAACTGCTGCGGTGTCATACAAAAATCCGTCGAATTTTGGTTGGCTTGGGCTGATCTCAATAAGCAGACTAATGGTCGCATGGCAGGAAAATTTTAGCAATTATCTTGAAGCAGAAAACAAGCCTGCATATGGTGGTCGAGGGTATGTTCGGATAGGGTGACAATGCAGACGATCGGCAGCAGGGCGCAGCATAGGGGGTAGAGGCTCAATGGAACGTGAAATAATGGAATTTGATGTTGTTGTGGTTGGTGGTGGGCCTTCTGGACTGTCAGCTGCGATCCGCTTAAAACAGCTGGCGGCTGAGGCTGGCCAGACTATTGAGGTCTGTCTGATCGAAAAAGGCAGCGAAATCGGCGCACATATTCTATCCGGGGCGGTTCTGGAACCGCGCAGCCTGAACGAGCTGATCCCGGATTGGCAAGAGCGCAATGCCCCACTTGATACGCCGGTCACGGCCGACAAATTCATGTTTTTGACAGAAACATCAGCGATCCGTATGCCGACCCCGCCAAGCATGAATAATCATGGCAACTATATTATTTCGCTTGGCAATTTTTGTCGCTGGCTTGGTGAACAGGCCGAGGCGCTTGGTGTTGAAATTTACCCGGGCTTTCCAGCCGCCGAGGTGCTGTATGATGACAATGGCGCGGTCAAAGGCATCGCCACCGGCGATATGGGCATAGGCAAGGATGGCACACCCACCGACAGCTATATGCGCGGCATGGAACTGCATGCTAAACAGACGATTTTTGCTGAAGGCTGTCGTGGCCATTTAACCAAAACATTATTCGAAAAATTTGACCTTCGTGAAGGCAAAGACCCGCAGACATTTGCCATTGGTATTAAAGAATTGTGGGATATTGACCCGGAAAAATCGAAACCCGGCCTGGCCTGGCATTCGGTTGGCTGGCCACTGGCGAGCGATACTTATGGCGGGTCATTTTTATATCATCTTAATGGCAATCAGGTGGCTGTTGGCTATGTTGTCGGGCTGGATTACAGCAACCCGCATCTGTCCCCATTTGAAGAGTTTCAACGGTTCAAAACACATCCAGCCGTCCGCGATGTGTTTGCCGGGGGGCGGCGCGTATCTTATGGCGCCCGGGCGCTGAATGAGGGGGGCTTTCAGTCGGTTCCCAAGCTTACATTCCCCGGCGGTTGCCTTGTTGGCTGCACCGCTGGATTTTTGAATGTGCCGAAAATCAAAGGCACCCACACCGCGATGAAATCCGGCATGACAGCGGCCGAAGCTGTTTTTGAGTCACTTGGATCAATGCAGGCTGGCCATGAACCGGCCAGCTATGCGGATAAGCTGCAAAAAAGCTGGCTTTGGTCAGAATTATATAAAGTCCGCAATATTCGTCCCGGCTTTGCCAAGGGTTTGTGGCTGGGGCTGGCCTATGCGGCGATTGATACCTATCTGTTTTTCGGTCGGGCACCCTGGACATTGCGCCACCACGCCGATCATCTGGCGTTGAAAAAAGCCAGTGACGCGCCAAAAATAGATTATCCAAAGCCAGATGGTGTGGTCAGTTTTGATCGTAATTCGTCAGTCTTTCTGTCGGGCACCAATCATGAAGAAAACCAGCCAGCGCATCTGACGCTGAAAGATGCCACCGTGCCGATTACGCATAATCTGGCGCTCTATGATTCGCCAGAGCAACGCTATTGCCCGGCCGGGGTTTATGAAATCGTGCGTAATGACGATGGCAGCGAACCAAAATTACAAATCAACGCGCAAAACTGTGTTCATTGCAAAACTTGTGATATTAAAGACCCAACACAAAATATTGTTTGGGTCAGCCCGGAAGGTGGTGGCGGGCCAAACTATCCAAACATGTGAGGCCGTATTGCGACAGAGTAAGACAGACCACAACAGCCCCGTTCGGCGCAAAAAATCGTGGTCTGCTCTGATCTGGCTGCCGCTGTTTTTGTTTCCCACCGCATGCCAGACCCAACAGATAAGTTCCGGCCCGACGGTGAGCGCGACCACTGCCAGACAAACGACAATAGATGCCGGGCATTTTCTGGCCGCGCGTCAGGCATCCTTCCTGAATGACGTCACAGCATCAGCCGGGTTTTTTCTGGCCGCGCTAGAGCAGGATGAACGCAACCCGGAACTATTACAGCAAAGTTTTGTGACGCAATATCGTGACGGCAATATTGATCTGGCAGCCGCATTGGCGAGCCAGCTTGAAGGCACAAATATCAAGGCACCATATGCTGTCGAGCCAGCCATCGCACAATCGATCAAAGCCGCTGACTGGGATGCGGTGATTGTTTTATCCGATCAACTGGCCGAAGACGTCACCGCGACGCCGTTTGCCGGGGTGATTAAATCCTGGGCATTTACCGCGGCGGGGCGGGGTGATGCGGGTCTGGCGCATCTTGCCGAAACCAGCCTGCTGTTATCACAAGACAACAATGCCATGCCGCCTTATCTGCAGCTTCAGGTTGCGTTAATGGCAGAATATTTAGGGCATCAGCAAGAAGCCGTTGTTACCGCGACGCAGCTTGCCGAATCATCCGCCCTGCCAGCAAAAATAGCCCTGCAAACGGCCGGTATTTTGATACGCGGTAATCAGCATACGACAGCGCACAGCCTGCTCGAGAGTTTGCCCTATAGTTTTGAACGCAGCCAGATCAGCGCGGCGCGATTATTGCCGCCAGATGATATCGCGGCCTTTATTGCCAATGCCATTATCGATACCGCGCTGGCCTATCGCGACCCGCAATTTGTCATTATGGTGCCGGCACGTTTGCAGCTGGCACTGTATCTTGACCCACAAAATGATGCCGCGCGGTTTTTTCTGGCGCAATCATGGTTTGAACTTGGCCAATTTGACCGCGCCAGAACAGCACTGCTAGCGATTGATGATGCCAGCCTCTGGGCCTTGCCCCGGATGCTGCTGCACAATGATATTGACATCAGAACAGATAATTTAGAAGCGGCAATTGAGCGGTTTGATGCGTATGTCATGCGCCGCCCAAACAACGCCTATTTATATAAAGAGCTTGGCGATCTGTATCGTCGCCACGAACATTATGAACAGGCACGCGATAATTATTTGCAGGCAAAAGACGGCGGGTTTGACACCGCTACCCTATACCGCAATCTGGCGATTGCGCATGAAAGGCTCGATGAGGACGTCCAAGCCGAAGCTGGCTTCAAAGCCGCTTTGCAGCGCAACCCGAATGATCCTTTCACGCTGAATTATCTTGGCTATTGGTGGGCCGAATCCGGGCGCCATCTTGATCAGGCGATACAACTGATTGAGCAGGCTGTGCGGTTGCGGCCAAATAGCGGGTTTTTCGTCGACTCGCTTGGCTGGGTGCATTATCAGCTTGGCAATTATCAGCTTGCTGTTGAATTTTTGGAAAAAGCCACAATGCTGGAACCCGAAGATGCGTTGATCATATCGCATCTTGGCGATGCTTACTGGCAAACCGAACGCTATGCCGAGGCGCAGTTCAAATGGCGTTATGCCGCGCAACTGGCCGATGATGAGGATCTGCAGGCTGAATTGCAAACCAAGCTGGCATCCGGATTGGCCGCAACAGGGCAATGAAGCGATGATCGAATTATTGGCACCGGCCAAGGTCAATTTATGTTTGCGGGTTTTTGGAAAAACCGACAGCGGCCTGCATAATCTTGATTCGATTGTGGTGTTTTGCCAGTTCGGTGACAAGATCCGGATGCGGCTGGCCGAAAAAGACTCTGTTGCTATCAGCGGGCCGTTTGCGCCGATGCTGGCCGCCACCAAAAGCGGGGATAATCTGGTAAGCACAGCACGGGATGCTTTTCGTGATAATGTTCGTAACAATGGTGGAAAATGCGGGCCGGTTGCCATTCACCTTGAAAAACATATTCCGGTCGGGGCCGGGCTGGGGGGTGGCTCGGCCGACGCCGCCGCGGTATTACGCGGGTTGAACACGCTGGCGACGACACCATTGCCGCATGAAACCCTATTTGCCCTTGCCGCAAATCTTGGATCTGACGTACCGGTGTGTCTCGCCGCGACGCCGCACCGGATCACCGGCACCGGTGAGGCTATTCATCAGCTTGACGACATCCATGCGGGCACCCTGCTTTTGGTCAATCCGCTTGTGCCCTTATCGACCGCCGCGGTTTTTAAACAATTGGCACCACCTTATAATCAGGCCTTGCCCGAGATTACCGAGAATGATGCTGTCCGCTTATCCGGATATGGCAATGATCTGGAGGCTGTTGCGACGCGGCTGGTGCCGGAAATCACCGATATATTGCAGCGTTTTCGCCGGATGCCGTCCTGTCATGCCGCACAAATGTCGGGAAGCGGCGCCAGTTGCTTTGGCATTTTTGATGATTTAGCTGAGGCCACAGCCGCCTGCGCAGAATTTCAGCAAGCCGGATATTGGACAAAACCAACCAGATTATCGCCGGCAGACACGCCGACTGATGGCATTTCACCATGATCTGCCTCAGCATTCGGCAAATAAGCCGCATTTTGCGGGTGATCGCGGCAAGAACAGGCTTGATTGCACGAGACTTGCTCGCTAAATTGCAGCTTCCAATCGGATTGGGGCGTGGCCAAGTGGTAAGGCATCGGTTTTTGGTATCGTGTATCGTAGGTTCGAATCCTACCGCCCCAGCCATCTTTTCATATAAGACTTTATATAAGATTGCGCATAACACACCGCATCTTCCGCAAGCTAGGGCTATTCAATCGTGAGCGCCCATATTGCCCTGATCAAAGGCGACGGGATTGGCGCAGATGTCTGTGATGCCACAACATATCTGGTTGATCTATGTCTGCGGTTAGTGGGCGAAGCACCACTTGCCATAACCATGATTAATGCGGGCGCTGCCTATTTTCAGGAAACCGGCGCGGATATCGAAGCTGGTGGCGAGGATATTGCCGGCAAATGTGACGCCATTTTCCTCGGGGCGATCGGCCTGCCATCTATCCGGCACCCTAATGGCACCGAAATTTCACCGCATCTGCGGCTGCGTGAGCGGTTTCAGCTTTATGCCGGGGTGCGGCCGGTGAAAGCCTATCCCAATATCCCGCAAAAGCTTGCAGACCCGCGTGCCGCCAGCATCGATTTTATTGTCATCCGCGAGTCAACCGAAGGTCTGTTTCATTCGGCGGCGGTGCATAATCGCAGCCATATCGAAGCTGATTTTGCCGTCGAAGAGACCATGCGGATCACCCGCAAAACAACCGAAAAGCTGCATAAATTTGCATTCAACCTTGCCCGCAAAAGACGCGCTGCCGGCAAAACCGGCGCGGTAACCTGTGTCGACAAAGCCAAT
>JADHLR010000100.1 GCA_016780525.1 Candidatus Puniceispirillum sp.
GGTTTGCCATTGTTGCAGCGATCTTTGCAGCCGTCAGCGTGATTGTCGCTGTCTGGCGGCAACAGCGTAAAATGGCGCAATCGGCATCACCAGCCCTCACCCGGCGGGCCTTATCCGGCAGCATTTGCGTCGGTCTTTTACTGCATGGGTTTTATCTTGGATGCAGCTTTTATGCGATGGCAAACGGATTGGGTGCGGCGCTGACAGCGCTGATCGTTTCGACACAGCCTTTATTGACAACAGCCCTCGCCATCACCCTGTTTGGTGAAAAGCCGCGCGCCGTGCAATGGCTTGGCATCGCAGTTGGCTTTATTGGCGTTGTCGTGGTGCTGTCACCATCGCTGGACACCGCGATGCCCACATTACCCTTGCTGTCCAGTTTAACCGCACTTCTGGCGATTACCGGCGGCACTTTATTGCAGAAAAAAATTGGCCATCAGATTGGCCTGCTGCACAGCAATGCCATTCAGGCCACCGCGGCAACGCTGTTTTTTGTGCTGCTTATTCATACCATCGAGGTGCCACATATTGACTGGACAGCCGGTTTTATCGGCGCGCTTGCCTGGCAGGTTTTGGTGGTATCGACCGGTGCCTATATTATTTTGATGATTCTGATTAAACGGGACAGCGTCGCCGCCACAACCTCATTGTTATTTCTGGTGCCGCCAACCACCGCGCTTATCGCCAATATATGGCTTGCAGAACCGCTGACCCCGGTAACATTGGCCGGGTTCGGCATGGCGTCCGCCGGGGTGTTTCTGGTGACGCGCTATGCCACCAACCCGAAGAGCTGACCTCAACCGGCCTGTGGCTGGTAAAATTCAGCTCTGGCTGTTTCCAGATAGGCTTTGCGTAATGCCACGCTAAAGCGGCCAGCTTTGCCGTCGGCGATCACATGTTGGTCAATTTTGCTGACTGGCAAAACATAGATTGATGAGGCGGTGATCAGCGCTTCGTCGGCCTGTAACACCTCGTCAAGTTTATACACCCTTTCAACAAGCCGAAGCTCCATCTGCGCCGCCACCCGCAACATGGTTTGCCGGGTGATGCCATGCAAAATTTCGTTGGTCACCGGCCGCACGAATAAATCACCATCTTTGATGAAGAAAAAGCTCGATGATCCGGCCTCGGTCACATAACCATCCGGATCAAGCATCAATGCTTCATAGTCACCGGCCTCATGCGCCGCGTGTTTTGCCATCACTTGGGCGAGTAAATTGGTTGATTTGATATCACGGCGCGCCCAGCGCAGATCAGGCACTGTATGCAGGGTAATGGCGGGCGGCATATCATCAACGGCGAATTTCTCGCCTTGTGTAAAGGCAAATATATTCGGCACATAGCCATCATGATAATGATAGGCGCGGTCGCCCGCACCACGTGTCACATGCAGATATAAAAACCCGTATTTTATGGCGTTTTTTTCGATCAAACGCATCAAATCAGCAAACATGCTGTCGGTCGTAAATGTGGCCGGGATGGCAATTTTCGCCAGTGATTGTTCCAGTCGCTGCATATGATAAATGAAATCAACAATCTGCCCATCAAGTATGCCAAAACCTTCATAAACAGCATCGGCAAACAACAAGCCGCGGTCAAAAATAGGCAGGCTTGCCTCGGTTTCCGGTACAAATTTGCCATTGATAAAGACAATGCGTTGCTGATCGCCCATAAGACCCCCCGATGATGCGTTTGTGTGGTCGAAACTTACCATGTTCAAACTTTTGCGGCAAATTTTTCGAAACGCCACTATGCGGCTGAACAGCAACTGAAACAAGGCAGATTTGCACCGCCATTACATAGGCTGGCCGAGATGCGGCCATCGGGCCAGAAAGCGGGCATGATCAGCCATGCTGATGCTCACCGTCAGTGACTCGCAGCCGGCATCATCAAATCTGGAGTCGCGGATATGGGCATGCGCATATAACCAGGCACGGGCGGCACCGTCCTCCGGCTTGATCTGCAAAATGGTCTGCACCGCATCACGCCCCAGATAGCTGTCAATCGCCTCTAGCACATCAGCGATGCCGCTGCCGTCCTGCGCCGAGGCAAAGACGCCACCCACATATTTTTTGCCAAGCCAGACCCGCTGATCATCATCGGTCAATAAATCAGTTTTATTAAAGATATGCAAAACAGATTGTTGCTGGCGCATCTCATCCAGACCAAGCTCTTGCAGAACCAACGTCACATCATCAGCATCCTCGCTGACAAATTCAGAGGCGGCGTCATGCACATGAATTAAAAGATCGGCATGCACCACCTCTTCCAGCGTACTTTTAAAAGCCTCAACAAGTTCGGTTGGCAGTTGGCTGATAAAGCCAACCGTATCAGCCAGAATTGCGTGGCGGCCGGATGGCAGCACCAATTCACGCATTGTTGGGTCAAGTGTGGCAAATAACATATCTTTTGACAGCACCGCAGCGCCAGTCAGGCGGTTGAATAATGTTGATTTACCGGCATTGGTATAGCCAATCAGCGCAATTGTCGGGGTTTCGCCCCGCACCCGGTTGCGCCGTTGCAGGCTGCGGGTACGCACCACGTCTTTGAGTTCCAGTTTAATTTGTGCCACCCGGCGCATCAACATTCGGCGGTCTAGTTCGATCTGCCGTTCACCCGGGCCGCCCAAAAACCCGCCACCACCACGCTGGCGTTCCAAATGTGTCCAGCTGCGTACAAGCCGGCTGCGTTGAAAGCTAAGCGCAGCCAATTCCACCTGTAGACGACCGGCATGGGTCTGTGCGCGGGCACCAAAAATTTCCAGAATGAGCTGGGTGCGGTCAATCACCTTGGCGGCAATCGCCATTTCCAGATTACGCTGCTGCACAGGTGACAATGAGGTATTGACGATCACCACCGGATCATCATAGTTGTTGGCAAGCTCGGCAAGCCGTTCCGTCACCCCCTTGCCAAAAAACGAACCCGCCCGAACAGTTGTCAGGTTGATCGTTTCGGCATGACCGACATGAAGACCAATGGCCTCGGCAAGCAGCGCCGCTTCGCCAAGCATCTGCTCTGCCGGCCGCGTTGACGGGCTTTGACGCAATTCCGGATGCACAACAAAGGCAACACCAACTCCCACAATATGTCCTTATATGATGTAACGTTTATCGGGCTTTCATAGCGCGGCATTACCGGCCTTGCCTAGCCCTAAACGAAATCATGTCTGATCGCCCGCCTGAAACTTTATCGCATAGACCAACACCACAGGACGGGCTAGACTGGCCGCCGGTTCACACAATAAATTGCGCAACAAAGGCAGTTCCATGCAGAAAACCATCATCGTAACCGGTGCCGGCAGCGGTATTGGCAGCGCCACCGCCAACGCTTTTTTAGACGATGGCTATCGGGTTGGCTTTTTGGGACGCCGCGCCGCCACGCTTGAAGCCGCGGCCAATGGCCATGAAAATGCGTTGCTATTGCCCTGTGACGTCTCCAACCCGGCTGATGTTGATGCCGCTTTTGCCACCGCCATATCCAGCTGGGGGCGGCTGGATATCCTGTTCAACAATGCCGGTATTGGCAGCCCGCCAGCTTCGGTCGATGAAACAGATGTTGATGTGTGGATGAATGTGGTTGCGATTAACCTGACCGGATCATTTTTATGTGCGCGCGCGGCCTTTGCACAGATGCGGTCACAATCCCCACAAGGCGGCCGGATCATCAATAATGGATCAATTTCGGCGCATGCACCGCGCCCCGGATCAGCGCCCTATACCAGCACCAAACATGCCATTACAGGATTGACTAAATCTCTGTCGCTTGACGGGCGGGCCTATGATATTTGTGCGTCACAGATTGATATCGGAAATGCACTGACCGAAATGGCGGTGCCGATGACCAAAGGTGTGCCGCAAGCCGATGGCAGCATTCGGGCCGAGGCCACTATGGATGTCGCGCATGTGGCATCGTCGGTTCTGCATATGGCCAATCTGCCACTTGATGCGAATGTCCAGTTTATGACGGTAATGGCGCCGAAAATGCCGTTTATTGGGCGCGGCTAATCGGCCGTCGGTTGTTTCTCGATACAGGGTGCGCCGCATGGGGCACAGGCATTGCCCAATTCAGTTGGCGCCGCCAGGCTGGACAATACCGGGCTTGTCAGATGATCGCCAATGGCCACCAGAAACAACGCCAGTAAAGCCAGCGCATAGAGTGTCCTTGGGCGCAGTGTTAATGGGTTTTTTTGCGGCATGGCGCTGTCCTCAAAATCCAAATCTGGCGCGCAGGCGAATGCCCAGAACACTGCCGGCAAGCGCCAGCGCGAACCAGATCCAGCCATGCAGACTGCCCGATGCGGTGCCTGCCAGAAACGCCCCAATATTGCATCCAAAGCTGAGCCGGGCACCAATCCCCATCAGCAAACCGCCAAGCGCTGCCGCCTGTAACTGGCGCGCATTTGGCCAGGCCGATTTGGCAAAGGCACCGGTCACCGCAGCGGTCAACCCGGCACCTATAATCATCGCAAAATCCATTAAACTGCTGGTGTCTGACAAAACCGAATGGGTTAATGCGCGTTGCGGCCCGGGCCATGTCCAAAAGGTAAAATCTTCGATCGGCACACCAATAGCGCTGGCAATTTTCGCGCCCCACAGGGTAAAGCCGAATGTGACCCCCCATGGATGCTGTGATACCCAAAAAACGCCCCAGCACAGCAACGCAATCATCGCGGTTGCCAGCAGCATTTTTCGGCTGAGAAAAAACCCCCGGCGCGCGCCGAGCCAACCAAATAAAGCGGCTGCCGACAGCAATAGCGCAAGATTAACAGCTAATTTGCCAAACCCCGACAGGCCGGCACCGATTTCAACCTGCCCAAGCGACCCCAGCGCCAGCACCGGCGGCAGGATGATTGAACCCAGCACTGAGCCAATAACAAAAAAGGGCAGTGCCACAAGCATACGGCCAGAGCCGCCACCAAAGCTGAACAACACGCCAGACCCACAGCCATTGGCAAGCTGCATGCCGGTGCCAAACATGAAGGCACCAATAAAAAGCGACAGCGACACCGGTGCCAATGACCCGGACGGGCCAATCCCGGCAGCACTGACCGGGATAAACATCAATGCACATAATGCGGCCAGCAAAAAATGCAGGCTCAGCGGGCTGCCATCACCGGTTTCAAGAAACCGGCGCCAGCCAGATGCAAAGCCATATTGAAATCCCATAAATGCCATGCCAAGCAGCATGCCAAGACCAACAAGCGCCAGCCCGGTCACGCCGGTATCGAGGCCAGCCAGCCCGGCCAGCACAATACCAAGACAGCTGATCAACAACAGAAGCGGTCTGTCGACCACCCGGGTTGCCCCGCCAGTAGCATGCGCTGGATGCGGTTTATCTGTAATTGAAGACGAACCGGAATTTGGAGAAGAAACAGGCATAGCGCACCATCACATAAAATGAAAATTCATCACACCTGAAGGTCATCATGTCCAAATGCGGTGTTGTAAAACCCTATGGAAAATGGCCCCCGATACCGGGAGCCATAATTCACATTACCCCAAAAGACCCGAAAACATATCCTTGATCTTTTGCATATTCGATTTACCGCTCACATCAAGCGGCAGGCTGGAGTCGGCTGTCCATTCGACCATCGATCCATCATATAATTTTACGTTATCCTTGCCCAGCACTTCTGACATCACAAACCAGTTGGTCGCCGCCCAATGCCCGGTATTGCAATAGCTGACGATGGTTCTATCGCCGACACCCCGATAGATTTCAGCGAGTTCATCACGGCTCTTCAGCCGGTTCTGTTCAGTCGCATAGGCGTTGTCCTGATCCATCAGAATGGCAGATGGAATGCGGCCAGCTTCGGCAGCTTTGGGATGTTTCGCAGCGGCGTAAAATTGCGCA
>JADHLR010000101.1 GCA_016780525.1 Candidatus Puniceispirillum sp.
AAAAATAGCGGCAATGCCTGTCAGTCCAATCCATCATCGGTGCGGCACACAGACGGCGGTCAATTATTCGGCGGTCAATTGTTTTGTGCTTTTTATTCATCACTCTTTCTGCCTGAAGCTTTGCTCAAAAACCGAACTACACCGCTGTGTCAGGGCGTGTAAATAACGGTTTTATGCCCGGCCTCTGTCCAGCCCAAAATTCCCTCGCTCAGATGCGAAACCTGCGAAAATCCTAATTGTTCAATCAACGCCATGCCCAGGTTTTCGGTACGATTGCCCGACCGGCAATAGAGCAGCACCGGTGTATCCGGCGTTGGAAGAAGTGCCATAAAATCTTGCTGAAAATCCGGGTGTAGGCTGCCATTTGTCTGAAAAGCGGTGATGGTCTTGGCGCCCTCAATGACGCCGGTTTGCGCCCATTCATCAGCCCGGCGGATATCAACGATTAGCACACCGTCTTTTTGCGCTTGCAGCAGATCCTCGGGGGTGGCCTGGCCCAATGTCACCGGCGCGCTGACAGCCAGCAATTCAATATCAAACACCAATGTTGCGTTTGGTGGGATCACATCGCCCGCACCTGCCGCGCCATAGGCCAAATCTGCGGGGATTGTGAGGCGCCGCAATTCGCCAATTTTCATACCGGCAACGCCCTGTTCCCAGCCTTTGATGACCTGACCTGCACCAATGGTAAAGCTGAATGGCCGGCCTCGGGGTCTGGAGCTATCAAACACAGTGTCATCGCTCAGCCGTCCTTCATAATGCACCGTCACGCGCTGCCCGGCTTCTGCCACGTCACCGTCACCTTCCTGCATCACTTCGATTTTTAAATCATCAGACATCGCTGTATTCCCCATCATAGAAACGGCCCCCATGATAGAAAAGGCCAGAGTGAGCAGAGTTAAAAAATACCGTCTCATTGAAAATCTCCATCAAATATCGCCGATCAATACACTGAAAAGCGTTTGACACAAAGCTCTGTTAAAACATCAAAAACGGATTCCGCCCGTCGCGGTCAGTAACAGCAACGATAAAGGCATCCGGATCGCGTTCCAATTCCTGTTGCAAGCGCGCTCTGGCGGTATCCGCATCGACCCACGCGCTGCTGGTGATGACCCGCCAGCTATAGCTGCCATCAAAATCCAGACTGCGGGCGACAATCTGATGACGACCATCGAGCGCATCAATATGCACATATATAGCGCCAGCGTCAGCGTCACCGCGATGCTGTAACACGCAGTCGATCATCGCCTCATTTGCATAACGCAGCGCCGCACTGACCAAAATATCTGCTTTTACCCCTGCCATGCCAGCATCAGCGCAGCCGCAGGTGAAAAATCAGAATGTCGGGACATCGGTGCATCTAGAAACCTGTGCATCTAAAAATCTGTACATTTAAAAATCTGTGCATTTAAAAATCTGTACAGCGGCCTTTTTGCTCCCAATCACCATAGCGGGTGGGTTCCGGGCCTTTTGGCCCGTGTAGTTCAGTCGGCGACAATTTTGTCGTATCGGGGGATAGCGGCGCAGCGGCAGGTGGCGGCATATCGGCTGTGTTCACCCCTGCCGTCTGATCTGCTGATGGCTTTTTCTTGTCACGTTCCATAATTCCCTATATGCCCCTTCACATAGGAAAAAACAAGGCAGCAACGCAGACGCGCCGCCGCCGCATACAGCAAGCACATTAATATGGGATAATCGATATGGCTGATAGCTCGGATCGAGGCGACAATGTCACCAAACTGGACAAGCCTGTACTCAGCCTGAAAAAGCCATCGGCGAAAGCCGTGACGGGGCGATCAAAACCTGCCCCAAGCAAAACCAGAACCGCCCAGAATAAGCCGCGCGCCGGTGGCGCCAAACCAACTGGAAAACCAACTGGCAAACCAACTGGCGCGCCAGCCCTGCAAAGCCGACAGATCGTATTTGATATTCTGACAGCTGTTGAAGAAGGAAGCCAACTCGACAAGGCGCTTGCGGCGCATGCTGATTTGCCCAAATTAGACGGGCGCGATCGTCGTTTTGTGCAATTGCTGGCGACGACATATCTGCGACGGCGCGGCCAGCTTGAGAAAATATTAGCGCCATTGATGACACGCCGTCCGTTTGGCGCGCAAGCCGACGCCAACATCATTCTGGCAATGGGGGCGGCGCAGCTGTTATTTTTGAAAACCGGCGCGCATGCCGCTGTTGACAGCACCGTTGAACTGATGCGGCAAGCTGGTTTTGAGAGACTATGCGGCCTTGCCAATGCGGTTATGCGGCGGCTGACGCGCGATGGTGACACCCTGTTGGCGACCACGCATGACGCGGAAAATTTGCCAGAATGGTTAAGGCTTAGCTGGCAGCATTACTGGGGCGACGAGGCTACCGATATGATTGCCGGGCTTGCTATGTTGCCACCATCTTTAGATATTTCAGTTGCCGCGGATGCCGCGCACTGGGCAGAAAAGCTCGACGGAAAATTGCTGCATGGCAACACCATCCGCCGCGAGTTTGATGGCGACCCGGCACAGCTTGATGGATTTGCTGATGGTGCATGGTGGGTGCAGGATGCCGCCGCCGCCATGCCAGCCCGCCTGCTGGATCAGCTTGCCGGCAAGCAGGTGATCGATCTATGTGCCGCACCCGGTGGTAAAACAGCGCAATTGATTGCAGCCGGGGCAGATGTCACCGCGATTGACAGCAACCGCAAACGGCTCGACAGGTTGCGGCGCAATTTGAAACGTCTTAACATGCCATCGAAACTGGTTTTATCTGACGGTCGCAGCTTTGTGCCAGAGACGCCAGTTGACGCTGTTTTGCTCGATGCGCCCTGTTCAGCGACCGGCACAATCCGCCGCCGACCGGATATTTTGGGACGCCGTAGCAGTGCCGATATCAGCAGTCTGCAAACCATCCAGTGGGAGCTGGCGACGACAGCGCTTGGATGGTTAAAACCGGGTGGGCAGATGATTTATGCAACCTGTTCGCTGCAGCCGGAAGAAGGCGAAGATATCATTGCCGCTATACTAGAGGCGGCAGACGGCCGCTATCAATTGGCGCCGATCACCAGCGCCGAGGCAGGGCTTTTTGGCAGATCAATTACCGAAAATGGCTGTTTACGGATTCTGCCAAGCAGCTATGCCGACATTGGTGGCGTCGATGGATTTTTTATCGCGCGGTTAATGTCTATAGCATAGGATAGAGCGGCGCGCTGATCATCGCATTGTGCCGCGCAACAAACGGGCGACAACAGGATCTATGACGCAACAAACAGCATCAAGAACAGTTTGGCGGATCGGAAAGTTTCAACGGCTATTCCGCCGGACCCGCCTGTTCAACTGGTCGCTGGCCAGTGTGCCTGCCCCCGCCATTACTCATCCGGCACCAGACCATTGGCGCGGCTCTGCCAGCAACGGATCGCACATCATAACAAGCAGCAGCAACTGGCGCAGTGACAGCCGCGGCTTTGATAATTTTGAATGGCTCCGCGATTTACGCGCCTTTGGTGGCAGCCACGCCCGCAGCCGGGCAAGACAGCTCATCGAGGGCTGGGTTCAACAAAATAGCAGCTGGCACGCCAGCCGCTGGCAACCCGATATCATGGGACAGCGGCTTGCCAATCTGATTTTTTGCTATGATTGGTATGCGCCCTCGGCCACCGAGGATTTTCAGGCCAAACTGGCACAATCAATCGCCCTGCAAGCCAAATGTCTGGCACTGGATTGGCAGCGGCTGATCGATCAGACAGCGCAATTGACTGCATTAAAAGGCCTGTTTGTGGCGCAAGCCGCGCTTGGTGCCAAAACCGAGAATCTGGAAGCTTTACTCGACCTGACCTTGCCGTTGATTGAGCAGGTCACGCAGGCTGATGGCGGGCACAAAAGCCGCATGCCAGACATCCATCTGAAACTGATGCGCGACCTTATCGAAATCCGCAATACAGCATCATCAACTGACATCGAGAGCACCGCACAGCTTGACAAAAAAATTGTCCAGATGGCGGCCTTATGTCGAATGTGGCGCCATGCCGACGGCCAGTTTGCCCGGTTTAACGGCGCCGGGCTGATGGCCAATGAAATAATTGAAGAAACGCTGGCGCGGGCCGAACAACGCAGCAAAGTGCTGCAACTGGCCCCCGATAGCGGTTTTGTCCGACTTTCTTCAGCGCGCTCAACACTCATCATGGATACCGGCACGCCTGAAACCAATGCAGAGGTCACCGGATTTGGTACGCTGGCATTTGAATTTGCCGTTGGTCAGCATTTGCTTGTGGTCAATCCCGGGCAAACCGCAACAGATGCCAATCTACAGCGGCTGCTTTGTTCGACCAAAGCCCATTCAACCCTCACCATCGACGGGCAGAATTCATCAAGCCCGGGCGAAAACCGGCTGGCCAGAGTATCGAATGTGGAAATCGGCCCGGCCGAAGGTGGCATGCTGGCGGTGGCAACGCATGATGGCTATGCGCCATCACATGGGATTTTGCATCACCGACATCTTTTTCTCGCAACCGGTGGCGGCAATTTACGCGGTGCCGATATTCTGGAATATACCGGTGCGCCGGGCGAAATCCCACGGCTTGCGATAGCGCGGTTTCACCTGCACCCGCGGGTCACCGCGGCGATGCTGCACGATCAACGGGTTCTGCTGAAAATCCGGGGACATCGGGTCGGCTGGGTGTTCCGGTCTAATGCCGCAACATCGCTGGACAATTCGCTGTTTTTCGATGGCACAGACCGGATGAACTGCCAGCAGATTGTGCTGAGTTTTGCGCTTGGCGATCTGCGGGCAACCGGCAATAGCAGCATCAAATGGGCCTTTACCCGGTCAGACGCAGGCTAGCCCGGTTGCCGGTTACATGCTAATCTGCGCCGACAAGCAATTACCGCCAAACAATGATGGGGGCGCTGATGATGTGGGCGTTGTTTGTTGGGTTAGTAATTATGGTGGCACTGTTTTATGACGAAAATCCAGCAGCAAGGCCCGGCCCGACAGGCCAGCCCTTCATCCCCGGATAAATCTGCGTCATTATCTGCCTGCGGCCGGGTCTGGGCAAAAATCGGGATTTTATCATTTGGGGGGCCGGCCGCACAAATTGCCCTGATGCACCGCGAAATTGTTGCCGAGCGCGGCTGGCTAACCGACCGGCAATTTTCCGATGCGATGAGCTTTTGCATGCTATTGCCCGGGCCCGAAGCGATGCAGCTGGCGACCTATTCCGGCTGGCGCCTGCATGGGTTGCGCGGCGGCTTACTGGCCGGCGGCTTGTTTATTTTACCCGGTGCGCTGGTGATGCTGGCACTGGCGGCTGGCTATGTGTATTTCGGCACAATGGGCTGGATCGAATCGCTTTTTAACGGGCTGAAAGCCGGTATCAGCATTATTGTTCTACAGGCGCTTGGCAAACTGGCGCATCGGACGCTTCACAACACCGCAGATTGGCTGATTGCGATAGCCGGTTTCATTGGCATTTTTTTCGCCAATCTGCCGTTTCCGCTGATCATTGCCAGCGCCGCATTTTACGGCTTTGTCACCAGCAAACCCATTAATGACCAATGGTCAGTTATTACCCTTCCAAATGGCCGGCAGAATTTTTTCACCCTGCTGCATTGGGCGGCGTTGTGGTGGCTTCCGATACTGGCTGTTGATTATATTTTTGGTACTGCACAACTGGCTGCCATTGGCTATTTTTTCAGCCTGCTTGCTGTCGTTACATTTGGCGGTGCCTATGCGGTGCTGGCCTATATGGCGCAGGATGTCGTTGGTCGACTTGGCTGGTTGCAAGCCGGCACCATGATGGATGGCCTCGGGCTGGCGGAAACAACCCCGGGGCCGCTGATTCTGGTGACCGAATTTGTTGGGTTTGTGAC
>JADHLR010000102.1 GCA_016780525.1 Candidatus Puniceispirillum sp.
TGCCCGCGTTCGGATTGCCCACGACTGGATTGACCATCATCAGCGGCGCCGCGAAACCGTGGCTTCTGCCCGGGCTTTTTCGGTCGCCCGCCCGCATAATTGCTGGCGCCGCCATTGCTGTCGCGCTGCTGCGCCCCGCCAGCTTTATACTCAGATTTATGCCCAGCTTTTCCGGCTGATCCGTGTTTGTGTTTTTGTCCGGGCGTGTCCGGCTTGCCGCTTTGTGACCCCGACCGGGACGGCGTTGCTGGGCTGTCACCAAAGTCTGGACGGCTGTTAAATTTTGGCCGTTTGCTGAACAGTTTCTGGGCGGATGGGGCGGCGCTTTTGCCGGCGGTTGGTTTGCCGCTTCTGGCTGGCTTTGATGGGCGTTGCGGTTTGTCATGCCGCGCTGTCGCATCACGATCAGTTCGCGGCCGACGCTCGCCAGCATCCGCATCCGCAGCGCGTTTGCGTTCTTTGAAAGGTTTTGGCTGACGCGGTGGGCGTTTATCAGACCCGGCGGCTCTGCCAGACGAGCGCTCTGGTCTGCCGCCACGCGCCGCTGGCCTTGCACGCTGGCGGCGTTGCTTACCGGCCCCCGGGGCGGCTTTGAAATCGGTAATGGGGGTGCCATCCAGTTCAAATAATTCGATGCGCCCGCCGACAACCGAAATAATCGCCGCCAGCTTGTGCTGTTCGTCAGGCGCGCAAAATGACAACGCCAGACCGCCAAGCCCGGCCCGCCCGGTGCGCCCAATGCGGTGCACATAGGCTTCGGGCGTGTCAGTCAGGTCAAAGTTTACCACATGGCTCAGCCCGGCAACATCAATGCCGCGCGCCGCCACATCGGTGGCAATCAGCGCCCGCAGCTCACCACTGCGAAAATTACGCAGCACTTTTTGCCGCACCGTCTGGCGCATGTCGCCATGCAGCGCATCGACGGACAATCCGCGCACCGACAAAAATTTTGCCAGCGCATCAGCACGCCGCTTGGTGCGCACAAAAATAAGCACCTGACCGGTGGTTTCGTCCCGCAAAATATCGCTCAGCCGGTCGCGCTTGTCGCTTTCGGCCATCAATGTGATGCGTTGGGTGACCTTATCCGCTGTGATACCGGTTTGCGGGGCTTTGACTCGTTCCGGATCGCGCAGAAACTGCTTGCCAAGGGCTTCAATCTCCGGCGGCATTGTCGCTGAAAACAGCATGGTTTGACGGCGCGCTGGCAGGCTGGCGGCAATCCGCTTGATCGCCGGGTAAAATCCCAGATCGAGCATATGATCGGCCTCATCCAGAACAAAATGGGTGATGCCGCTGGGGTCAAAGGCACCACGATCCATCAGATCCTGCAAACGTCCAGGCGTTGCCACAACAATATCGACACCGCGGCGCAGGCCACGGATCTGCGCGTCATAGCGGGCGCCGCCAAATACCGCGATATGCCGGATATTGAGATCAGCCGCCAGCTTATGCACATTTTGTGAAATCTGATTGGCAAGCTCGCGGGTCGGCGCCAGAATCAATGCTTTTGGCGGCTGTCCGGCGCGCACCGCAGCGCTGTACCCAAGCTGCGTCATCAAGGGCAGCAGAAACGCCGCGGTCTTGCCGGTACCGGTTTGCGCCAGCCCAATTAAATCCTTGCCGTCAAGCAGCGGCGGAATCGATAAGGCCTGAATAGGTGTTGGTTCGACAAGCCCTTCGCGGGCAAGCGTGACCAACATCATTTCCGGCAAACCAAAATTAGTAAAATCAGCACCGCCGGCATTGCTGGCGGCAGCAGGAGCATCTTGTGTAACTTGTGACATAAATGTGTTTTCTAGCGCATAGCTGTTCGCTGGGCAGCATCGCCCCATAGCGCGCCGCGTGTGTGACCGGGTTTATGCGCCCTGGCGTCACTATTGTCAATCTATGCCGGACAAGCCGTTTGCTGGCGCTGGATAAACCGGGCCGATCGGGGTGGGCGCGGGATCACTGCCGGCAAGCGGCAACAGCGATAGTGAACGGGGCTGGAAAATAATCATCAAATCAGGCATACATCATCTCTGTGGTCCCGTAGCTCATCAGGATAGAGCGACAGATTCCTAATCTGTAGGTAGCAGGTTCGAGTCCTGCCGGGATCACCAGTTCAGCTTACGCAAAAAAATGCGCTTCAACGCTGGCACAGATATGATGATAAATTGGCAGATGCATTTCCTGAATCTCGGCGACTTGGTCAGATGGCACTTTGATCGCGATATCACAGATGTCTGCCAGCCGTCCCCCGCTTGCCCCGATCAGCCCAACCACAAGGATATTTTTTGCCCGCGCCGCTTTCGCCGCCAGCAGCACATTTTGTGAATTGCCGGATGTCGAAATTGCCAGCAAAACATCGCCAGCCTGACCGATGCCCCAGACCTGTTGGGCAAAAATAAGCTGGCCATCCTGATCATTTGCGGTGGCGGTGATTAACGCCGAATGGCTAACAAGCGACAGCGCGGCGAGCCCATATTGTAACTTTGTGGCAAGCAGCTCGGTGTCATCGCTGGCAACAGATGCCAGCCGTGCCTTGTCATCATCTGATAGGCGGCGTGGCAGGCAAAAGCCTTTCATCATTTCGCCAACAATATGTTCGGCGTCGGCGGCGCTGCCACCATTCCCGCAGACAAGCAATTTGCCGTGCCGCTGATAACAGCTGATCAGCGCCGCAATGGTTTCCGCGACCGCTTTATCACAGCCAAAAAGCCGGCTATTGGGGCTGTTTTTCGTATCATTTGTCATGCCGGGGCACCTCGTTCATTTCTTCGGCAGTGTATCATAGACAGCGCCACTCTCATACAGAACCGCCAAAACGGCCAGAACGGCCCTGTGGCGCGGGTGAAGCCGGTGTGCTGAGCAAGCAGCTGTCCGCTGTCCGCTGTCTCAGCCGCCGCCAATGGCGCAATTATCGATCAATCTTGTTTCGCCAAGCCAGGCAGCCACCAACAGCCTGTCATCTGCGCTGGCGTCGGTAGATGTTGCCAGATGAACCGCATCGCGCAAATCAAGATAGTCAATTTTATCAAAACCCGCTGCCAGCAAGCGCGCTTTGGCAGTGTCCAGCGTTTCGTCAATCACCCCGCCGGCGCGAATCTCGCCAGCGCAGGTGCTGAGCGTCTGATATAAAATGGGCGCAATCGCCCGCTGTCCAGCGCTCAGATAGTGATTGCGTGATGACAGCGCTAGCCCATCGGCTTCGCGAATGGTTGGATGGGCGATAAGATTGATGGGCAGATCCAGATCAGTCACCATCTGCCGCAAAACAGCAAGCTGTTGGAAATCCTTTTCGCCGAATACCGCACAATTGGCAGGCACATGCTGAAATAATTTGAACACAATGGTCGCAACGCCGGTAAAAAAATGCGGCCGGCTGGCACCTTCCATCGGCTGGGCAACGCCAGCTGGCAGGATGCTAGTGGCGTGATTATCGCCATACATGGTCTGCGGCGCATAAATGGCATCGACCCCACCAGCCGCGTCAATGGCCTGTTGATCAGCCTGAAAATTGCGCGGATAGCTGGCAAAATCCTCGCCAGCGGCAAATTGTGTCGGGTTGACATAAATGCTGACAACGACGCGCCGCGCGGCTTGTCTGGCGGCGTCGATCAGCGCCAGATGCCCGGCATGGATTGACCCCATTGTCGGCACCAGACAAACCGTATCACCCGCCGCATGCCAGCTGCCAACAGCGCGGCGCATTTCATCTGAGGTGGTAATAACCGTCATCGGCGGCAACCTATTATTTTTTTGGCCAGAATAAATGCTGTTTCTGCGGAAATGTCCCGCTGACAACAGCTTTGTGAAAAGCCGCGGCAGCGACGCCTATATCATTCTGTAAATCGGCGAATTTTTCCACAAATTTTGGCGTAAAGGCATCATACAGGCCCAAAATATCATCGGTTACCAGAATTTGACCATCGCAGGCTGGCGACGCGCCAATGCCAATTGTCGGAACGCTGCAATTTGCGGCAATGGATGCGGCAACCGGCTCAATAATACCTTCCATGACGACGCCAAACACCCCGGCCTGACTGAGGGCGCTGGCGTCGGCGGCAAGCTGCGCGGCTTCTTCGGCTGTGCGGCCGGTGATACGAAAGCCCGATTTTGATGACACATGCTGTGGCAATAAACCGATATGTGCCAGCACCGCGATGCCCGATTCAGCCAGCAGGGCGACATGGCCGGCGATGTCACTTCCGCCTTCGAGCTTGACCCCGTCAGCCCCGGTTTCATCAAGCACCCGGCGGGCTGATGCGAGGGCCTGTTGTGGGCTGTTTTCATAGCTTCCTGCGGGCAAATCGATGATCACAAGTGCATTTTGCCGACGCCGCATCACCGCCTGACCATGCCGGATCATCATGTCAAAATCGGCGCCTTGCGTGGTGTCCATGCCATACAGCACCATCGCGACGGAATCGCCAACCAGCAGCAGATCGCAATGGGCATCCAGCGCATGCGCCATTGGTGCTGAATAGGCCGTCAGACATACAATCTTGCGCTGGCCTTTGAGTGCTTTAAATTGCGTGATGCGTGCGGAGTCTACCATGATGACTGCCATGATCCCGAGACGGGATGATGATCCTGCTACAATGTGATTGTGATGGCGACAGCCACCTAGTGCGCTGTAGTTAACATAGAATGTTTAGAGGGGCGACAGGTTTTTACCATGTGATTTCAATCCTGACTTGCGGCGAAATAACACCGTGGCCGGGGATAGGGCTTGACCGGCCCGGCCGGAATGTTAGCATCTGGCAATTCCGTCCTGCGACCGATAAAAATGCAATGATCTGGTGCCGCTATGTCTGCCGGCCATTTTTTTAAAACAGTTTAAAGTGAGAGTGTAATGAGCCGATCAACAATCATTATGGCGGCGCCAAACGGGGCGCGTAAGGTGAAAACCGACCACCCCCAATTACCGGTGTCGATCGACGAAACCATCGCCGCTGCAAAGGCCTGCCATGCCGAGGGCGCAAGCATTCTGCATGCGCATGTGCGGGGCGATCAGGATGAGCATGTCCTCGATATTGGGCGCTATAAAACCCTGCTGGCGGGGTTACGCAGCGCGGTGCCGGATATGCTGGTTCAGATCACCACCGAGGCTGTTGGTGTCTATACACCGCAACAGCAATATGACGTTGTGTTTGGGGTGAAGCCGGATTTTGTCTCGGTCGGGTTGCGCGAAATTCTGGCTGATGACAGTGCCGCGGCACATCAGTTAGCCAAGGATTTCTATCACCGTGCCGAGGCCGAAGAGATTTACATTCAGCATATATTATATGACGCTGAAGATGTCAGCCGCATGCGGGCGGCGATGCAGGCTGGCATTCTGCCGGCGCGTGCGCCACATGTGTTACTGGTATTAGGGCGCTATACCGCAGATTTTCAATCGGATCCATCCGAACTCGCCCCCTTGCTGGGGGATGGTCTGCCGGATATGGCCAGCTGGTCGATTTGCGCCTTTGGCTATAAGGAATATGAGGTGATGAGGGCAGCGGTTGCCGCTGGTGGGCATTGCCGGGTCGGGTTTGAAAATAATATGCATCTCAAAGACGGGCAGCTGGCACCGGATAATGCCGCACTGATCCGGCAGCTGGCGGCATCGGTGCGGCCAGCAACGCGCGCTGAAACATTGCAGATCTTTACCGCTTAGGGCTTTTTTGCAGGGTATTTTGGGCAGAGCTGATGATGATGCGGTGGCGGCGTTTATTCCGCCGCGTCTTCCCACATCTCCTTAGGTGGATCCTACACAGCCCATGCTGAACGATGCGCGGGTGTGGGCTCACTCTCCCCTCTCATGTTTCGAGCATTTAAAACGCTAGTGGCTTTAACTAATCGGTGCAAGGTCATGGC
>JADHLR010000103.1 GCA_016780525.1 Candidatus Puniceispirillum sp.
CGCGCGCCAGCCTGCTTTCCGGGCGGCTTCCTGATTAATCGCGGCGCTGATCGGCAGCCGCAAGCCGCGCCAGATAATCGTCAATCAGCTGCTGCTGACGCTGGCCATAATCATGTAAAATATCCCAGCTGAAAAGCCCGGTATCATGGCCGTCGCTAAAGCTGATTCGAATGGCATAATTGCCAACAGGTTCAATCGCCGCGATGGTGACATTGGCTTTGCCAGCCGGCGTGGTCTTTTGCCCGCTGCCATGGCCCTGCACCTCTGCCGATGGGGATTCAACACGCAGCAATTCAGCCGTCAGCGTGGTTTCATATCCGTTATCAAACTTCACGAACAAGCTGTCTTTGGCTTTGCTCAGGCGGATTTCTTCAGGCCAGACAGTGGCTGGTGTTGGGGTCATGATATTTTCCATTTTAGCAAGATCGGCGCCAGCAGCTTGCTATTCGTTATCACTAAGATCGCGGGCTTCTTCAACCAGCATGATCGGCACACCGGAACGAACCGGAAAGGCTTTGCGCGCCTGCTGGCTGATCAATTCCTGTCGGGCCCGGTCATAATGCAGCGCACTGCGGGTGAGCGGGCATACCAGCACATCAAGCAGCCGCGGATCAATATCGCTGGCAGCATCTGTATCTACTGGCGGTGTATCAGTGGCGGGCATCCTGACCTCCATTATCATCATGCAGCGCAATTTCCATCATCGCAATCAGCAAATCTGCACGTGAAGCCGCATCATTGGCTTCCAAAAGTGCTTGTTTTTCTGCCACCTCAAACGGACAGACCATCGATAGGGTGGCCAGCAACTGGTCATTTTCCGATTGTTCAATCTGCGACCAGTCAGCATCAAACCCTTTGAGTTTGAAATATTGCTTCATCACAGCGATTAACGGCTGGCGGTCAATATCGCTTGTATCGGCCTGCATATCAGCGGCAAATTCATGCCAGTCAATCTCGGCATTGCGAAAGCCTGATGGTTGCAGTTGCTGGTCAATCAGGCGAAACCGGCTTACCCCGGTCAGCGCGATCAGATAACGCTGGTCTTCGGTTTCCTGAAAATAGGTAATCCGGCCAGCACAGCCAATCGAAAACAATCCGGGGACAGGCTGCGTCTGCGTGTCCATCGTCTGATCATCTTCGACAGGTTGAACCATGCCAATTAACCGGTCAGGGCTGGCCAGTGCGGCATCAATCATCGCCAGATAACGCGGTTCAAAAATATTCAGCGGCAAATGACCGCCGGGCAGCAGTAACGCACTTGGCAGCGGAAACATCGGAATAACCGATGGTAAATTATCATCAACGGAACGAAACATATCTTGCGTCATCTCAATTTATCCTCGGCAGATCAGTCTTTAATATTGCGTGGCAATGGCTTCACTGGGTTGTCAGCTCAGGAAAACAGCAATGTGGATAGCTGCCGCCGCGCCGCCATAACATCCGGATTGGCAGCCCCAAGGGTTTTGAAAAATTCCAAAAGCTGCAGCCGTGCGGCTTCATCATTCCAGCTGCGATCAACACGAATAGACTCTAATAGCTGGGCCATCGCACCCGCATTGTCGCCAGTGGCAAATAACGCCATCGCCAGATCCTGTCGGGCCTGTAAATCTTCCGGGTTAGCGGCGACAGCCGCCTGTGCCAGATCAAGATCGCCAGCCGATTCGGCCGCACGTTCGGCAAGTTCAAGCGCCGCAATTGCCGCCTGCATCGACGGTTTTTCCCGAAACTCATCATTCAGCTGATCAATAATTTCACGCGCCGCCAGATGATCCCGCATACCGGTCAGACACCGCACCAATCCGGCAAGTGCATCGGCTGATTCCGGGTCAGCCTCCATCACCTGCTGGTAAATTTGCATGGCACCGGCAAAATCCTGGGTTTCGACAGCGGTGTTGGCAGCCTCAAGCATGCCGGCGATATCCGCCCCGGCACCCCCCATTGATGACAGTTTTTCAACAAATTGTGTCAATGCTGATTCAGGCTGCGCGCCGGAAAACCCGTCGACCGGCTGGCCATCAACAAATGCATAGACCGTTGGCACCGACTGCACCCGTAATTGCTGTGCGATCTGCTGGTTATCGTCAATATTGACCCGCACCATTTTGACCTTGCCATGCGCCGCGGCGACAACTTTTTCAAGCACCGGGCCAAGCTGCTTACACGGCCCACACCAAGGTGCCCAGAACTGGACAATCACCGGTATCTGTGATGACCCCTCGACCACCTCGGCCATAAAATTATTCATATCAACGTCAATCGGCGCGGTGGCCGCACTGGCAAGGATTTGCTCCATCACTTCTGTTTCCTTTTTACCTCAAACCGCCATGCCGGCACCATAACAGCCACATTTGGTCTTAAATAAAGGGCCAGTGGCCCAGTTAATCATAATGAAGCGCCAGCGGCCCCGGCAGCGCTGCTCTTTATGTAGGCATGATAAAATAGTTTAACAAGACCGGAATATGGGCCGCTCTAAGCAAAACTCAAAAGCTGTGGTTGATGTCCGGTATATGCGGTAAAGCGCAGCAAATCAGCGCCGCTTAACCCAAGCGTCATGTCGTTGACCAGCGGATGCGCATACAAGCAGGACTGACCAACAAGATCGGCATCCAGAATCAGCTGAACCTTATGATCCGGATCATTAATCAGGGTAAACGGGCTGACCGCGCCTGGGCGCACCCCGAGCATTTCAAATAGCCGGTCGGCACTGCCAAATGACAATCTGTCAGATCCGATCTGCCCCCCCAAACTCTTTAGGTCAATTTGCCGGTCTTCCTGCGCCACCACCAGAAAATTACGTTTTTTACGATCCCGCAAATACAGGTTTTTAATATGCGCACCGGGCAAATCACCGGGCAAATCACCGCGAAACGCCTTGGCATCTTCAACCGTCCGCAAAGGCGGGTGCGTATGGGTGGTAAAGCTGATATCCAAAGACGTCAGCTTATCCAGCAATGTTTCTGGTGATGTTGGCAAGCAGTCTTTAAAAGCAGAAGACGCATCCATTATAAAACTCCAATCTGCGATGCCGATACAGACCCGGCATTATTCAGGCGGGGCCGGGACAGGGTGCCGCTGCCGCTAAGGCCGCCGCTATTGTAACAAAATGCAACGATTGACCCGATTCGAGATGCATATTAAGACAACCATTCAAGGCAGGCAATCGGACAAGTTGATATGGTAAAAATTGGGCTGGTCGGCTGTGGCATGTGGGGGCGCAACCTCGCCCGCAATTTAGCCCAGCTCGATGTGTTGGCAGCAGTTGCCGACAGGACAGATGAAAACGCCGCTGCGTTTGCCGCCCAGTTTAACAGCCGCAAAAGTGATTGGGACGCCATGCTGGCCGATGCCAGCATTGACGGCGTGGTTATCGCCACCGCAGCCCCCAGCCATGACCAGCTGGCCATCGCCGCGTTGCAGGCTGGCAAACATGTCTATGTAGAAAAGCCGCTGTCGCTGAGCCTTGCTGGCGCGACCAGCATTGCCAAAGCCGCGCAAATGACGGGACGACAAGTGATGGTTGGGCATCTGATCCGCTATCATGCCGCCTTTCGCGAATTGCAGGAACAGATCAGTGCCGGCGCGATTGGCAAATTGCGGCATATTCAGGCGAACCGGCTGGCGATGGGGCGTATTCGCAATACTGAGTCGGTTTTATTTGACCTATGTCCGCATGATCTGTCGCTGATTTTAGCGCTGGCTGGCAGCATGCCAAATCAAATTCATTGCGCTGGCAGCAGCCATATGACAGCCGGTATTGTTGATTATCTTAGTGGGTTTCTTGGATTTGAAAATGGTTTGTCTGCGGGTATGCAGACCAGCTGGCTGAGCCCGTTCAAAGAACATCAGCTGACGGTGACCGGTACAGCCGGGTCAATGGTTTTTGACGATACCAAACCCTGGCCGGAAAAGCTGACGTTATATCAAGATGCAATGCGGCTCAATGGCGAGCATTTTATCATTGACCGGGCCAGCCCGGTTGCCTTGCCGGTACCCGAAGCCGAACCGTTAAAAGATGAAATGCGGGCCTTTATCGCCGTTTGTGAAACCGGCAAGCCGGCCGCCAGTGACATTTCCGAAGCGCTGAATGTACAGACCGTTCTGGATCAGATGCAGACAGCGCTGATCGATACAAATAACCGATAGGACCAGATGCCCGATGAGCATAGCCTTTATTGACCTGAAACAGCAGCAAGCCCGCATCCGTGCAAAAATTGACGCTGGACTAAGTACCGTTCTGGATCATGGCGCCTATATCATGGGGCCGGAAGTGGGCGCATTGGAAGCGCGGCTTGGCGAATGGACAGGCGCGGCTCATAATATTTCCTGCTCATCCGGCACCGATGCATTGCTCCTCGCCTTACATGGGCTGGAATTGCAGCCCGGTCAGGGGGTCATTGTGCCGTCTTTCACATTTGCCGCAAGTGCCGAAGTGATGCCGGTAATGGGCGCCATTCCGGTTTTTGCCGAAGTCGAGGCCGATAGCTTCAATCTCGACCCAAACAAACTTGATGCGGCACTGGCAGCCGGCAAGGCCGCTGATATTGACGTCGTCGGCATCATTGGCGTGGGGCTGTTTGGGCAGCCCGCCAATTATGATGCCATCCGGGCATTTGCGACACAGCGCGGCCTGTGGTTGATCGATGATGCGGCACAGAGCTTTGGCGCACAATGGCAGGGACTGCCGGTTGGCCAGCTTGCAGATGTCACCTGCACCAGCTTTTTTCCGGCAAAGCCGCTTGGTGCCTATGGCGATGGCGGGGCGGTGTTTACCAATGATGATCACATTGCCGAGATCATCAGATCCTGTCGCATTCATGGCATGGGCAAGGATAAATATCAAAATGTCCGCATTGGCATGACCGGCCGCCTCGACACTATGCAGGCTGTCATATTGGACGCCAAACTTGATATTTTTGAAGATGAATTGACATTGCGGCAGACTGTGGCAGACCGCTATCACACGCTTCTTGGCGATATGGTCGGGACACCACAGCTTGCCTCTGGTGCCACATCAAGCTGGGCACAATATTGTATCAAATTGCCAAACAGCTGTGATCGCGCTGCGGTGATCAGCTATCTTGGCGATCACGGGGTGCCGACGGCGATCTATTATCCGGTTCCGATGCACCAGCAGCCGCCCTACACAGATTTCCCACAAAGCCAGTGCGGTCTGGGCGTGACCTGTGATCTGTCGGCGCGGGTATTGGCGCTGCCGATGCACCCGTATCTGGAAGACGCCCAACAACAGCATATCGCCGCACAGCTGCGTCACGCATTATAAACGGCAGCAGCAGATGCGTCAGCCGGTACGTCAGCCGATGACTCGAATGGAAGTAGGTCAATGCTCTGGGGCATAAAACGATATTTATCGCCGGGATGGACAGGCCATGGCGCGCTTTGCTTGCGTGCTGTTCTATCGGTTTTATGGCTTTGCTTTTGATGTAAAACCGCATCACATAACCTATTTTGCCACTTGCGTGGACGCAGATCCTGCATTATACAATCGGGCAGCGGAACGCGAATTATTATGTGTTTGTGGTGAAACGTGATTATCTTCACCACTGCAAATAATTAAGCACCTCGGTGCGACGCGGGTGTAGCTCAGTGGTAGAGCACAACCTTGCCAAGGTTGGGGTCGAGGGTTCGAATCCCTTCACCCGCTCCAAATCTCCTAAGAACGGACATGCATCTCATTGATTTGTAAACATATTGGCTGTTTGCAGGTGTTGAGTGATGTCCAAAGTGATGTACAAGTCTGGTGCAAGTTACGTGTCTTGTCGTGCTGGTGTTTACTATTA
>JADHLR010000104.1 GCA_016780525.1 Candidatus Puniceispirillum sp.
CCCTTCCTCGAGGCCAAGGCGCGGACAGATAGAGCCGGCGGCGACATTGCGGACAACAACCTCAATCGGAATAATCTCTAATTTGCGGATAAGCTGTTCGCGGTCATTCAGGCGGGTGATGAAATGATGCGGTATGCCTAAATCGCCAACCGCTGTCATGATATGTTCGCTGATGTAATTATTCAGCACACCTTTGCCGCTGATCACATCTTTTTTCTGAGCGTTAAAAGCTGTGGCATCATCTTTGAAATATTGCACAAGTGTGCCAGCTTCAGGCCCTTCAAAAATCACTTTGGCCTTGCCTTCATAAAGCTGTTGTCTGTCTGTCATTTTTGTCGATGTCCTAATGCTGGTGGCAGGCGTCGTTGACTCAGCCGAAAACGCGTTTGAAAATTGTATCTACATGCTGAAAATGCTGGTTCAGATCGAACAAGGAATCGAGTTCCTGATCGCTGAGATGCGCGCTGACATCTGCATCAGCTTTTAAATTATCAAGGTAACTGCCGCCTTCTGCCCAGATTTTCATCGCATTGCGCTGAACATAGACATAGGCATTTTCGCGGCTCACACCTTTTTGCGTCAGTGCCAGCAACACCTGTTGTGAATGCACCAACCCGCCCAATTGATCCAGATTGGCCTGCATGTTCTCGGGGTAGACCAGCAGATTTTCAACAACGCCGGCCAGCCGGTGCAGGGCAAAATCAAGCGCGATGGTGGCATCCGGGGCAAACACCCGCTCTACCGACGAATGCGAGATATCGCGTTCATGCCACAAGGCAACATTTTCCAGTGCCGGCACCACCGCGGCGCGGACAATACGGGCAATACCGGTCAGATTTTCGGTTAATACCGGATTGCGCTTATGCGGCATTGCCGATGAACCTTTTTGGCCAGCCGAGAAAAATTCTTCGGCTTCACGCACTTCGGTACGCTGCATATGGCGTATCTCAACCGATAGCCGTTCGATCGAGCTGGCGATGACACCCAATGTGGCAAAATACATCGCATGCCGGTCGCGCGGGATCACCTGGGTCGAAACAGGTTCAATTTCGAGACCCATTTTTTCGGCGACATGTGCTTCGACAAATGGATCAATATGCGCAAATGTCCCGACAGCGCCAGAAATGGCACAGGTTGCCACTTCACGGCGGGCCGCAACAAGCCGCTCGCGACAGCGGCTGAATTCAGCGTAAAAGCTGGCAAATTTCAGCCCAAGCGTTGTCGGTTCAGCATGAATGCCATGGCTGCGGCCAATGGTGGCGGTGCGCTTATGCTCATGCGCCCGTGACCGCAGACCGGCCAGCAAACGATCAAGCCCGGCCAGCATCAAATCACTGGCGCGGCTCAACTGCACCGATAATGTTGTGTCGAGAACGTCAGATGATGTCATGCCCTGATGGACAAAACGCGCATCCTCGCCAACATATTCAGCAAGATTCGTCAAAAAGGCGATGACATCATGTTTGGTTTCGCGCTCGATATCATTAATGCGTTCGATATCAAAGGCACCACGCTGCCAGATTGTGGCCGCGGCATCGCTTGGAATTACGCCGAGTTTTGCTTGCGCATCACAAGCATGCGCCTCAATTTCAAACCAGATCTGAAATTTGCTTTCCTCCGACCAAATTGCGGTCATCTCAGGCCGGGAATAACGAGGAATCATACGAACAATACCTTTTGCGTTAACAGATGTCAGGTTGTAACATTGAGGCCGGTAAAAAGCCAGAACTTAGCAATAATTTGTGGCTAATATGGTAGGGGACACACAATATGCTGTTTCGACGTATTTTAATGACTGCGCTGATGGCCGCCGCCCGCAACCCTGCCGTGCAGAAAAAAGCGGGTGAAGCCGCTGGCAAAGCGTTAAACGCGGCGCGTCCTGGCTTGCTGACAGCGAGCCGGAAAGCTGGCGAGATGACCCGTAAATTGTCGAAAAATATCAAAAAGAAATGAGGCGGTGACAGGCGCGGCGGTGCGGCTTACAAATGCCCAAGACTTTTGAAGCTGACGCATGTGGTATCGGCAATGATCAGATGGTCACGCAAGGCAATCCCCATCACCGCAAGCGCCTTTTCGATATCGCGTGTGACATCAATATCGGCGCGTGACGGTTTGAGCTCGCCACTGGGATGATTATGCAGCAGAATCACCGCTTGCGCTTGATGCTTTAACGCAGCATTCACCACTTCGCGCGTGTAAACAGCGGTCTGGTTGACGGTGCCAACCGACATCGTCTCTTCACTGATTAACCGGTTTTGATTGTCCAGACATAAAATAATAAAATGCTCGCGACGTTCATGTGCCAGACGGTTGATACAATAATCCTGCACATCGACCCAGTTGCGCAAGACCGACTGGTTTTTGATACGCGAGTGGCTTAGATGAAGCGCCGCCGCTTCGGTGATTTTGATCGCGGCAATGGCTGCCGGCCCGACCTGATCCAGCTGTTGCAATGTTTCCTCCGGGGCACGCAAGACACCGGCGAGCGAACCCAATTCTCGCATAAGCCGCTTTGCTATGGGTTTGGTATCACCGCGCGGATTGCTGGGATACAGAATCATCTCCAGCAATTCAAGTTCGGTCAGGGTCGCGGCAGATTTCTCGATCACCTTGTCTCGCATACGCCGCCGGTGCCCGGCTATATCCGGGTTTTTCGGGGTCGATCCGGTTGATCCAGTTGATCCAGTTGATCCAGCGGCTGGACGCGGCGGGGTGGTCATGCTGTTCTAGATAAAATAAAAACATTAAACTACGGTTAACTCGACGCGAATTTTTTGATGATTATGTCAGATTATAGGGCGGCATTGTCAGACCCGCCGGCGATAGGGTGAAAATTTCAGGATCACCTTCGGTCACACCGATTGAATGTTCAAACTGTGCCGACAGGCTTTTGTCACGGGTCACCGCAGTCCAGCCATCTGCGAGAATTTTGGTTTCATAGCGTCCGGCGTTAATCATCGGCTCAATGGTAAAAATCATGCCAGGTTCGAGCCGCATACCCTCGCCAGCCTGACCATAATGCAGAATGGTTGGCGCACAGTGAAATGTCTGACCAAGCCCATGTCCGGTAAAATCACGCACCACGGAAAATCGCTGACTTTCGGCAAAGGATTGAATGGCATGGCCGATATCACCAAGCCTGTTGCCCGGTCGTGCAGCGGCGATGCCGCGCATCAGGCATTCATAGGTGATCTCAGTCAAGCGTGTGGCTTTGACCGATGGTGCGCCAACATAAAACATGCGGGATGTATCGCCATACCAGCTATCCAGAATAACCGTAACATCAATATTCAGAATATCACCATCGCGCAGTGCCTTGTCGCCGGGGATGCCGTGACAGACAACATGATTCAGCGAAATACATGTTGATTTGGGAAAGCCCTTATAATTGAGGGGGGCCGGCACAGCGCCATGCTGCAGAATGAAGTCATGGCATAATTTATCCAGCGCCGCGGTGGTGACGCCGGCAACAACATGCGGTGTGATCATGTCCAAAACGCTGGCAGCAAGGCTGCCGGCTTTGCGCATGCCGGCGAATCCGTCCTCGCCGTGCCGAATGACTGTTTCGTGTCGCATTCATGATCCTGTCATTTTTGGTTATGATTGGCTCTGGATAACACCGAACGCGCCCTATCTAACATAATCTGTCATTTTATGTCTGCAAAAATCAGTTTTCGCAGCGGTGCGGTCAATTGCGGCGTGATGCAGTTTGACAAAATCGGCCGATGCGCACATTCTGCCACGCCAACCAAACAGCACATATATGCCAAACGGCACATCTATCCCAAACAGCACATTTATTAAGGTTATCATTATGCCGCTTCCACAAAACCCAACCGCCGCGATTATTGTGATTGGCGATGAAATTTTATCAGGCCGAACCAAAGATAAAAATATCGGTTGGCTGGCTGAAAATCTGAGTGCGCAGGGCATCCAGCTTGTTGAAGCGCGGGTGATTGCCGATAATCGGCAGGTGATCATAGATACCGTGCAAAACCTGTCCGCCGCTTATGATCTGGTATTTACCAGCGGTGGCATCGGGCCAACGCATGATGATATCACAACCGAGGCTGTCGCCGCGGCGTTTGACGTGCCTGTCATCCGGCACCCCGAAGCCGAGCGCCGGCTGCTTGCGCATTATGCCAATACCGATCTGGAATTTAATGCGGCGCGCCAAAAAATGGCCGATATTCCCGATACGGCTGAATTGATCGACAATCCGCTATCGGCGGCCCCCGGCTTTATTCTGGGAAATGTGCATGTGTTGCCGGGTGTGCCAAGCATTTTGCAGGCGATGTATGAGGGGCTGCGCAGCCGCTTGCCGGGCGGCGTGGTGATGACTCGGATTACCGTGCAATGCGCAACCGGTGAGGGCAATATCGCAACCATTCTGGCGGCTGTTGAATCGCGCTATGAAGGCACCAGCATTGGCAGCTATCCCTGGTTCAAGCCGGGCCAGTTTGGCACGGCTGTGGTGGTCAGTGGCCTCGATGCCGAGACCACACAGAAAGCCGCAAAAGATGTTGAAACAGAGGTGCGTCAATTAGGTGTTGATGCCGCTATCGTCGGGGCTGACGGCGCCCCGGTCAGCTAGCGTTTTTGCGGCCGTGCAGGCGGGCTAGCCCCATGGCCCGTTTGGCGGATTGTTCTGACCCGTTTTTGGGTCTTTGCGGCGCGATGTCGGTACCGAAGGTTTTGGTGGCGTCGTTGAAACTGGTTTTCTCACAGCATCTGCCGATGAGGGCACTGAGCGGCGATAACGTGCGCGTGCCTCGGCTTTGACTTCCTGAAAATTGAGCGGACGATCGGCCCAGTCGCCAATCCCGATATCACGATCAAACAGGGCAATATGGCGGTATTTAAAAAATGGAATAAGCGCCATGCCGGCAAGAAATCCACCGATATGCGCCATATAGGCAACGCCGCCGCCGGTTTCGTTCAAGGCTTGCGGTACCGCAACAAATTGTCCGCCAATCCAGACGCCTAAGACCAACCAGGCTGGCAAATTGATAAATCTGAAAAAAATTAAAATCAGGAAAAAACATCTGATTGCGGCCTTTGGATGCAGCATCAAATAGGCACCCAAAACACCGGCAATGCCGCCAGACGCGCCAATCATCGGGATCGTCGAACCGGGATCCAGCGCGGCCTGTGCCATCGCCGCCGCGCCGCCACACAAAAAATAGAAAAGCACAAATTTTAGCCGCCCCATAGAGGCTTCAACATTATCGCCAAAAATCCACAGATACAGCATATTGGCGCCAATATGCATCCAGCCACCATGCAAAAACATCGAGGTGAAAATAGTGCTCCATGTGGGCACCAATGACATATCTGCCGGCAGGCTGGCCGGGGTAAAAAACACCGCCGGGACAAAGCCAAGCTGATAGACAATGTTATGCGCCGCATTGAAATCGAGTGATTCCTGCCAGATGAAGCCGCTCATACATAGGGCGATAATCAGCCAGGTGATCAGCGGGCGCGTCAGCGTCGGGTTGTTGTCAAATAAAGGCAGAAAAAACAGTGTTGGCAGCCCGCAAGTGATAAAATCGGATCGCCGACAGCCTACAGGGCTTCGTTCGGCTTGTCATCCAATCGGCACATACGTCGGCACATACGTCGGCACATGCGGTTCGGCACATGCGGTTCGGCACATGCGGTTTTTCATCGTTATTTTGGGATCATGGTGCGGGCGGGGAGACTTGAACTCCCACGGCCTAAGGCCCACGGATTTTAAGTCCGTTATGTCTACCATTCCATCACGCCCGCATGAACGTCATCTGCCAAATCTAC
>JADHLR010000105.1 GCA_016780525.1 Candidatus Puniceispirillum sp.
GATCAAGCCCAAGCCGCGCCAAACTGCGATCAACCGATTGTTCGAGATAGGCCGGCGAATTTTCAAAATAGCGTTTGCCGGTATCTTTATCGGTGGCAATGCCAGCCTTTGTGGCGATTGAAAAGAGCTGATTTTTGCGGTGGCCTTGTTGTTGCAAAAATGTGCCAATGACGGTTTCTGATGTGCCGCCACCATAGACATCGGCGGTATCAATATGCGTTACGCCCTGATCCAGCGCCGCGGTTAAAATGGCATGTGATTCGGCCTCGGATGTTGCGCCGTAAAAATCGCTGAATGACATGGCGCCGATGCCAATCGCCGATACGTGCGGGCCCTGCGCACCGAGCTGACGTTGTTGCATGAAAAGCCTCTCATTGTTGGTTTGGAAAAGTGATGGTTTAAAAAAATGACGGTTTAAAAAAGCTTGGGGTCACCCGCATCATCTGCTGGTTCATCTGTTCATAGCTTAGGCACAAAAGCGGGGAACGCAACCATGAGCTGTGAGGGCGGCTGTGAGGGCAGCCATCGCAGCTTGAAAATTTCAGCCGCTATCATGGGCGAGTCTGCTGGCTTGCAGATGAAGATGGTTGGACAGCCGGGCACGCATGCGCTACACCCGACGCACAAGGTCGGTCAGCAACAACAGGTGAGGGCATGCTCGGAAAACTTATCATCCTGATGATTGCCGGCCTGGTACTGTTTGGCCTGCTGCATAAAGCGGCGTCCAGACTGGGGCTGATAAAGCCCCGGCCAGCACCACCCAAAACTGGCCGGCAGATCGACATCGGCGGCTTTCGGCTGAGCAAATTTAATATCGCCATGTTATGTCTGGTCGGGCTGTATCTGGTCTGGGGGGTGACGCAGCTACTGCGTTAGCGCATGACCCGTTCGCGCCAGCTATAGCCGCCATCGGCTGACTGCGTCACAATTTGCCATTTTGTCCAGTTTTGATCGCGTGTGGTGGCATCGTCACGCCATTGCACACCGCGACTTTCCGGGCGTTGCGCCGCCGCCACGCACATCAGCTGCCCCAAAATACCCATTTGCAGAATATCCTGATCGGCTGGATGCAGCGGATATGGCGGGGCAAATTTCTCAACAATGTTGGCAAATACAAGCTCTGCCCCGGCGATGCCAGACTGGTTGCGGATGATGCCAAGGCCTTTTCCGGCGGCGTCGCGCATCGTGGCGATCAACGCCGCGCGCATCGCGGTATCGAGCCTTTGAAGCGGAAGGCTATCAGCAGATGAAGCGGCAGATGAAGCGGTCAATTGCCCTGCTGTTTGGTGCGCGTCTCTACTGGCATTTTTGCCGGCAATCCTGCCCATCACAACACAGGCCGTCAGCCCGTTGCCGGACAATCTGCCAGCGCCGTGAATGCCGGTGACATTTTCCCCTGCGGCAAATAACCCGGCGACGCCGGTAGCGGCATTCTGATCAATCACCAGCCCGGCAAGCACCGAATGGGCGGCCGGCACCACCTCAATTTTCTCGCGACGGTAATCGCCACCGGCGGCGGTAATTTTGGCCAGAACCACATCGCCCTGACTCGATTCAAACTCTGTCCAGACAGCATCGCTAAACGACCGACAATCCAGCCAGACAGGCCCGCGACCCTGAATGATTTCGCTTTGCACAAGCCGCAGAATTTCCGCCCGGCCAAGCTGTTCCGACGGGGTTTCGGCAAAATGCGTCGCCAGCAGGTCGGTGCCATCATTATTCAGCAGCCTGCCGCCACGGCTTAGAAACGGTGCCATACCGGCAATGCGTAACAGCTGGTTATTGACCCGATAAATCAGCGTATATTCAACAAATTCCAGATTGCCTAGCGCCGCGCCGGCCTGTAGCCCCAGAACCAGACCATTGCCAATATTGTCGGCATCACCGCTTACCGTTGGAAATAGTCCGGTTGCCCCGCCTGCACATAACACAACCGCGCCAGCGGTGATGTGATGCGAAGCACCGGCGGGATCACAAAATGCCGCGCCGCAAATATGCCCATCAATATGATGCAGCCGGTACGCCGATAAATGATCAAGGAACATAATGCCCATTCGCCGTGCCGCACCGATCATGATTTGCATGATGGCGGCGCCGCCACCAATTGCCGAGCAGGCGCGTGGCCGCGAATTGCCGGGGGCGTTAAGCTGTACAAATTTGCCGGTTTCACCACGGCTGAAAGGAACCCCATAGCCCTCTAGCCAATCGACCGCGGCGCAGGCCTGCTCTGCCATCACTGTCACCAGTTCCGGCGCGCCAAGATGATGGCCAACAGCCAGACTGTCGGCCGCATGGCGGGCCGGGCTGTCATCAACGGGCTGGCCGTCCAGACCGCCATGCCCAAAAGGTGCCGCCAGAATCCCGGCGGCTTTTGCCGAAGAACCGGCGGTGCCTGTCACCCCTTTATTGGCGACAATCACCGCAGCGCCGGCTTCCGCCGCAGCGATCGCCGCGCTAATCGCCGCAAGACCGCCACCAATTACCAAAACATCAGTTGCTCTATCGCTTGTCATGCGGGCGAGGGTAACAAACAAGTCGCCACGCGCAAAGCAACCACTGCAGCATGATCATCATTGTTATGCGCCATATTGCGATATTGGACATTGGGCGGCGAAAAGAAAGCCTCACCCGGCGGGTATTTTATGATTATCATGCGATTGAAATATATTGTGTGATCAAAAGGAGTGGATCAAATGGCACGGAGTTTTCGGCGTGTGGTGACAGGTCATGATGAACAGGGGACGGCGATCATCGAGAGTGATATGCCGGCCACACAAATTCTGCAGCGCGCCAATCGACCGGGTGTCACGCTGACCAATTTCTGGTTATCTGATGGCACGCCGGCCGAATATGATGGTGATACCGAAACCTGTACCGGCCAGTTTGTTCTGCACCCGCCAGCCGCTGGCAGTGTGTTTCGCTGTGTTGAATTTGAGCCGGAAGACCCGGCGGTGATGGCGACACTGGATGGCCGCGCGGCTTTTGCCGAAATGGGGGCGGCCGACAATATCGTCGAAAATGCCCGGCACCCATTTATGCACCGCACCGATTCAGTTGATTATGCGATTATCCTGACAGGCGAGATTTACATGCTTCTGGACAATGAAGATGTGCATCTCAAAGCTGGCGATGTCGTTGTCCAGCGCGGCACCAACCATGCCTGGTCAAACCGCGGATCGGAAACATGTATTATTGCCTTTGTGCTGATTGATGCTGTGACAAGCCGAACCGCAGACGCCGGCCAGAATAAGGGAATCCCCCGTAAAAAACTTTCTCGGTAACGGCAGCAAATCAAACACTAGCCAAATACATCGAATAACAGTTTTACGCCAGTCACCCCCAGCACCACATGCATGGCAAAATAAAACTGTTTGTCGGTTAACAGATGATTGATTTTTCTGCCAAGCCAGACGCCGAGCGGGATGGCTGGCAGCAGCCCGGCCGATACGATCACTACATCCGGGTTTAAAATGCCCAAATTCCAATAGAGCGGGATTTTTGACAAATTCAGCAGAAAAAAGAAGGCTGCCGCTGTGCCTACATAAAAGGCGCGTGGCAATTTGTAGGGAAGCAGATAGATTTGCAACGGGATGCCGCCGGTTACCGAGATGAAGCTTGATATGCCGGCAAGGCTGCACCAAAAGCCGCCGCGCCGCCACATATGCAGCGCATTATGCTGGCTGGCAGTGGGCTGTGATGGGGGTCGGAACTGGCGTTTGAAAAATAAAATGACGGTAAATACCGACATGCCGCCAATAAAGGCTGTCAGCAGATCATTTGAAATATAGTCAAAAAACGCCCAGCCAATGGCATGCCCGGCCATGCCAAAAATAGTCATGATGACCAGCAATTGCCGGTGAATTTTATCGCGTAACGAAAACAGCACCCAAACATCAATCACCAGTAAAATGGGCAAGGTGACACCAAGCGCGATGCGCGGGGTTGTGACCAGCAGCAAAATCGGAATGCCGATCGCAACAGCGCCGCCAAATCCGGCCTTTGATATGGCTGTTGTAAGCGCCGCACAAAAAGCCAGCGCAAAAAACAACATCGGGTTGGTGACGTCAATCGACGCCAGCACAGACGCAAAAGTCATGTTATCTGATCACAGATGGTGAAAGAACTGCCCCACTGTTCCTGAAACGATAGGTCTTGGCAAATGATAAATAGCAAAACAGTTTTTTGGGTCGGGGCTGGCGAGCCGGGCGGGTCTAATGAAAATTTTAGGCCATCGCATTTCAACTTGCCGATTGACTATGTGATACAGGATTGAGATTGTTTTGGTGTTTGGTAACTCTTTCGATGCCAAAATTTGTCATTAACCCCCACAACCCCAAAAACCCCAAAAAAAAGATCTGGTATTGCGTTTATGATTTTACATTTGCCACCCGTGTGGCGGTTTATTGCACGGCATTTTGCCGGCATACGCAAATCGCTGGCCCGACATTATATATCACCAGATGTAACCGCCTGTGGTTTTGCTGGTATCACCTATCCATTTGACAGCAGAGTTATGGATGGCAAGCGCCTTGTGGCGCTGGCGGCAGGTGCCATTGAGGCCGAAGAGATCGCGCTGGCCGAAAAATATATTGATGCCAATGATATTGTTGTCGAGTTTGGTTCCGGCCTTGGTATCGCCGCGGCGCGCATGCATAAAGCCGTGACGCCAAAAGCGCATTTTTGTTTTGAAGCCAATCCGGTCGCGGTCAGCTATGCGAAAAACCTGTTTCAGATGAATGGCCTGCAGATTGATATTGATCAACGGGCGCTGGGCGATGGATCAAAAACAGCATTCTATGCGGCGGATGATTATATCCTCAGCTCTTTTGACCCACCGAAACACACCACGCATTTCCGGGAAATTGAAATCCCGACAATCAAACTGGAGACGGTTATAAAAGACAAACTCCCGACAGTGATTTTTTGTGACATTGAGGGGGCGGAAGATAAATTTCTGCCGCCGGAGGGTCTGGCGGGTGTTGCAAAAGTGATCATCGAATTACATCCGGGCCTCTATGGTGACGAGATTGTCCAGCGGATGAAAAACCGGTTTTTGGCGGCTGGTTTTAACTGTGCCGCACAGAGCAAAGATACCTATTGTTTCCTGCGCTAGCAGCTGCACCGGCGGATACCTGTAAACAAGCATGTCTCTGGCGCCAAGGCAATAAAGACATGCTGTGCAATCTGCTATACATGCGCAGATCAAATTGATAGCCTGAACGCGTTAACAAGGCACAACATTAAGGGTGCAAAAAATGACCAATGAAATCAAAGTTGATGGCGCATGCTATTGCGGCAAAGTGACCATTGATGGCAGCGTATCAGCGGACAAGGTGATGGCATGTCACTGTACCGATTGTCAAAAATTCAGTGGCGCACCATTTCGCGCGGTGGCGGTGATGAGTGCCGACAATGTGACGATCGGGGCGCCGGTGCAGGAATATCTCAAAGTGGCGGATAGCGGCAATGAACGGGTGCAGGGATTTTGCGGCAATTGCGGCAGCCAGATTTTTGCCGCCGATCCGCAAAAAACGCTGTTTATGGTGCGCACAGGGTGTTTGTCGCAGCATGACCAGCTTGTTCCGGTAAAACATATTTTTGGCAAATCGGCGGCGGCGTGGCTGGGGTCAATCGACCATCAGCAATGGGTGACAGATGGCCCGGCCAGCGCCGAGATGGAGCCGGCGACCCAAAAATAGGGTCGGTTGTGGGTGCTGGCGTGCGTGCTAGCGGTGCTCTTTTT
>JADHLR010000106.1 GCA_016780525.1 Candidatus Puniceispirillum sp.
ACGCTCAACAATGGCAGAATGACCAGGAAATGCAGGAAGTACCATGCGGTCGCAATACGCGACAACACCACATAGATACCTTCAGCCGGCTTCCCGCCAAGATAACCAAGCACAACAGCATCGATCAGCAACAGCCAGAAGAAGATCCGGAACAATGGGCGGAACCTTGCTGAACGGACTGGCGAACGATCCAGCCATGGCAATATAAACAGCACCGCAATCGCACCAAACATCAACAACACACCACCCAGCTTGTCAGGCACCGCCCGCAAAATCGCGTAGAATGGCAGGAAATACCATTCAGGCACAATATGCGCCGGCGTCTGTAGCGGGTTGGCCGGAATGTAGTTATCCGGGTGGCCCATCGCATTCGGGAAGAAAAATACAGCCACGGCCAGCAACAGCAAAAACACCGCGATGCCAACCATATCCTTCATTGTGTAATATGGATGAAATGAGATGGTATCTTGTGGGCCGCTCGCATCAATACCAATCGGATTGTTAGATCCGAAACGGTGCAGCGCAACAATGTGCAACACAACAACACCGGCGATCACGAATGGCATCAGATAATGCAGTGAGAAAAACCGGTTCAAGGTTGGGTTATCAACCGAAAATCCGCCCCACAGCAAGGTCACAATGCTATCACCAACAACCGGAATGGCCGAAAATAGATTGGTGATCACCGTGGCACCCCAAAAGCTCATCTGTCCCCATGGCAGCACATAACCCATAAAGGCTGTTGCCATCATCAACAGGAAAATCACCACACCCAAAATCCACAAAAGCTCGCGCGGTGCTTTATAAGAGCCGTAATAAAGGCCACGGAAAATATGGATATAAACGACGATGAAGAAGAAACTTGCCGCATTCATGTGAATATAGCGGATCATCCAGCCATGGTTCACATCACGCATAATCCGTTCAACAGCATCAAACGCATAATCAACATGGGCGGTGTAGCTCATCGCCAGCACAATGCCGGTGATGATCATAATGGCCAGCGACAAACCGGCCAAAACACCAAAATTCCACATATAGTTCAGGTTTTTTGGAACAGGATAATCATATTTCTCATGATCCAGCATTGAGAATACAGGCAACCGATGGTCAATCCACCGCACCACCGGATTTTGAAATTTTTCAGCAGACATAGCTTTTCATTACCTCCAGAAAGGACTGATGGATTAACCGATACGGATCACCGAGTCGGACAGGAATGTATAAGGCGGGACTTCCAGATTTGTTGGGGCCGGGCCTTTGCGAATACGACCAGAGGTATCGTAATGCGATCCGTGGCACGGGCAGAACCAGCCATCATAATCGCCCTTCACCTCGCCAGTCTTCTGACCAAGCGGCACACAACCAAGATGCGTACAGACGCCAACAAGAACAAGATAGCCGGGCTTTTCAGCGCGTAGCTCGTCACTTTCCGGATCACGCAGATCGGCAATATCAGTTGCCGAGGCGCGCGCGATTTCATCTTCGGTACGGTGCCTGATAAAGACCGGCTTTCCCCGCCATTTCACGGTGATGGATTGGCCTTCTTCTATTTTCGAGACATCGACCTCGATATTCGCAAGCGCCAGCGTGTCGGCGGCTGGGTTCATCTGGTCGATCAGCGGCCAGGCCACAGCAGCTGCGCCAAGGCCAAACATTGCATTCGTTGCAATCACAATAAAATCACGACGACCGGCATCTTCCGGGCGTTGCGACCTTGTGGTTTTCTTTGTATCCGATTTTGCCATATCTTCCTCTGTTTACGCTTTTGCCCTTGCACGGTCTCCCCCATGCGCTTGGCTTTTATTATGGTGGCAACAATCGCCTGCCGACCGGCCGACGTTGATGCCGATTTCCTAGCATGTTACGCCCGTATTTTCCTACCCCAAATCTGCATGTTTCCCCCAAAAACCGTCATTTTATCAAACGCGTGATTTATCTGGCTATGGCCAGCGCACTTCCGGTGGCATACTCATCAAAATAGCCTCAATATTGCCGCCGGTTTTCAAGCCAAACAACGTCCCGCGATCATAAAGCAGGTTGAATTCAACATAGCGGCCGCGCCGCACCAGCTTTTGGTGGCGCTCAGCGTCAGTCCAGCTTTTATTCATCCGGCTTTTGACAATATCGACATAGGCATCACGAAACCCCCGCCCCACATCCTGGGTGAAGGCAAAATCAGCCGACCAGTCACCGCTGTTCAGATTGTCGTAAAAAATCCCGCCAGCGCCGCGCGGTTCGTCACGGTGCGGCAGATAAAAATACTCATCGCACCATTTTTTATATTTTGCGTAATAATCCGGGTCATGCCTGTCGCAAGCCGCTTTCAATCCGGCGTGAAAATCAGCGCCAGCTTCGGCATCAGGCAATAGCGGTGTTAAATCACCGCCACCGCCAAACCAATTTTGCGATGTACAGATGAACCTTGTGTTCATATGGGCGGCCGGCACATGCGGGTTTTGCATGTGCGCCACCAGTGAAATGCCCGATGCCCAAAACGCGCCATCGGTTTCGGCACCGCGTATCTCGGCTTTAAAATCGTCTGAAAAAGATCCGAAAACAGTCGATATATTGACCCCGACTTTTTCAAACACCTGACCGCGCATCAGGCTCATCTCGCCGCCGCCGCCGCCATCACGATTCCAGCTTTTGCGCTCAAACCGGCCGGCTGGCTTTTGTTTGGTAGCGACCGAATCTTCAATCGCTTCAAACGCCGCACAAATGTCATCACGCAACGCGGCAAACCAGTCGCTTGCCAGCGCCTTTTTTTCGGCCAGCTGCATTTCGATGTGATGTGCCTCGGGCGCCATTGCAGTCTATTTTCCCCTCTACATAACTGCGTCCAGAAGCGCCGCTTTGGTCAGGGTGAAATCAGACTGAACCCAAAGCGTTTCTGCGCTCTTTAACATCTGACCGAGCGCCGGCCCATTGTCAACGCCGTGCGACAATAAGTCTGCCCCGGATAGGGGGAATTCTGGCGGCTGCCAGTGCTGTAATTGCTGATATAAATCGGCACGAAATTCACCGCGCAGACGCCACGCCGCACAGGCATATATGGCGGCGGCACGGCGATGCATAAAAAATGCTGATTGCCGCCAGCGTGGCGTGGTCAATTCGGCAAACAGTTTTGGGGTGCTTGACGTCACCAGTTGCAGACAAAATTTTTGCGCGGCACGACTGAGCCGCAAGCGCTGTAGAACGCTGGCCAGAGCGGCTTGCGGGATCATCGCCGAGAACAGCACCAACCAGCCATGCTCGGCCGTCACCAGCCGCAGTTCCTCAGGGTTTGATGGAATCGCGCCAATATCTATGCCGACGCCCAGAGCCGATTGGTCAAGACCGGTTTCATGGAACAATCCAACCGCCGCTGCACAATGTTCATTCGACAGAATTTTCAGCAATTCCTGGACGACGCGCTCGCCGGACAGGCCTGCCGCCAGTGACGCAAAGCCACGCAGAGCCTCAACAGCTTGCTGATCATACTGCGCGCCATTGTAATCGATCGAAAACCGACAATAGCGCAACATCCGCAGGGCATCCTCCTGCACCCGGTCAGCAGCTCGGCCAACAAAGCGCAACCGCTGCGCCGCCAGATCAGCCTGCCCGCCAAGCGGATCAAACAGCCTACCCCCGGCATCAAGATACAGCGCATTAATGGTAAAATCGCGGCGCGCCGCATCCTTTGCCCAGTCATCCTGAAACGCTACCACGGCATGCCGACCATCGGTGGCAACATCCGATCTGGTTTGGGTTAATTCGATAGATTGTGCCGCATCAACAACTGTCACAGTGCCATGCGCAAGCCCGGTGTTAATCACCTTGATATGCTGGATTTGGCGCAGCCTGTCGGCGATCAGCTGAATTGGCAGATTGACCGCCATGTCGATATCACCAACAGCCCGTCCAGCCAGCCAGTCGCGCACCGCGCCGCCAACAATGCGGGCTTCACCACCAAGCCCGGCTGCGACGGTAAAAATATGCCTGACAACATCATGCTGCGCCCAGGACGGCAATTTTTCGGATGCGCACATCAATGCCTCCGTTGGCGGCAGCTTTCTATGTTACTGCTTTTTTGTGTCAAATCCGCCTGATTTCACTGCGCCACCCTCAATCGTTGCTGGTGCATAAACCGACCCCGGCGGTGCCGAATTTGACTCAAGCCATAAGGCGCCAAGAAAAAACACCGCCAGACCGACAGCCGCGCTGATCAGATGGATCACAGACATGCGGTCAGAGGCAACCTCGCCGCGCCGTTCAGCAAGCCGGCGTTGCCAGATTTTCAGCATGTTGAGCACCAGAATAGCCGCGCCAAGCGCCGATAATATGATCAAAACGGTTCGCATGCTGTCACTCCCTATCCATCAGGGTAAAGTTTGGCCGTGATAAAGACGTTGACGCAAATCATTTAACACCCGCGCCGACAATCCCCAAATATAATGTTCCGGGTGCGCCACCACCCAATAGCTGTTATCGCGCCCCTCGGTCTGGCGTGGTATTTTGGTGAAATTATCCGACTGCCCGATATGCGTCAGCGGCACAGTGAAAATACTCTCTACTTCGGCTGGATCTGGATGTAAATGGCTGAAAATATCCTGCGCAATAATACCAACGATCGGCTGCACGATAAACCCGGCGGGGCTGCGCACCGGTAACAGCCCGCCCATGACCCTGACCATTGGTGGCAGCAGATTGATTTCCTCTTCGGCTTCGCGCAGTGCCGCATCAATCAGACCCGCATCCGTGGGATCGAGCTTACCACCGGGAAAGCTGATTTGCCCGGCGTGATGCGATAGATGCGCCGCCCGCTTGGTAAGCAGAATCTGCCAGCCAGACAGCTGCCAGATCAATGGCACCAAAATCGCTGCCAGCCTGTCACCATCGCGGCCATGCGCCATCGGCGGCCGGTTACGCCCCGCCGGCACCACATCAAGACAGGCCGCCAACTGCCGGGGCAGTGCATCGAAATGCTCATCATCAACGGCGTAAACGGTCACAGCCTGCCTCACTCCAGCGCAAAAAACTGATTATGGCTCCACACGCCCATGCGGCCATCCTGACCGGCGACAGCATGTGACGCCAACTCATAATAAACAGGCCGGCTGAGTTTGGCGAGCAAGCCATCACGCACTTCGATATAAGGGCGCGTGCCATCACCATCCGGACTGGCCAGCATCTGGATCGGATGCGCCGCATCGAGCGGCACCTCATCATCAACATTCGTTACAAAGCCGAATGCCGGATCGGCTTTTGTCGATGCCGTGCCCGCATTTTCCACGATAAGTCTGGTGGCGATAAATGGTGCATCAGCAACCTCTATGCGCCCCTTTTCCACCGGGGTTTCCAGCCAGAACACGCCAGCCGGGTCGCGTTTCAATACGCTCGCAAACAGTTTGACAAGGGCTTTGCGGCGGATTTCTCCACCATCATGAAACCATCGGCCATCTGCGGCAATCTGAATATTGAACTGCTGTTCGTCTGCACGTCTGATCTGGTCGAAGGCACTATCCTGTTGGGGCTTTTCAATCATACAGCATGATAACAAGACTCTACCAAATTTTCACGGCATTATTTTCTATGAACTTTTTATAAACTTTTTTTGTGCCATGCTGTATCCCGATGCGCTTGTCGACCGATATAAACAGTCCTGCCAACTCTATTTTAAATCACGATCGATCACATCAATTTGGCTTGGTGAGAGAATA
>JADHLR010000008.1 GCA_016780525.1 Candidatus Puniceispirillum sp.
TGATGGGTTGATAGGGTTTGGCAATGCCAAAGGTCGGGTGGTGCTTGTCGATACGAGTGACTGGTCGCTGGTGCGCGATTTTAACGCGGCGAATGGCCCGATATGGAGCCTTGTCATTATGCCCGGTGCCGAATATATCATCGTCGCCGGCCTTGACGATTTTATCACACGCTGGCCGATTCTTGAATTTCCACCTGAATTTCTGGAAAAGCCCGGGCCAGCACGCCGTTTTCACCCGACCAAGGCTATCGGCAATGGAGAACGCCAGTTTGCCCGCAAATGCAGCGTCTGTCACACATTACAGCTGGATGGAAAGCGCCGCGCCGGCCCCACCTTATTCGGTGTATTTGGACGGCAGGCTGGCACATTAGAGGGCTATACTTATTCTGACGCGCTGCTGCAATCCACTATTGTCTGGGATGCAGACAGCATTGATCGTTTGTTCAAGGATGGGCCGGATGTGGTCACGCCGGGAACAAAAATGCCCATTCAACGTATGAAAAATGCGCAGGATCGACAGGATCTTGTGTCGTTCTTGCAATCTGCCACCAAAACACCATAATAAAACAACAATCAGCCAGCATAGTTGGCTTGATGTGAGGAGAAATCAATATGAAGATGGTTCTAGTCAGCAGTGTCGTCGCCATTGCAATCGCTGTTGTGGCCTATGTCATTCTGGTCAATACCGGAATGGATACCGCGTCGGTTTATTCAGGCAAGGATGTGCGCCTGTAAAGCCTTCGCCTCGATTGAACTGGCGGCGTAGGGTTCATGGCTTTTGATGCCGGTAACAGCGCCACCACAGCCGATGAAACACAGTAGACAAATGAGCACAACATGCTGGAAACGCGGAATAGCCGCTGGTGCAGCGCACCGGTTACCCGGCTGTCTACCCGGCCGATTGCCCGACTGATCGCATGGCTGACTATATGGCTGGCGATTGCTGGCATCTTTGCACCGGTGACGCATGCCAATCATGGCCCGGCAAGCTGGGCTGCATCCCATCAGTCAGTGGTGGTTGTCAATCCAACATGGCCGGGATATAGCAGCCCCGGTTTCGGCGCACCTGCCGGTACGGCACCAGCCGGAAGCGGTGTCTATTATGCCGACCATCAGGCTGAAACGGGATATGTTCTGACAGCCGCGCATGTTGTGCGGCGGGCGACGCATATAGAGATTGTAAACGCCGCAGGCGCGCGCGCCACGGCGGTTATTCATGCTGTTGATGATCGCCGGGATATCGCCGTGCTGGTCACCAATCTGACCGGGCCGGCGATCCAGCTGGGTAATGATAATCTGCCCATTGGCAGCCATGTATGCGCGATAGGAAACAGCTTTGGTCTGGGCAACAGCATCAGCTGTGGTGTTGTGTCGGCACGCAACAGGCAGAATATTGGTTTTAACGATATTGAGGATTTTATTCAGACTGATGCGGCGATCAATCCCGGTGGGTCTGGTGGCGCTTTAATCGACAGCGACGGGCGGCTAGTCGGTTTGATCAATGGTATTTTTACCAAAGATGCTGATATTGATGCCGGGGTGAATTTCGCCATCAGCCTGTCGCTCATCGCGGACAGTCTTGCGCAGATGCGGGAATCCGGGGTGTTGTTTACTGAGACAAAATAGCCATTTGTCTTGACTAGCAAATGGTCGAAACCATCTATACTATAACGGGCTTCGCCAGTGAATGGCGATGCTTATGACATGTAACGGAAAGCGGTATTGTAATGGCCACGCAAGCGGCGCCACGGGCGCTCATTGATCCCTTTGGCAGAACGGTTGATTATATCCGGGTATCGGTGACGGATCGCTGTGATTTTCGCTGTGTATATTGCATGGCAGAAGAAATGACCTTCCTGCCAAAATCTGAACTGCTGTCGCTTGAGGAGCTGGAACAGGTGTGCCGTAAATTTATGGCGATGGGAACGCGCAAAATTCGCCTGACCGGGGGCGAGCCTTTGGTGCGGCGCAATATCATGCAATTGATCCGCAATCTTGGTGCCGAGGTCAAATCGGGCAATCTTGACGAGCTGACAATCACCACAAATGGCAGCCAATTGCATAAAATGGCCGATGAGCTGGTTGATGCGGGTGTTAAGCGCCTCAATATTTCGATAGACACACTTGACCCGGACAGGTTCCGCAGCATTACCCGTTGGGGTGATCTGGATAATGTTCTGGCCGGGTTGGAAGCTGCTAAAAAGGCCGGGCTGGCGATCAAGCTGAATGCGGTGGCGCTGAAGGGCGTGAATGAACATGACCTTGCCGATATGGTCGGTTGGGCCGGCGCGCAGGGTTTTGATATGACGATTATCGAAGTCATGCCAATGGGTGATATTGGTAATGAAAACCGGGTGGATCAATATTTGCCGCTTTCGCAGGTGCGCGCGGATTTGTCCAAACGCTTTACTTTGATTGACAGCGACTATCAAACCCCCGGGCCGGCGCGTTATGTAACGGTTGCTGAAACCGGCAATCGGCTTGGTTTTATCACACCGCTTACGCATAATTTCTGCGAGTCCTGCAACCGCGTGCGGGTCACCTGTACAGGCCAGCTCTATATGTGTCTTGGCCAGGACGATAATGCCGATTTGTCATCGGCGTTGCGCAATGGTGGCGAGGCCGGGCTTGAAGAGGCGATTGTCGAAGCTATCGGACGCAAGCCCAAGGGCCATGATTTTGTGATCAGCCGACGCGCGCCTGCGGCGTCGGTAAGCCGTCACATGAATGTTACTGGCGGCTGATGTGACGAATTTGGGTCATTTTTCGACAGATAAACATGGTGCTGTTTTTGCCTTGGCTGGTTGGTCTGGATCAGGCAAAACAACGCTTGTTGAACAGCTGGTCGCGCATTTGGTTGGTCTTGGCTATGACATAGCCACAGTAAAACATGCGCATCATCATTTTGACGCTGACACCCCCGGCAAAGACAGTTTCCGGCACCGACAGGCCGGATCGCGTCAGGTGCTGGTATCATCGGCACAGCGTTCAGCGCTTTTTACCGAACATGCGGATAATGACGAACCTGATCTGCCTGATCTTTTGGGTCAGCTTGCCCCGGCAGATCTTGTTCTTGTTGAGGGGTTCAAAAAATACCCGATTGGAAAAATTGAAATTTTCCGCCCATCTGTTGGCAAACCCCGCCTATATCCGCAGGATGATTTGGTGATGGCTGTGGCCAGCGATGCGCAATTGGATGATTGCCCGCTGCCTGTATTTGACTTGTCTGATATTGCGGCCATTGCCAATTTCATCATTGTTCAAACCAAATTAAAGCGGGCGTGTTAAACCCATGACCGCGGCGTCAGCACCGCCAGTCGGCGCGATTCCGCTAGAGACCGCACGCCAATTGCTGGCCGCGCGGATGACACCTGTCACCGCGGCGATGACGCAACCGGCAGAGGCCAGCCTTGGACGGGTGGCGGCAGAGGATATTTTCAGCACGATTGATTTGCCGCGCACACATAATGCGGCTGTTGATGGCTATGGGGTATTGGCGAAAACCCTTGCCGATGCGCCGGCTACGGCATTTAACATTGTTGGGGTGGCACGGGCTGGTCATCCTTATGCGGGTGTGATTTCTGCCGGTGAGGCGATTGAGATTTACACCGGGGCGATCATGCCAAGCGGGCCAGATTGTGTCGCCATGCATGAGGATTGTCAGCGTAATGGCGATCAGGTGGTGATCAATAAATCGTTGAAACCCGGCAGCAATATGCGCCCGCCCGGTGAAAATCTGGCAAAAGGCGAGGCGGTGATCACCAAAGGCCAGCGCATAACCGCAGCGTTGATCGGGCAAATCGCGGCGGCTGGCCATAAAGATATTGCGGTTCAGCAAGCGCTGAGCGTTGCGGTGTTGTCAACCGGTGACGAAGTCATTGAAGCTGGCAACAGGCTTGCCGATGGACAGATTTTTGATACAAATCGCCCGATGTTGCGGGCATTGCTTGCCGACCCGATGTTGGATGTATCTGACCGCGGCATTGTGCCGGACAAGCTCGAGGCGTTAACCGCCGCTTATGAAGAGGCGCTGGCGACGCATGATGTGGTGATTTCGTCTGGCGGTGCGTCAGATGGTATCGAGGATCATACACAGGCAGCGATGCAGGCGGTTGGCGCTGATTGCGCCTTTTGGCGGCTGGCAATGAAACCGGGGCGGCCAATGGCTGTTGGACAGCGCGGCCAAAAATTTATTTTTTGTCTGCCGGGCAATCCGGTAGCCGCCTTTGTCTGCACAAAATTATTGATCCTGCCACTGCTGACGGTTTTAGCTGGCGGCATTATGGTGGCACCGCTGAAATTTTCTCTTGGCGCCGGATTTAGCCATAAAAAAGCGGCGGGACGCGCCGAATATTTGCGGGCGATTATTGCAGATGGGGCAGAGGGTCAGGAAATTCAATTACATGGCCGTAAAGGTGCGGGGGTGATATCTTCATTGACCGGGGCTGATGGGTTGGTTGAAATACCGCTGGACAATGCCGGCGTGACACCGGGCATGCGGCTCAATTTTTTGCCCTTTGCCGATCGTTCCTTGTAGGAGGTTTTGATGAGTGTTGTCATCACCGAAGATGATTTCGATATTGCCGCCGAACATGACAAATTGAAAGCCGCATCGGTTGGTGCGATCGTGACATTTACCGGCACCGTGCGGGATCTTGGCGGGGACGAAGCGATAGAAGCGATGACCCTCGAGCATTATCCGGGGATGACCGAGGCTGAAATTGAGGCGATCATCGACAAGGCCAAACAACGCTGGCCGCTGGACGGGGTGACGGTCATTCACCGGGTTGGGCGGCTGCAACCGCTGGAAAATATTGTCTTTGTTGGCTGTGCCTCGGCGCATCGGCATGCGGCATTTGATGCGGCGAATTTCATCATGGATTTTTTAAAGACAAACGCCCCTTTCTGGAAAAAAGAAGACCGTGAGTCCGTTGCTGCATGGGTGGATTCACGCGAAACTGACTATGCGGCGTTGCGCCGTTGGGATGAATAACCAAGCCAGCGATGCTTATCTAGTAATGGTTGAGGTAGATTTTGGCAGCATCTGTTTTTGGTGCTGAAAAAAATGTTTTGGCGTCAGCCGTTTCCACTATTTTACCGTTTTCCATAAATATGATCTGCTCTGCCAGACGTTCTGCCTGCGCGCGGTTATGGCTGGTCATAACGATCGACGTGCCGGATTTATGCGCGTCTGTGATCTGCGTCTCGATAAAGCGAATTGACTCAAAATCAAGATGCGCTGTTGGTTCATCAAGAAACAGCAAATCTGGCTGGCTTGCCAATGCGCCGATCAAGGCAAGTTTTTGTGACTCGCCACCCGAAAGCTGGCGCGCCGGGGTGGAAAGACGCGTATCCATCTGGGCCTTTTCGAACCAGCTTTCTGTGGTGGCGTCATCAAGGCCGGGGCATAAAAATTTAAAATAGTCACGGGCTGACCGGCGTAACAGCACAGGCTTTTGAAACACCATTTTCTGTTTATCACGCACCGGCCCGGAAATCTTGCCGGTTTGCGGCGCAATCAATCCATGCAGGGCGGATAGCAATAATGTTTTGCCGGCGCCATTATGCCCCAAAACCATGGTGATTGTGCCACGGCCAATATGAAGCGAAATATCGTTTAACAGCGTCTGGCTATCGGCGCGAAAGCTGACATGCGTCGCCGTGACAATGCCGGTGTTGTGGCGCGCGTGATCAGACATCCAGACCTGCCTTTTTGAAATGGGCACTGATAAACTGGCTGGCGACATTCACCAATAAGGCAATGCTGAGCAAAACAATGCCGAGTGCCATTGCAATACCTAATTCGCCTTTTGATGTTTCAAGCGCAATTGTTGTCGTCATCACCCGGCTGACATGCCGGATATTGCCGCCGACAATAATCACCGCGCCGACTTCTGAAATAGCGCGTCCAAAACAGGCAAGTGCAATGGTGACAAGCGCAACACGGGCGTCAAAAACAAGCGTCTTGATACGCTGCCAGCGGCTGATGCCGAGCGAAATAAACAGCCGATCATATTCACCGTTGAGCGTTTCAAAAACCTGCCGCGACAGGGCGATTGATATCGGCAGCACCAGAACGGTTTGCGCCAGAGCCATGGCATAGGGTGTATATAAAATATTTGTCCAGCCAAGCGGGCCGGATTGCGATACCAGAATATAAATGATCAGCCCGACAACGACAGGCGGCATGCTCAACAAGGTGTTCGACAGAATAATGATCGCCTGTCTGCCGGGAAATTTCATACTGGCCAGCAACGCGCCGACGGGAAGGCCGATTGCCAGCGAACAGGCGACGGCGCTGAGGCTGATCAGCATCGACAGACGGATGATTCCCATCAGTTCCGGATCAGCAGCGAGCAGCAGGCTAAAGGCAATCTTAAATGGTGTCAGAAATTCCATTTACCTATCCTACAACCCGATAAATGACCGGACATCGGGCATGCATATCGGGTGATTTAACGCGGGATATAATCATTTTTCCATTTCAGAACGACATTGAATGAAATCGAAATACGGGGCGATTCAGCCATGTTGGGATGCACAAGATGATGCAGAAAGGCTGGCCATAAAAATAAATCGCCGGCGCTTGGCAAAAGCCGGTGTTCCGGGTCGACCTGTCCATCATTGCGGATGGCATTCATGTTGGCCTGTGGACGCGGGTCGAAAAAGCTGATCGATGCCGGGTTCAGATCAGATCTGAATAAATCGGCGTCGCTTTGGTCAGGCACGCTGATGTAATAGGTGCCGGACAGCCATGAATGGGGGTGATTATGCAAATTATGATAATCGCCCTTCATATTGACATTCGCCCAGCCCTGCAAAACCCATTCAAGATCATAGCTGATACCGGCTTCGCGGGCGTAATCGAGCACCGCCCGGTCACAGCATTGCCGCAGCCAGATAAGCGCCGGGTGATCTGTGACAAAGATATTGTCCGCCGTATAATCAACAGTCATATCATCATTCTGGACATTTTGCGCCAGCACAAAATCGGCCAGTACCGGGTTTGCCGTCTCATTGCCGGGCAATCGTAATGACATGAATTGTGTCGGCCATAGCTGGCTGAATTGCGGCGTGCCATCATTTGACTGAGAAGGGGGCATAAAAATCTCCAATGCGGGTTACTGTGCAAGCCAAAATGCGGATGCCAAAAAATTTACCAATATGCGTAACGTCATTTTAGACAATGCCTAATAACAGTAATTGTTCATAGCCAAGCATACCGCCACTGCCAAAGCAGGTGCAAGCAATCACCACCGATACAAGCTGATTAAACCGTGTCGCCCAGATGCCGGTGCGCGTGAATGGCAGAGATACCACCATGGTCAACAGCATCATCCCCAGCAAGCTGCCGGCGCAAAATATTGCAAGATACGCCAGTGACAGCAAAAAGGATTGTGTGGCCGTCACCGCAAGCACCATCAGGCTGCCGGTTCCGGCAGCGCCATGCATCATCCCGACACATAAAGCGCCGAATGGTTTTTTCGGATGTTTATGATGATGTGGGATCGCTGCATGCGACGATTGATCAGGCGCCATCTTGCCGACAGCATGGTGATGCGCGTGGCTGTGCGCATGCAGATGCCGCTGGCCATCATGCTCATGCACATGAAAATGAATTTTTTCGCGATGTAACCGGTAGATCAACCGGGCGCCAAGCGCAATCACCAGCGCCGCCGCGGCCAGTTCCAGCAGCGCTTCATTTCTGGCTGACAAATGACTGCCCGACAACAGCAATAGGCCGCAAAACAACAGCAGCGTAAGCGCATGACCGGCGCTCCAATAAAATGTGCTTTGCATGATCGTGCGGCCGCCATGATGTGCCCGCCACAGGCTTGATACAGCCGCTAGGTGATCAGCCTCCATCGCGTGGCTCATCCCCAGGAAAAACCCCAAAGTCAGCAAACCGAAAAATTCCATCTGTCTTGATCTCCACCATCTGTCTTGATCTCCAGAGGAAAGACAGACAGCGTCAATCCACGAAGTTTTATATAGCTGTCGCACTGGTTCATGCTAGTGTTAATTGCACATATCAGCGTGCAGATTGTCATAAGACCCGCTGCGGTTTTAATTTTGTGAATGTTATGGTTAGAGGGTTCTGATGAACGGTGAAAAACTGCTATCCCCGGCTGGTCGCTGTGAAGATCGCCGCTTTGTCGCCGGTGCGGGGCGTTATACGGCTGATCTGCTGCCGGGGGATGCGTTGCATGCGGTGTTCCTGCGCAGCCCCATAGCACGGGGACGGATTCGCCATTTGTCGATTGATGCGGCGCGATCAGCCGCGGGTGTTACCGCCATTCTGACAGCCGATGATGCGGCCCAGGATGGGGTTGAATATATGGTGTGGACCGGCGCACCAGTGCGTGATGACGGGGCGGCAAGCAGCGACAGCCAGCGGCCGCTGTTGAACCGGGCGGTGATCCGGCATCTGGGCGAACCTGTTTGCATGATTATCGCAAAAACCCGGCAAGCGGCGCTCGATGCGATGGAGTTGATTAACGTCGTTTATGATGCTGACGAAGAAATGGCATTGTCAATTGATGATCTTCCGGGACCGCTTGTCTGGCCCGGATCGGCGGATAATATCGCCGCGTTTCACCGTCTCGGTGACAAGCCAGCGGTCGATGCCGCGCTGGCCAAAGCGGCACAGACCGTTCGGTTCGATTTTGACATATCAAAGGTAACAGCCTGCACCATTGAAATGCGCAGCGCACTCGGTTCGATTGATGCTAATGGCAAGCTGTGTTTGACCACCAGCGCGCAAAGCCCATTCGCGCTGCATGGCGAATTGGCAAAATTATTTGACCTGCCGACAGATCAAATACGCGTCATTGCGCCTGATGTTGGCGGCTCGTTTGGCATGAAAGGCGCATTATATCGTGAAGATGCGCTGGTTGTGTGGGCGGCCAAACGTCTGCAACAAGCGGTATTTTGGTCGGCCGATCGCAGCGAGTCTTTTATCAGTGACGAACATGCGCGGGCGGTGTGCGGCACCGCCGTTCTGGGGCTTGATGCTGATGGCCTGTTTACCGGCCTGTGGGTTGAGGCGCACACCGATGCGGGGGCTTATCTGTCGCGGCGCACGAAAGGCATGCTGAATAATATTGGCGGCGTGGCCGGACAATATAAAACACCGGTGATCGCCAGCGCGCTGACATTTTTCTATACCAATACGATGCAAACCTCGCCTTATCGGGGGTTTGGGCGTCCCGAAGCGACCTATATCATTGAACGGCTGATTGACAAGGCGGCGCGTGAAACCGGCCATGATGCGCTGGCTTTGCGGCAGAAAAATTTGGTCACGCCAGACCAGATGCCATACCAGACCGGGCTGACATTCCTGTATGATTGCGGTGATTTTCCGAAAATTGTCGAGGCGGCGGCGCGGCAGGCTGACTATGCCGGATTCCAGCAACGCCGCAAACAGTCCGAGGCAAAGGGGCTGTTGCGCGGCATTGGCATTGCCAATCCAATTGAGGTCGCTGGTGGCCCGTTTCAGCAAACCCGACCAGATAATGCGCGGGTGACAGCGTCTGCCGACGGGCTGATCACCATCGCACCCGGGTTGATGTCGGTGGGGCAGGGGCATGAAACGGCGGTGGCGCGTCTGGCGTCGCAAATGCTGGGGGTGCCGACACACAGCATTGTTTATGCACAGGGGGATACCGATCTATTGCCAACTGGCCGGGGTAATGGCGGGTCGGCGGCGACTGTTGTCGGCCTATCAGCGGTAAAAATTGCCCTTGATGAATTGATCACACTGGGGCATGGGGTTGCAGCGGCGGCGCTTAGCTGTGCGGCGACAGAACTGACCTATCGCGACGGGGCGTTTGCAACGCCGGATGGCCAGACCATGGCGTGGGCCGATATCGCGCGTCACAGCAATCAAGCTGGCGGTATCAGTGTTTTGGGTGAATTCACCCCGCCAGATGTGACGTATCCGAATGGCTGCCATATTTGCGAAGTCGAGATTGATCCCAAAACCGGCAAAATTGCCTTTTGCGATTATGTTGTTGTCGAGGATGTCGGCACCGTGCTGAACCCGGCGCTTGTTGAGGGGCAGATGCATGGTGGTGTGGCGCAGGGCATTGGACAGGCGCTTGGCGAAATATTGCGTTTTGATCCGCAAGGCCAGTTAATGACCGGGTCGTTTTTGGATTATCCGATGCCTGTTGCGGCTGATCTGCCGCCATTTCGGATCACAACAATTGCCGTGCCAACAGCAATCAATCCGCTTGGTGCCAAAGGTGTCGGCGAGGCCGGAACAGTCGGGTCACTGGCCGCCACAATGAATGCTGTCGCAGATGCGCTGGCATCGGCCGGCGTCAGTGAATTTGAAATGCCGGCAACGCCCTATCGGGTATGGCAGGCGTTGCAGTCCGGTTAAAATGATGTGGTCTGCATGCACCCGTGGCGCAGCGCCGGTTACGACGCATCACGCGAGGCGCGCGCCCGGTCAATCATCGCATCAATATCACGCGACAGACCGGCTTTTTCTGCAGGGTGCAGATATTTGCCGATTTCGGCATGTTCGCCATGGCTGGATAAAATAATTTTTTGTTGAACACGCGATTTGACCGAAGGCGCTTCGGTTGGTGTCAAATTGACGCGGAGCCAGCCAAGCGGAAATGATTTTTTAGCGCGCTGGCCAGCCGGCGTTTGGCTTTCAACAGTGACATCTTCAGTGGTGGTGTGGATGGTCTCGCGGTGCCGGGCTGCACGGTAGTTTAGTTTGAACGCGCCCCAAACAACCAGCAACTCAAGCCCCAAAAACCCAATAACCGGCCAGGCGCCGGCCAGAAAAAATCCAAGCCCGATAATGAACAGAAATCCGGCCAGAACCCCCATCACAATGGCAAAGCCTTTTCGTGATAATGACCGGTGTGGCCAGATTGTCAGTTGCTCCAGCCGTCGCCGCGGCTTGTTCGCGACCTGTGACTCAAACGCTGCTGATGTTGATCTGTCCTGCGCCATCGCCTATAGATGCGTATCGTTGCGATAAAGGTCAAGCTTGCAACACCATATTTATTAGTTCAATTGAATTTAACGGAGTGATGACATTGTCGGCAGGGACAACGACGAAATTCATTTATAAAGTGTGTGACATTGCTCTGTGGCAGGATGCTGAACGGGCCGGGGTATTTACCGGTGCTGAAATCGACCTGAGCGATGGCTATATCCATTTTTCCACCGCCAGTCAGTTGCAGGACACATTGGCGCGTCATTTTGCCGGGCGAGACGGGCTGGTTCTGCTGACTGTTGATTGTGCGCCGCTTGATATTGTGTGGGAAGTGGCACGCGGCGGCGCGCTGTTTCCACATTTATATGATGTTTTGCCGCTCGATTGCGTTGTCGCACAGCATCATTTGCACCTATCTGCCAGCGGCGATCATATCTTGCCGGAAAATGTCTTCAGCCACGACTGAACGGACGCAAGCCGCTTGTCGCGCTCTTGCGGGGACAGTGGTATAGCTGTGCCCTGACCCCAAATCGGCGCGGGCCAGAGCGGGTCTGTGTGGTGTCGCGCGACAATGTGAAGATGCAGCTGGCTGACAACATTGCCAATGGCTGCGATATTGATTTTATCTGCTTTTGTCTCGGCCTGTAGCGCTTTGCTGAAATGGCTGGCCAGCGTCCACAGATTGGCAGCGACAGATGCTGGCAGATCATGAATTTCATGAATGGCCTTATCGGTGCCTTCGTGGGTGATGGCTGGCACCAGAATCAGCCAAAAATAGCGCGAATCATTGGCCAGCCGGATCTGAATATTATGCTGCGTTGACGCCAGAATACTGTCATTTTGCAGCCTTTTGTCGGGGGTAAAACCCATGATCTAGCCGCGGACAATCTTGGCAATGGCGGTGCCACAGCTTTTTGTGGTGGCGCTGCCGCCAAGATCGCCAGTGCGCAATGCCGGGTCGGTCAAGGCGGTTTCGATGGCATCGGTGATACAACGCGCCGCATCCGCATGTCCAAGATGTTCCAGCATCATCGCCCCAGCCCAGATCTGTCCAATCGGGTTGGCAATGCCTTTGCCTGCGATATCCGGTGCGGATCCGTGAACCGGCTCAAAAAGTGACGGGAATTTTCGCTCTGGATTGATGTTGCCAGATGGCGCGATGCCGATTGTGCCGGTGCAGGCTGGCCCCAGATCAGACAAAATATCACCAAATAAATTCGAGGCCACAACCACATCAAACCAGTCCGGGTGCTGGACAAAATGCGCGACCATAATATCAATATGGAACATGTCGGTTGCGATTTCCGGAAAAGCTTCAGCCATCGCTGCAACCCGCTCATCCCAATAGGGCATGGTAATCGAGATGCCGTTTGATTTTGTCGCTGAGGTGAGTTTTTTGCGGGGCCGGCTTTGTGCCAGTTCATAGGCAAATTTTAACACGCGATCGACGCCAACGCGTGTCATCACCGATTGTTGCGTTACAAATTCACGGTCGGTGTCAGGGAACATGCGGCCGCCAACCGAGGAATATTCACCTTCGGTATTTTCGCGGACAATCATCATATCAATATCACCGGGCTTGCGGCCCGCCAGCGGCGAGGTCACGCCCGGCATCAGCTTGACCGGGCGTAAATTGACATATTGGTCAAATTCGCGGCGGAACAGGATCAATGACCCCCATAATGATTCATGGTCAGGGATTTTTTCCGGCCAGCCAACAGCGCCAAAATAGATGGCATCGTGATTCCCGACCTGCTGTTTCCAATCGTCGGGCATCATTTGCCCATGTTTGGCATAATAGTCATAGCTGGAAAAATCAAAATGATCGAAATGCAGATTGATATCGAACCGCGCCATTGCGGCCTGCAACACGCGCAGCCCTTCCGGAACCACTTCTTTGCCAATACCATCACCGGGGATCACCGCGATATTCATTCTGTTTTTGGTCATTTTGTTCTGTCCATCCATTTATTGGTAAATTTGGGTTTCCGCATCAATACGGCATCGGGTAACGCCGATAAGTCGTCTGAATATCGCGCAGCACTGCATCAGTTAAGCTGATTGTGGTCGATTCAAGTGCGGTTTTTAGCTGCGCTGTTGTGGTCGCGCCAAAAATTTGTGATGTCATAAAGGGGCGTCTGGCCGCCCAGGCAAGTGCCATCTGCGCGGGGTCAAGGCCGTGCTGTTTGGCGATCTCCAAATAGCGGTTCAGCGCTGGCCATAAATGCGTGTTGATACGTCCACCTAAATCGGCATTGATACTGCGGCGCGATCCGTCCGGTATCGTATCTTCTGCATATTTGCCGGTAAGCAAGCCAGCGGCAAGCGGGGAAAATGATAACAGCCCCACCTGTTCGTGATGTGACAATTCTGCCATATCCGTATCAAACAGCCGGCACAGCAAACTATATTCATTCTGCACCGAAACCATGCGTGGTAAATCATGTGCCGCTGCCAGTGACAGCCAGCGCATGGTGCCCCAGGCGCTCTCGTTTGACAGGCCGACATGGCGGATTTTGCCAGCCGCGCGCAATTTGCCCAGATGGTGCAACACCTCTAGCATATGGTCTGATACGGCGTTGGTATCTTGCTGGCTTGGCGTATATGTCCAATTTTGACGAAACATATATGACCCACGATTTGGCCAATGCAGCTGATAGAGATCAATATAGTCGGTGCGCAGTGAGCGTAGCGAATTTTCAATCGCTGTGGTGATGCTGGCTGGCGAGATTGGGGCGCCATCGCGGACGTTTTTATACCCCTTACCCGATACTTTCGTCGCCAGCACCACATCACTGCGCCGTCCGGATTTTGCGATCCATTCACCGATAATACGTTCGGTATCGCCTTGCGTCTCTTTGCTCAGCGGCGTGGTCGGGTACATTTCGGCGGTATCGATAAAATTGACCCCGTAATCCAGCGCCATATCGATCTGTTCATGTGCTTCTTGCTGGCTGTTTTGACTTCCCCATGTCATCGAGCCAAGACATAGTTCGCTGACTTTGATTTCGGTGTGGCCAAGATTGTGATACCGCATCAGACTCTCGTAACAGGATTTTAACCAAATAATGATGGTGGGCGGTTGCCAGCATAAACCATGAATAGATGCGTTGGATAGTGCTCTATGCGCCTTTGTTAGTTAATAAAGTGACTGGTTTAATCGGTGAATTTGGTATAGGTTCTGCGCAGTTAATATGGTGGGTGTGAATGCGAATCGCAGTTATTGGGTCTGGCATTTCTGGGTTGGCATCTGCTTTTCTGTTGCGTGAATATGCCGAGATACATTTGTTTGAAACGGCTGCCAGGTTAGGGGGGCACAGCCACACGGTCGAGGTGAAGTTTGCCGAGACATCGGTTCCCGTTGATACCGGCTTTATTGTCTATAATCCCCTGAATTATCCAAATCTTATTGCACTGTTTGACGCGCTTGACGTGCCGAATCAGGATTCGGATATGTCTTTTTCGGTGTCGGTTGGCAATGGCGCGATGGAATATGAAGGCTCGATATCGGGGCTGTTGGCGCAACCGTCAAATCTGGTGAAACCCCGATATTGGTCGATGCTTGCTGATCTTGTACGGTTTTATCGAACCGCACCACGGCATGCCTATGGGGGGCCGGCGGATGAAACGCTTGGCGCATTTGTCCGGCGGCAGAATTATGGCGATGCGTTTGTCAATGATCATCTCATTCCAATGGGGGCGGCTATCTGGTCGGCGGATACAGCCGGCATGATGGCGTTTCCGGTGCGTTCCTTCATGCGGTTTATGGAAAACCACAAGCTTTTGAACTTTATTGACCGGCCGCAATGGCGCACGGTGTCTGGCGGCTCGTGTGAATATGTCAAGCGGATTGCCGCCGCAATTGGCAAAAACATTCATCTGTCAACCGATGTTGTGGCGGTGCGCCGCGCACAGGGCGGGGTCATGCTGACCATCGAGGGACAGGGCGATGTCTGGTTTGACAAGGTTGTGATGGCCGCACATGCCGACCAGTCGCTGGCGGTGATCAGCGATGCAAGCCAGCAGGAACACGATATTCTGTCAGCTTTCCGGTTTCAGCCAAATCTGGCTGTGTTGCATTCTGACCCGCGGCTGATGCCAAAGCGTAAAGGTGCCTGGGCCAGCTGGAATTATATGGGGTATGATGCCGCGCAGAATGAACTGTGTCTGACCTACTGGATGAACAGGTTACAGTCGATAGATGCGGCTTATCCGCTGTTTGAGACCTTGAACCCGGTCATTGCGCCCCGCGAAGAACTGACGCATGGCAGCTATCATTATCGGCATCCGATCTTTGATGCCAAAGCGATCGCGGCACAACCGAAAATGGCACAAATTCAGGGCGCTGATCATCTGTTTTTTGCCGGTGCCTGGACTGGCTACGGGTTTCACGAGGATGGATTGAAATCGGCGGTGGCGATTGCCAAAACGCTTGGCGTTACGCTGCCTTGGGCCAGCGATGTCGCGGCCTATAATGTGATGCCATCGCCATTGCAAAGGATTGGTTGATGGCGGCCTGCGATCTGCTGATTTCCGATATTCACCATACCCGGCATGGCCCGCCGAGCCATTTTCTGGCGCGTCGTGGCCTGTCGATCTGGATTGATCTTGACCGGCTGGCGCAGGCCAATACACAAAGCCGTTTGTTTTCAGTTGGCCGGTTCAATATTGTCAGCTTCACCGAAGCCGATTATGGCCCCAATTTCGGTCAGAAAGGCGGGATTGTGGCACTGTCAGCCTATGTACGCGATATCGCCAAACAGCTTCTGCCGGATACGCATGTTGCCCGCGTCAGGTTACTGACATTTCCACGGATTTTTGGGGTGTGCTTTAACCCATTGTCGGTCTATGTGGCGCAAAATGATCAGGGTGACGATATTTTATATATCTATGAGGTGCGCAATACATTTGGTGATATGCACGCCTATATTGGCGCGCCATCCGATGGGCATAGCGTTCTTGAAGCGCAAAAGATTTTCCATGTATCGCCATTCTTTCCGGTTGCTGGCACCTACCGGCTGCATATCCGGCATGATGACAGCCGTATCAGGCTGGCGATGCGCTATCTCATTGGCCTTAAACCAGCCTTGACCGCGACCATGCGGGGCAGCTTGCTGCCGCTGAATAGCCGGTCGGTGATTCAGGGGCTGTGGCAGGCTGGTCAGTGGCCACTGCGTCCACTGGTATCGATTCATGTCGAAGCGGTAAAGCTTTGGATGAAAAAACTTCAATTTTACAAACGCCCGGCGCCACCAGAATCTGCCTGGTCGCAGGCGCGTGACTCGTTACATAGGTTTTAAGACATGTTGCAGGGTTTTTACTATCGACGTCAGGTCAGGTTTTTGCTGACCATTTTGTCCAATTTGCATTGTGGCCGGCTGACGCTGACACTGCCTGATGGCAGTCAGCATCAATTCTCCGGCGCAATGTCCGGGCCAGACTCGGATCTGACGATCCATACAGAATCGGCGCTGCGCCGGTTGCTGCATGATGGAAAGATGGGGTTTTGCGAGGCTTTTATGGATGGTGAGGCATCGAGCCAGTCGCTGCCGACGCTGATCGAACTTGCCGTTTTGCACGACAAATATCTGGAAGATGCATTAAAAACAAATATTTTCAGACAGGCCGGGTTGCGGCTGTTTCATATGTTGCGGCGCAATAATAAGCTGGGGTCGGCGAAAAATATTGCGCATCATTATGATATCGGAAACAGCTTTTACGAAGCCTGGCTTGATCCGACAATGACCTATTCATCGGCGGTTTTTGACTCAGAGACTGACGATTTGATAACGGCTCAACTCAATAAATACAAACGCTTGGCTGAATTAGCCGATATCCAGCCCGGCGACCGGGTTTTGGAAATTGGCTGCGGATGGGGCGGGTTTGCAAAATTTGTGTCCCAGCATATTGGTGCGCATGTCACCGGAATTACCATCTCGCAGGCACAGCTTGCCTATGCCAAAGCCAGCCTTGCCGAAGCCGGGTTGCAGAATAAAGTTGATCTGAAGTTGATGGATTATCGTGACCTTCAGGGCCGGTTCGACAAGATTGTGTCAATCGAAATGTTCGAAGCCGTGGGGCAGGCCTATTGGCCGGTCTATTTTGACACAATTTCGCGTATGCTGAAGTCAGGTGGGCGCGCGGTGATCCAGTCGATCACCATTGATCATGATGCGTTCCAATCATATCGTGACCAGCCGGATTTTATTCAACGATATATTTTCCCCGGGGGCATGTTGCCGTCGATGCCGATGCTGCAAACACCGGTCGCGCAGGCTGGGCTGGAATTGGTGGCTGAAAATGGCTATGCATCTGATTATGCACGCACTTTGCAGGAATGGCGGGCGCGGTTTTTAGCCGCCTGGCCAGCATTGGCTGGTGATAAATTCGACAATCGTTTCAAACGGATGTGGGAATTATATCTGGCTTATTGTGAGGGCGGTTTCCGCGCTGGCATGATCGATGTCAAACAGATTTTGTTGATGCATAAGAGCAATTAGTGGCTTGCTACCCAGTGGCTTAGCATTCAGTGGCTTGCTACTCAGTGGCTGGGCACTTAATGGCTGGGTAGGCGGAATAACCGCAAAATAGCACGCGCAACAATCCCGATGATTGGCAGCTTTTGCAACAGCTGGCTGGCGCTGTCCCAATGGTCGATATGATGGGTGATCAGCCCGTCTGATGCAACGCGCACTTCGGTCATGCCGGTAAAATCCAGTTCTGTATGTGGCCAGCTTTTGAGTTTGCCGGTCATGCGCCAGCGCAAATAGCTGGCATGTTGGGAATGGGCGATATCGGTAATGTCAAATGCCGGGTCTTTGCAAGTCGTGTACATGTGATCAAAAACCATGCGAAAGCCGGCTTTGCCAGTGATTTGATTAAACGGATCAGAAAAATAGATCTGTTCGCTGACCAAATCACAAAGCTGGTCAACGCTGTCGGGCGTGAGTGTCGCAAATGCCTGTGCATAGGTATCTGCTGGGTGCGCGGATTTGGACATTGTGCGATAGGCTCCTGTGCGGCTGGTGGGCAACGTCATTAGGGGGGTGGCGGTTTACATAGCGCCCGTCTGTTTGCCGACAAGGCTGAAATACAGACGGTCGGGAAGATATTTCAAAAACTTCATCTTTCGTGTGAATGATTTTGGAAAAGATACTAAAAACATGTCACTTTTCATTTCTGTGATAATGTAGTGTGCGGCTGTTTCAGCGCTCATTAAACCGGGCATATCAAAATCATTCACCGCCGTTGCTTCGGTGTCGACAAACCCCGGACAGATAACCTGAATCTTTATATTTTTGGGGGTCAGGTCAAAATACAACGACTCGGCAAGCGAGATCAGCGCCGCTTTGGTGGGCCCGTAAGCCGCCGCTTTGGGCAGGCCGCGCCACCCGGCAACTGACGATATCAGGATAATATGGCCGCGACCGGCGGCGAGCATCTTTGGCACCACAGCCGCCAATGCATTCACCACGCCCATGTAATTGATATCCATATGGTCGGCATAGACACTGGGTTCGATATGTTTGCCATCCTGTGGCACATAGATTCCGGCGTTAAGGATAGCCACATCGACCGGCCCGAATGTGTCATGACTGCTGGCAACCGCGGCGGCAATGGCATCGGCATCGCGCACATCGGCAGCATAACCGCGAAACAAATCGGTTGCGTTTTCTATTGCGGCAAGGCGTTGCTTGCGTCTGGCAACGGCGCTGACAGCGTGCCCGTCATCGGTGAGCTTTTTTGCCAGAGCCGCGCCAATGCCGGCGCTGGCCCCGGTGATAAAATAATGGCTCATGATCAGCTGTCCCTCTGGTGCTATCCGTTTTGGCGTTAAACCGTTTTGGCGTTAAACCGTCTGGCCTTTTCACCCCTTTATGTGGGGCTGGCTATCGCCAAAAACAATCATTTTGATTGGTGGGTGCGCAGATTTTCTGGTCAGCGCTATCACCCCAATCTGGACAAACCAATCTGGACAAAGCGATCTGGGCAAAGCAGTCTGGACAAATGGGATTATCACGTTAGTAAATGACAGATGCTCTGCTGATTGCAGCGCAAACCCGCAATTAAGGAGTGATATGGGGCGTCAGGAACATGGCGGCAACGCCGACAAGGCGGCCAAAAAATTTGGTTTTGCGCCACAGGACATGCTGGATCTATCCACCGGCATCAGCCCGCTACCCTATCCGGCACCGGATATTCCGGCAGCTGCGTGGCTGCGATTGCCGGGCGATAGTGAGCTGCAGGCCTGTCTGCAGGCGGCGCGCAGATTCTATCATGTTTTGCCAAGGCAGGCGGTGATGGCCGGGGCCGGCACGCAAAGCCTGTTGCAACTTATCCCGACATTATCTGCACCGCCGGGCGAGGTCTGGATGGCGATGCCGGGCTATAACGAACATGGCCCGGCCTGGCAACGTGCGGGGCATCAGCTGTCAACCGCATCCAGCCTGCCGCAAAGCGCCCAATCTGCGGTGATGATCATGCCGAACAACCCAACCGGAGATTATGATCTGGCGGTGATGCGGTCAGTCGCAGATGCGGCTCTGGATCGCGGTGGCTGGCTAATCATCGACGGGGCTTTTGCCCGCCCGGATGATACAGAGCTGATCACCGCCTTGAGTGGTCATGAAAATATTGTGCATTTACGGTCTTTTGGTAAGTTTTTCGGGATGGCGGGATTGCGGCTGGGGTTTGCCATTGGCGCAGCAGATGTGATCGAACGCCTGACCATTGCGGCCGGGCCATGGGCGGTGAACACAGCGGCATTGACGATTGCCACGCAGGCGCTGGCAGATACCGAATGGCAGACCCGGCATCTGGCATTTCTGGACAAGCAAAGTGATCGTCTGGCCAAGCTATTGACCGGTCATGGCTTGACCATTCGCGGCCGCACAAATTTATTTGTGACCATTACCCTGTCACAAGCAGCGGCGTTACACAGCCATCTTGCGCGGCACCGCATATGGACACGTCACTTTACGGCCTGGCCAGATTTGTTGCGCTTTGGCCTGCCGGCAACAGATGCTGAATTTGAACAGCTTGCCGAATGCCTGGAAAATTGGCGGCAAAAGACTAATCAGTGACGCAATTGGTTGACTTTACTGTCGCGTTTGTGGAAAGACTAAAACCAACAAGAAGCAGGTGGCTGTGATGCAGAGCATCATGCCTTAATGAGGGAATTTGGTGCGCATGAAACATGCCATGCAAAGCCAAAGCCGCCCCCGCGACTGTGAGCTGGTCGCTTGTCTGTAAACCACTGGATTTTGCCAAAATGGCTGTCTGGGAAGGGGGACAAGCAGATATGACCACAAGCCAGGAGACCTGCCGCGCTTCATGTGAAAAGACGAACGGTCGGGGTGTGCCGTGTCGTAACGCTGCCGAGCAGTTTTGCGTGCGAAAACCCGGATTGCTATATTATTGATCCTCTGGGGGGGCCGCAAATGAAGCAGATTTTTACACTTACCTCGACGATGCTTTTGGTATCAATTTCGTCAGCTTTCGCGCATCATCCGCTGGGCGGTGTTGTGCCTGACAGTGCCATAAATGGTTTCTTGTCGGGGATTGGCCACCCGGTCATTGGCTTTGACCATCTTGCTTTTGTCATCGCCATTGGTGTTCTGGCAGCGTTGCAAAGCCATCGTTTATTGATGCCGGCCGGATTTATTGGTGGCACCATTTTAGGCACAGTTTTAAGCGTTTCGCTGATGTCTTTACCGTTTGCCGAATGGGTGATCACCCTGTCCGTTTTGGCCGCAGGTGCTGTCGCCATGCGTGGCCGCACAACCGCAGTTCTGCCAGCCACCATGCTTGCGGCTCTGGCCGGATTATTCCATGGCTGGGCCTATGGCGCGGCGGTAATTGGCGCGGAAATGACCCCGCTGATGGCCTATCTTGCCGGCTTTAGTCTGGTGCAGCTGGCCATTGTATTGACCACGGGCTATGTGCTGCGGATGATCTGCAATGTGTCATCACCCGAGGCGCTGCGTCCGCGTCTGGCAGGTGCGATGATCGCCGGGGTTGGTCTGAGCTATTTTGTCGAGCTGGTGGAAGCGGTGGCGTTTCCGGCGATGTAGGAATGGCGGCGCCGTCGGCAGCCATATTATGACGCAATGTTGCATCTGTTGCCGGGCTGTATCTGCAGTGCGGCATCAGCTGTCTATTTTTGGCGTGGGTATCAACAGACGCAATCAAGGTTTAATCAAACGATGACTCCAACTCGCATTCCGGCCACGGTGATCACTGGATTTTTAGGCGCAGGCAAAACCACCTTGATCAGGCATATCATCAGCCATGCAAAAGGCAAACGGCTGGCCCTGATTGTCAATGAATTTGGCGATGTCGGTATGGATGCCGATATGCTCGGCGAATGCAAGGCAGAGGGTTGTCACCTTGATGATATCATCGAGCTGGCGAATGGCTGTATTTGCTGCACCGTTGCTGATGACTTTCTGCCAAGCATGCAAAAATTATTGGCGCAATCGCCGCCACCCGATCATATCATCATCGAAACATCAGGTCTGGCATTGCCGCAACCGCTGGTGCAGGCCTTTGGTTGGCCGGATATCCGGGCACAGGTGATGCTTGATGGTGTGGTGACACTTGTCGATGGCCCGGCTGTGGCCGCAGGCGGTGTGGCGCATGATGTGGTGGCGCTTGAGGCGCAGCGCGCCGCCGATGACGAGCTGGATCACGAAAGCCCGATTGACGAATTGTTCAAAGACCAGATCGTCGCTGCCAATCTGATTGTGCTGTCAAAGGCGGATCAGCTTGATGCGTCGCAGATTGCGGCGGCCCGCACCGCGATTGAGGCGCATCTGACGGCGCCGACACCGATCATTGCTGTACATGGGGGGCAGATGGCGCTTGATGCCATTCTTGGTCTTGATATGGAGGATGAGGCGCATCACCGTGCGCAGCATAGCCACCATCATCAAGATGCCGATCACCATCACGAGCATGAGCATGAGCATGATCACGCCCATAAGCATGAGCATGGGCATGATGAATTTGCCTCATTTATTATTGATATGCCGGTTGTCAGTTCGGTTGCAGCGATTGAGGCACAGCTTGCCAGCATCGCCGCGCAGCATGGTGTGTTGCGTGCCAAAGGCCGGCTGACCGTGACTGACAAAGCCCTGCCATTGGTTGTGCAGGCTGTCGGGCGGCGCGTTGACAGTTACTTTGCGCGTGATAACGAACAGCTCGTCGGGCGTCTTGTGGTGATTGGCATGGCCGGGCTCGACGCCAATAGGATTGCGGCGCAATTGGGTGGACAGGTGGCGCATATGCCAGCATCTGAACAACATGTAGCCGTCAATGCATCTTCTTAAAATTGATGAAAGCGGCGCGCTTTATGATTCTGACGAGGCGGTAGACCTCGCGCAGCCGCCGGCTGAAATCATTATCCTCACATCGGCCGACACCGAGGTGAGTCTGCTGTCAAAAGCGGTGGCAAGACGCGCCAGTGAACCGCATCAACGACAGGTGCGGATTGCTAATTATCTTAGCCTGAATCATCCCTATTCAGTTGATTTATATATCGAAAATACCGCAAAACAGGCGCAGATTGTGCTTGTTCGACTGCTTGGTGGCACCGGCTATTGGTCATATGGGGTTCAGCAATTACGCGCGCTTGCCGAGACCAGTGACGTCCGGCTGGTGTTTTTATCGGGTGACGGTAAGCCGGATCCGGAATTGCAGTATCTGTCGTCTTTTGATGCCGCTGTTTGTGACAGTCTGTCGGCCTATCTGGATGCGGGCGGGCTGGATAATGCTGTCGGGTTTTTGCAAAAAATCGACGATTGCCTTGACGCCACCGATCAGGCACCACCGGTGCGTCCGTTATTGCGGGCCGGGCTCTATTGGCCGGATCTGTCGTTTGTTGACCTTGATTCTGTTCACAAACAGTGGCAGGACGGCGCGGCTGTCGCGGCGGTGGTGTTTTATCGCGCCTTGATGCAGGCTGGTGACACCGCACCGATCGATTCATTGATTGATGCGTTGCGGTTGGCGGGTCTGAACCCATTGCCGCTATTTGTAGCCAGTCTGAAAGACCCGGAAAGTGCTGCCATTGTCGCTGACAGCCTGCAACAGGCCAATGCGGATATCATCCTGAATCTGACCAGTTTTGCGGTGTCGGATGCCAGCCAGGAAACCTCCAGCCAGGAGACATTTTCCGGAATTGCCGAAATGCATGCCA
>JADHLR010000107.1 GCA_016780525.1 Candidatus Puniceispirillum sp.
AATGTGATGATGTTCTTAATTTTTTGCCGGCGCGGCTCACCGGCGGGCTGATTGCGCTGGCCAGTATTGGCGCTGGCGGCGGTATCGCAGCTGCCGTTAAAACCATGTTTGCCGATGCGCCAAAACATGCCTCACCAAATGCTGGCTGGCCAGAAGCGGCCATGGCTGGTGGCTTGGGAATATGGCTTGCCGGGCCGCGCACATATGGCAACCGCATGGTGATTGCGGATCGGTTTAACGCTGCCGGCCGCGATGCCCGGATCGGTGATATCGCGGCGGGTTTGCGGGTCGCGCAAAAGGCGCAAATCATTCTGGCGGCGCTATTGCTGATGGCCAGCTGGCCGGCCATGCAGGCCATTGCCGCGCAATTTGGGCAATTATTCGGCTGATCGGCTACAGCCCGGCGATCTGCCGTAACTGTTGCATATCCAGACTGGCGGCGATATGCGCGGCTAACCGATCCAGAATCGCCTCCACTTGCGCGTCATAATTCATCTCACTATCTGCCTGATAGCTGCGCAGAAAATGACGGCGAAATTCATCGCCGGCAAACAGCCCATGTAAATAGCTGCCGCACACAAGGCCATCTGCCGAAACAGCCCCCTCACCAGCGCCATCAACATGTAAAAAAGGGCGCTGGCAATCTGCACCACGGCTGACCCCCATATGAATCTCATAGCCGGATACAGCGATGTCATGCTGTGCCAGCTTTGCCTGCGTCTGGCGCACCGTCTTGTTGTGATCCAGCACCGTATCAATAGCCAACAACCCCAAGCCAGCAATTGTTTCAGGCGCCCCCTCAACACCGTTGGGATCGGCAATCGTCTGACCGAGCATCTGATAGCCCCCGCACAGACCAAGCACCCGGCCACCCCGGCGGTGATGCGCCAGAATATCGATATCCCACCCATTCGCGCATAAAAATTTCATATCAGCGATGGTGGATTTTGACCCGGGAAGCAAAATAATATCGGCCGTCGCCGGAATCGCCTCGCCAGCCTGCACCAACTCAATCGTCACCCCGGCCTCGGCATGCAGCGGGTCAAGATCATCAAAATTGGCAATCCGCCGCAACAGCGGAACGGCAATGGTCAGTGATTTTTTTGGCTGACCGACGGCTGCATCTATGCCGGATGTCGTGCCTTTGCTGCCAAGATCCAGAATATCCTCGGCCGGCAGGAAACGTGCCGCGTCAAAATACGGCAAAATGCCCAATCCAGTCCAGCCGGTATGTGACTCAATCGCTGTCATACCTTCAGAAAATAAATTAGTATCACCTCTGAATTTATTGATTAAAAATGCTTTTATTAATTTCTTATCATCATCATCAAGAACAATATGCGTGCCAACAAGACTGGCGATCACACCGCCCCGGTCGATGTCACCGACCATCACAACCGGCGCATTGACGGCACTGGCAAACCCCATATTCGCAATATCACCAGCCCGCAAATTGACCTCGGCCGGGCTGCCAGCCCCCTCGATAATCAACAGATCAGCCTGCTGCCCCAACTGCGCATAACTATCCAGAACATGCGGCATCAAACTGGCTTTATGCGTGCCATATTCGCGTGCGCGCATGCTGCCAAAACGCTGTCCCTGAACAATGATCTGGGCACCTGTATCGGTTTCGGGCTTGAGCAGAACCGGGTTCATATGAACAGATGCCGGGCAACGCGCGGCGCGCGCCTGCAACGCTTGCGCCCGGCCAATCTCGCCGCCATCGGCGGTAACCGCCGCATTATTCGACATGTTTTGCGGTTTAAATGGGGCAACCTGCAGACCCTGATTGGCAAAATAGCGGCATAAACCGGCCACCAAAACAGATTTGCCAACATTTGATCCGGCCCCCTGGATCATCAGACAAGGCGGCGCTGTGGGCATTAAAATTCAACCCCGATCTGGGCTTTGATACCGGATCTGAACGGATGTTTGACCAGCGACATATCGGTCACCAAATCAGCCATTTCAATCAGCTCATCGGCGGCATTACGGCCGGTCAGCACAACATGCGTCATCGGTGGCTTCTCATGCGCCAGAAACTGCAGCACATCATGCAGATCAATATAGCCATAGCGCAGGGCAATATTGATTTCATCCAGCAAAACCATGTGATGCCGTTCGTCACAGATCAGTTCTTTCGCCTTGTCCCAAGCGGCCGAGGCCGCCGCGATATCACGTTCTTTGTCCTGTGTTTCCCAGGTAAACCCCTCACCCATGGTATGAAAGGCACAAAGATCAGCGAAATGCGCATTGACCAGATTACGCTCACCAGTATCCATACCGCCTTTGATGAATTGCACCACAGCGCAGGGCAATTGATGGGCGATACAGCGAAAAATCATGCCAAAGGCGGCCGATGATTTGCCTTTGCCTTTGCCTGTATGCACGATGACCAGACCTTTTTCATCGGTTTTGCCAGCCATGATTTTGTCGCGGGCTGCCTTTTTCTTGGCCATTTTATCATTATGCCGGGCGACATCAGCAGCCATGTCTTCATTTCTATCTGTCATATCGGTCTCCTCATCTCATCTCATCGCATCACGCGTCCTGCGCCAGACGCTGGCGGTATGTGTCCAAATCAGCTTGCACGCTATTGCGGCGCGGTGTCCAGAGGCCGCGCTCAATCGCTTCGGCAAATCTGGCCAGCATATCGGCATAGGCGGCGTCATTCGCCTGCTGCAAAAAGCTGCGCACCGTCTCATCTTCGATATAAGCCTCGTAGAGTGCCGCAAAATGATGCGGCTCGACGATGCGTGTTGTCGCCGCAAAGGCGAACAGATAATCGACGGTTGCGGCCATCTCAAAGGCGCCCTTATAGCCATGCCGCATGGCACCGGCGATCCATTTCGGGTTGCTTGCCCGGCCCCTGACGACGCGGCTGATTTCTTCGGCCAGACTGCGGATAACCGGCCGTTCCGGCAGGCTGTGGTCATTGTGATAAATCGGCACGTCATGCCCGGACAAATGCGCCACTGCTGCCGACAGACCGCCGGCAAACTGATAATAATCGTCACTATCTAAAATATCATGCTCGCGGTTATCCTGATTATGCAGGATCGCATTCGCGCCACGCAATCGGCTTTCCAGATCCTGTCGCGCATCAACGCCTGCCAGTGATTCGCCATAGGCATAGCTCGACCAGGTCAAAAATGCCTCGGCAAAATCCCCACGATCCGACCAGACACCCTCATCAATCAGCGTTTGTAGCCCGGCCCCATAGGCCCCCGGCTTGGCCGAGAAAATCCGCATTGTGCTGCGGCGCATTGCGTCTTTTTCGTTGATACCTGTGGCTTGCAGCGCCGCCGCTTCGGCGCGGGCAGTCGCCGCCAATGGGTTCATCTCATCCGTTTCATCACAGGCGGCCACAGCTTGCACCGCGCGGTCAATCAAGCTCATCTGCGCCGGAAAGGCATCCCGAAAAAACCCGGAACAGCGCAATGACACATCAACCCGTGGCCGCCCCAGAACTTCAAGCGGTATAATCTCAAAGCCGGTCACCCGGCGGCTGGCCGTGTCCCAGCTTGGCCGCACCCCCATAAGCGCCAGTGCCTGGGCAATATCATCCCCGCCGGTGCGCATATTCGACGTGCCCCATGCCGACAGCACCATCGCCCGCGGCCAGTTGCCATGGTCAAGGACATAACGGTCAAGCAACGCATTTGCCGACGCCCAGCCAAGACGCCAGGCAACCGGTGTCGGCAAGGCACGGCTATCAATGGAAAAGAAATTACGTCCGGTCGGCAACACTTCGGGCCGCCCCCTTGTCGGCGCACCAGACGGCCCCGGCGCAACAAATGCCCCGGCAAGCCCGGCGCGCAACGCCAGCATCTCGCGTGCCCCGCATTGCGCCAGCCTGATTTGCATCAGCGGCAATCCATCTGACAGAATTTTTGCCGATTCCGGGCCAAGCGATGCAAGCGGCTGCTGATGCCATGCCGCCGCCACCATTTGATGCGCCAGCGCGTCAAGCCGTTCGACCGTATCACCGTTGCTGCGCCATGCTGATGCCCCCATTTCGGCCAATATAGCAGGACGCGGCCGGTGCCATAGCGTAGCCGGGATCGCGGTCAATGGGTCAAAATCATCATCGGCACCCGCCACCAGACCGAGATCAGCCGCCAGCGCCCGCAGAAGCGACGCGTTTTCGCCCGCCCCATCACCGCGCGGCGTGCGCAGCATCTGCGTCAATAGTGAAATTTGCTGATCAGCCGACGGGGTGACACCAAAAATATGCAACCCGTCTCGTATCTGTAATTCTTTAATATCACACAAAAAATTATCAAGTTTTAGCAATTTTTCGTCAGCGCCATCTTGCTCATTTATACCGCAATCAGCGGCAATGCCAGCCCGCTCGGCAGCCTCCAGAATATCCACCATCAGCGCCGCTGAACGCGCTTTATCCATGCCGGCTGCCTCAAAATATTCATCCATCAGCGATTCAATTTCGGCCATAACACCATGCGACCCGGCCTGTGTCAGCGGCGGCGTGAGATGGTCAATGACAACAGCCGCGCATCGCCGTTTCGCCTGCGCCCCCTCACCGGGATCATTGACAATGAAGGGATAGAGATGTGGTATCGGCCCCAAAACAGCCTCGGGAAAGCAATTTGCACTCAGCGCCAGTGCCTTGCCCGGCAACCATTCAAGATTGCCATGCTTGCCATAATGCACAATCGCATCGCACCCCCAGCTGTGGCGCAGCCACATATAAAAGGCAAAATAATTATGCGGCGGCACCAGATCAGGTGCATGGTAGGTTGCTTTTGGATCGATGTTATAGCCGCGCGCCGGTTGCACACCAACCGCGGCATTGCCAAACAATAAAATCGGCAGATGCAGATCGGTGCCATCACACATTGGATCAGCTTCAACCGCGCCCCATCGATCCAAAACCGCCGTGCCGAGATCGGCTGGCAGATCACAAAACCAGTTTTTATAGGCCTGAACAGACAATTTAACGCTGGTTTTCCGCCCCTGCCAGCCAGCATTTGTCGGGCCCGCACGCAATGCGTCTATCAGCCCCGCAGCATCGGCTGGCAGATCATAAAAATCATAGCCATCTGCCACCAAAGCCTGCAATGAATTGACCACGCTTTGCGGCGTGTCGAGGCCAACGCCATTGCCGATCCGACCATCCTTATTGGGATAGTTTGCCAAAATAAAGCCGACATGTTTGTCTTTATTGGGTTTATGACGCAACCGGCACCACCGCGCCGCCAGTGCCGCGACAAAGCTAACGCGGCTGTGATCCGCCTCATAGCTGGTTGTCATGGCGTGGGTCAGCGGGTGCTTCACTAATGCGCCCTTAAAACCGATGGCGCGGCTTAGAATACGCCCGTCAAGTTCGGGCAAAGCCACATTCATCGCCAGATCACGCGCTGTCAAACCGGCGCTTGATTGCGCCCAGTCTTGCTGGCGGTTGGCCGCCAGAACAACTTGCAAAACCGGCGCATCAACCGCGCCAAATGGCCCGACCGAGCGATCCCTGGCATGCATTTCGGCAATTCCGGAAAATGTCTCCTGGCTGGAAGTTTCCTGGCTGGCATCCGACACCGCAAAACTGGTCAGATTCAGGATGATATCCGCATTGGCCTGTTGCAGGCTTTCAGCGACAATGGCAGC
>JADHLR010000108.1 GCA_016780525.1 Candidatus Puniceispirillum sp.
GTCCGTCCCGGGGAGCCAAACCTTAGCCTCAAGAGCAAGCGAATACACTTCTTACCATCGCTTGACCCTTTGGATATAGTATTTCCCCGTATCGCTTGTGTTTGGTTTCACCCCAGGCTCTTGGATCCGGATCATGTCGCTGTTGTGTCATCATGCCCTCCCCTGACGGAATGCGATGACTCAAACGGTAAGCAGACAAAGTTCAGATTTTAATGTCAAATTTTACACACATAATTGGCCGGTAAATCTTGTGCCTAATGAAAATGCTAAAAAACCGTTTTGCTGAATGACCGGACTATTTATGGCGGTTTTGCAGCACCTCTACGACCTCGCTGATGTGCAATCCGGCATCTTCCAGCAACACCATCATGTGAAACAACAAATCGGCTGCCTCATTTTTGGTTTCATTCGCATCATCCTTCATCCGTGCCAGCGCCAGTTCAACCCCCTCTTCGCCCACCTTTTGCGCAATACGCGCGGTGCCGTCCTGAAACAGGCTGGTTGTGTAGCTGTTTTCCGGCATGGTCTGGTGACGCGCCGCAATCAACGCCGATAAATGATCCAGAAATGCGATATTGCTGGCCTTATGGTCATTGAAACATGTTTGCGTGCCGGTATGGCATGCCGGGCCGTGCGGCCGTGCCTGCACAAGAATTGTATCGGCATCGCAATCCATTTCTGCGCTGATGAAATCAAGCCAGTTGCCCGATGTCTCACCCTTTGTCCATAGCCGGTTTTTTGACCGCGAATAAAATGTGACTTTTTGCGTCTCTATGGTTTGTGCCAGCGCCGCTTTATTCATATAGCCAAGCATCAGCACCTGCGCTGTATCGCTATGCTGAATGATTGCCGGCAATAGCCCGTCGCCTTTTGCCCAATCAAGGCTCTCACTGGAGATATCTGGCATATTAAGCTCGCACTTCAACAGATTGCGCCTGTAAATAGGCTTTGAGATCAGGGATCGGGATTTTGCCACTGTGAAAAACCGACGCGGCCAGCGCCCCATCAATATCGGTTTGCTGGAATAAATCGACAAAATGCTGATAATCGCCGGCGCCACCAGATGCGATCACCGGCACCGACACAGCCTGTTTTACCGCTTTTAACTGTGCAATATCATAGCCCTGCCGCACGCCATCATTATTCATGCAGTTCAGCACAATTTCGCCGGCACCAAGCGCCACCACCTGTTGCGCCCAGGCCACTGTTTCGCGCTTTGATTTGATGGTTTTGCTTGCGTCACCCGTATATTGATAGACCTGCAGCTGGTCGTTTTCGCGGCGGCTATCAATGCCAGCCACAACGCATTGCGTGCCAAATGCCGCGGCAAGTTCGGTGATAAATTGCGGTTTTTCAAGAGCCGGTGAATTGACCGAGATTTTGTCAGCGCCATCATTCAAAATGGTTTTGGCATCGGCCACCGAACGAATGCCACCGGCCACACAAAACGGTATGTTAATGCGCCTGGCTATTTGATTGACCCAGCTTTTATCGACAACCCGGCCATCGCTGCTGGCGGTGATATCGTAAAACACCAATTCATCGACACCTTCATCGGCATAACGTTGCGACAGCTCTAAAATATCGCCCATATCCACATGGTTTCTGAACTGTACGCCTTTCACAACGCGGCCATCTTTCACATCAAGGCAAGCGATAATACGTTTGGTTAACATGCGGCTGCCTCCAGCGCCTCGGCAACAGAAAACCGCCCTTCATACAGGGCTTTGCCGATGATCACACCATCGGCGGCCAGATTCGCTAAATCAGCAAGGCTGCTGGCCCCGCCTGATGCCTGCAAATGCAGATCCGGAAATTGTTGTTTTACATCGGCATACAGCGCGTTGTTAAAGCCTTGCAAGGTGCCATCCCGGTCAATATCGGTACATAGCACATGTTTCAGACCGGCGGCTTGGTAGGTTTTCAGAAAACCGGACAGGCTCAGCTCGCTGGCTTCCTGCCAGCCGGACATGGCAATAAAAAAGCCATCATTCTGTCTGATCACATCAGCCGCCAGACAGATTTTTTCCGGCCCGTATGTTTGCAACAGCTGTGTCACCAGATCGGGTTCCCGCACCGCAAGGCTGCCAATCACCACCCGTGCGGCACCGGCATTGATCAACGCCGCCACATCGTCACCCGAACGAATGCCACCGCCAGTTTGTACCGACAGGCCGGTGCTATCAATGATCTTTGCAATCAGGCCAATCTGCCGATTTTGCGGGTTTTTCGCCCCGTCAAGATCAACAAGGTGAAGCCATGTCGCGCCGGCTGCGCTATAGCTCTGCGCCACCGCTACTGGATCGCTGCCATAATGCGTTAACTGATCAAAATCACCCTTATGCAGCCGCACAACAGCGCCATCAATCAGGTCAATAGCCGGGTAAATAATCATGACGGCATCTCCAAAAAATTCTGCAAAATGCGGGCACCGACCTGCCCGGATCGTTCCGGGTGAAATTGACATCCCATAAAATTCTCTTGCGCCACAATGGCGGTAAAATCATCACCATAGTTACAGGCAGCAATCGTCGGCGCGACAACCGGCACAAAATAGCTATGCACAAAATACACATGCGCCACATCCGGCAAACCAGCCAGCAATGGGTGCTGGCTTTTCGGGTGCAATTTGTTCCATCCCATATGCGGCACAGACCGCCCCGGTGCCGGTCGAAACGCCGTGCAATCACCGTCGATGATATCGAGCAAATCTGTATCGCCCTCATGTGAGCGGCGAAATAACAATTGCATACCCAGACAGATGCCAAGAACCGGTTGGCGCAATTGCCGGATAGGTTCGATTAATCCGGCTTCGCGCAAGGACTGCATTGCCACCGGTGCAGCCCCGACACCGGGCAGCAACACCCGCTCGGCAGACTGGATCTGGTCAATATCACGGGTCAGCACCGATTCCGCCCCGAGACGTTGCAGGGCAAATTGCACCGATGCGATATTCGCACCGCCACTATCAATAATCGCAATCATAGGCTGCCCTTCGTGCTTGGCATCTCGTCCCCTTGCCGGCGGATGGCCTGGCGCAGGGCGCGACCAAAGCCCTTAAAACAGGCTTCGACCATATGGTGGGTATTCTCACCAGTCACAGCGATATGCAGATTTGCCTGCATATTTTCGGCGAGTGAATAAAACACATGCGACACCATATCGGTTGGCAGGTCGCCAACATGGCTTTCCGGAAAATCTGCCTTAAAATCCAGAAAGAACCGACCGCTGAAATCTAACGCCACCTGCACCTGCGATTCATCCATCGGCAGGCAAAAGCCATAGCGTTCAATACCACGCTTATCGCCCAACGCCCGGCGAATGGCCTGACCAAGCGCGATGGCGCAATCCTCAACCGAATGGTGCGGATCAATATAGAGATCACCTTCACAGTCAATTTCCAGCGAAAACCCGCCATGTTTCGCAATCTGATCCAGCATATGATCGTAAAATCCGATACCGGTATTAATCCGCACCGGCGCGACAGCATCTAAATTGACACGCACAGAAATCGCTGTTTCGTTGGTTTTACGGATTACCGTATCGATCCGCTGCGCGGCGCGGGCTGGCAAGGCGTCACCATTCAGCACCGCCAGAAACGCCTGCATCTCTTCAGCACTGCCAATCGACACACGCACCGCATTATCCAGACCGGGCTGATGCGATTGGTTCCGCAAAATAATGCCGGATTTACGGCATCTTTCGCACAGCTCTGCCGCATCTTTGACCTTTAATAACAGATAATTTGCATCTGTTGGCAGCACCTGAACAATGTCCGGGCTGGCGGAAAGCTGCGCTACCAATTGGTCGCGCCGGGCGATGATATCATCCCGCTTTTTTGCCAGAAACGCCTGTGTATCGGGTGATAAAATTGTCAGCGCCGCATCTATAACAGGCTGTGGCAGTGGATAAGGCGCCAGCACTTTTTGCATCAATGCGGTCACATCTGGCCGCGCCACCGCCACACCACAGCGCAAACCGGCTGCCGCATGCGATTTTGACAGGGTTCGTAAAATCACCAGATTGGGGCAATCATCAAGACTGGGAATCATGCTGTCACTTGCCGCAAATTCAACATATGTCTCGTCAACAACAACCAACGCCGTGTCGGCATAATCAGCGCAAAGCTGTAAAATACGGCGGCGATCCATGAGATTTGCCGTTGGATTGTTGGGCGAGCAGACAAAAATAATTTTTGTACTTTTATCAACAGATTGCTCTACGGCTTTCAGATCAAGGTCAAAGTTTTCATCGAGCGGTGCCCGGCGCACTTCAGCCCCCTGCAAAATGGCGGATTGCGTATACATGGCAAAGGTCGGCGGACAGATAACGATATTATCCTGCGCCGGCACACAAAATGCCCGCATCAGGCAATCAATCGCCTCATCAGCCCCGCGGGTAATCGTAATCTGCCGTTTTGACACATCAAGCCAGCGACAGATTGCATCCTGCAAATCAACGGGTTGTTGTGCGGGATAACGCGACAGATGACGCGCCCCAATAAAGGGTTCAAAGGCACATTCATTGGCATCAAGAAAAATCGTTCCGGCATCTGATTGTTCAATTGATCGCGCCGACATATATCCGGGCATGGCAAGAATTTCCGGACGAGCCCGCTGGCTGATCATACGGCAAGCAGCCGTTTTTTCTGTGTCACTCATCACACCGACCCTCAATCAAGCATCTTTTCAATGGGCACAACAAGGATGGAATTGGCACCATTCGCTTTTAGCTCTTCCATGGTGTCCCAAAACACACCTTCTTCGCAGACAGCATGCACGGCAACCATGTCGTCGCGCCCCTGCAGCGGCATCACTGTTGGTGACTGCGACCCGGGCAACACTGCCTTGATCGCGGCCAAACTGTCTGTCGGGCTGTTCAGCATGATATAACGGCTTTGCGCTGCGCGTTGCACCGCCTTAATCCGCGACATCAGCTTATCACAGAGCTGCGCAATCTCGGCATCGGCAATCTGGTTCTTTACCAATACCGCCTCGGATTGCAGGATAACATCCGTCTCCACCAGCCCGTTCGATATCAGCGTATTGCCGGTTGACACAAGATCGCAGATCACATCAGCCAAATGCGTGCGCGGCGCCACCTCAACCGCCCCTTCCATGGTGACGATATCGGCAGAAATATTATTTGCCGTCAGATAGGCACCGAGCAGACCTTTGTAGGAGGTGGCAATGGTTTTGCCTTGCAACGACGCCAACCCATCATAGGCAAACCCCTGTGGCACCGCGATGGATAACCGGCAGCGCCCATAACCAAGCGGTAATTCTTCCACCAGCCCGACAAATTTACCGTTATCCACAGCCTGTTTTTCACGCAAAACATTCTGCCCCAACACACCAAGCTGGCAAACATCAGTTGCCAGAAACGCCGGAATATCATCATCCCGCACCAAAAACACATCCAGCGGAAAATTCTGCGACCGGCATAAAAGCTGATCCCGGCTTTTTGATAGCTGGATGCCGCATTTTTCCAGAAGCTGCAGCGACATATCAGCCAGCCGACCAGATTTTTGTATGGCTATTTTCAGCCGCTTTTCACTATCCATTTTATGTCCCATCAGAAAAAATCATCATATTTTTTG
>JADHLR010000009.1 GCA_016780525.1 Candidatus Puniceispirillum sp.
GTGGCGTAATTGCGACCCGAGCTTTTTTGCAGAATATCGACCGCTTTGTCCGGCGCGACACCATCATTCACCAACAGCGATACCACCTCAAAGGTCGCCATCCGGCAAATCAGGTTCAGCAGATTATTGCCGGCTTTAAGCGCATGTCCGGCACCCACCTCACCGGCATGAAAAATATTGCAGCTGATGACCGATAGCACCGGATTCAGAAGGTCATAGAGCGCCTCACTGCCACCAACCATAATGGCAATCACCCCGTCTCTGGCACCGCGCGGCCCGCCGCTGACCGGCGCATCGGCAAAACAGATGCCGGCCGCCGCCAGTCGCGCCGCCTGATCACGGCTTTGCGCCGGATCACCCGACGTCATATCGACAATAATATGATCAGCCGTCAAATGCGCTGACAGTCCAGCTGGCCCGAATAACACGTTTTCGGTGACTGCCGATGTTGGCAGGCAGGTAAAAATAATATCACTATCTGCGGCCAGTTCCTGAAGTGATGCGGCAACGGCAACATCATCTGCGGCAAACGCAGCCGATTTTTCCGGATCAGCATCAAATACCGACAAGGGCTGTCCGACCAGCCGCATAGCCAAGGCCGCCCCCATATTACCAAGACCAACAAAGCCTAGTCGCGGTGCCGCATTTTGCCAGCTCCGGGATGGTGATGATTGCTGCATGAATTTATCTCTTTTGCTGTCCCAAACCGATGAATAACCAGCCTTAAAAAACCCGTTATCCGGCATATTTAACAGTTTAAAGCGATGACGCCATATGTCTCTTAAAAAAGCTTATCCCGGTGAAATTTGGATATCGTGCCTAGACAGGCATGTCACAAACCCCAGTTAACACCCAGTCGAAAACGCAGATTTGGCCTATTGACCTCAGAAACCCGCCGTTTGATAGTGATCATCATGAGTGTGATGTCGCTTTTCCCAAGGCCCCGGTCAGGGGATGAAGTGTGATGGTTTCAAAACCCCTTCAGTCAACCCCGCCGGCGGCTCTATTTGTTTTTGCGTTCTGTCTGGTGATGATCGCCAGCAGCCGTGGTATGGGCGAGACATATGCTATTTTTCTGCTGCCTCTGAGTGAGAGTTTTGGCTGGAACCGGGCCAATGTCACATCGATTTTTGCAATTTATATGATGGCTTTTGGCTTCGGCTCGTTGTTATCAGGCTTGCTCTATGATCGCTTTGGCCCGCGCTTTAACTATACCATCGGGCTGGCCTTGCTGGCTGCCTGCTATGGCTTTGCCGGCAGCCTGAATTCACTTATCAGTTTTTATTTTGTCATTGGCGTGTGCGGCGGTATCGGCGCGGCGATGGTTGGCATTGTGCCAACACAGAGCCTGATTTCGCGCTGGTTTGATAAACGCCGGGGAACGGTTTTGTCGGTTGCGTATTCCGGCCAGGGTCTTGGGGTCATGTTGCTGGCACCGGCGGCACAGCTAGCGGTTCAGAAATTTGGCTGGCAGCAGGCCTATCAGCTGGCAAGCATCGGATTTGTTGTGCTGTTTGCATTGATGGTTTTTCTGCCATGGCGGCGCATTGCCACCGGCATCATTGCGCCAAAGCATCACGCTGAAACACCGGCAACCGCGACAGCACCGGGCCCGAGCCTTGCCGAAGCCATTCGTCTGCCGGAATTTTGGGGATTTTTTGTCATTTTTGGCGCTTCGGCCATTTCTGTGTTTGGGGTGTCACTGCAAACCGTTGCCTATCTTGTTGAACAAGATTTCAGCGCGGTTCATGCGGCGCTCGCCTTTGGCAGTATCGGCATGCTGACAGTCGTTGGAATCGCACTTACCGGCATGCTGGCAGATCGATATCCGCGGCATCTGGTGGCAACTGGATCTTATGGTCTGACCATTATTGGCATTTTGGCACTGGCCATGTTACAGCTGACACCACATTGGGCCGTGCTCAGCGTGTTTGTTCTGTGCTTTGGCTTATCAGCCGGGGCACGCGGGCCCATTATCACCGCACAAATGGCTGAAATTTTCGCCGGTCGGGGACTGGCGTCGATTTTTGGTGCGACCAATATCGGGCAAGGATGCGGTGCGGCGCTTGGCGCCTTTGTCGCCGGATTTCTGTATGATGCCACCGGCGGTTATAATAGCGGTTTTATTATCAGCTTGATTTTTGCTTTGGTCGGGCTATCGATGTTTTGGCTTGTGCCAGCGATTCGATATCGCAGGCCCCACGCCTAGTCAGAACAGACATCTGCGATACCGCATAGCGGAAAAATCCACAACAATTACGGCTATGTTTTTCGGGCCAGTCTCTATATAACCAGCACAGTTCTGCCAGAGTTGATTTGTAATGCTCGACGTCCTTTCGATCACCATCCCGTTTTTCGCCATCATTCTGTGCGGCAGTCTGGCGCGGCTTCGTGGTTGGTTTTCCGAGGAAAGTGGGCAGATATTGGCGCGATATACCTTTTTTGTCGTATTGCCGCCTTTTATGTTTATTGCCATCACCTCGATTGACGTCACCGCGCTGTTTCACCCCGGCTTTGTTCTGCGGTATGAGTTCGTCACCATCTGCATGTTTCTGATCGCAGCTTTATTTGCAACCCATGTGATCCGGCTGACACCCCAACAGCGCGGATTATTTTGCCTGAATACCGCCTATCCTAATTATGGTTATATCGGGGTGCCAATGGCCATTCTCGCTTTTGGTGAGAAGGCAGCCGCGCCCATTTCACTGATTTTGGTATGCGACAGTATCACCCTGTTGGTGATGACAACTTTGTTATCGCATGATGCCGCCTCTGGCCAGTTGGGGCGGGCCCTGCGTGATGCAATTTTGTCGATGCTGCGCAACCCGCTTTTGCTGGCAGTTCTGGCCGGGCTCGGTTTTTCTGCCAGCGGCTTTCAGCTGGCCAATTTGCCTGAACAATTTCTAAAAATGCTGGCAGGTGCGGCCGCCCCAACCGCGCTGTTTGCACTTGGCATCACACTTGTCGGGCAGCCCGTACGCGCGGCGCTAAGCGAACTGACAGCCATCAGCCTCCTCAAATTAATTGTCCATCCGGCACTGATGGCCGCGGTCTTTCTGTTGTGGCCTGCCGATCAGCCAATTGACCCGTTATGGATACAGCTTGCGGTGTTGTTCGCCAGCCTGCCAATTGCCGCAAATGTCTTTGCGTTATCGCAATTTTACAATATCTATACCGGCCGCACGGCAACCGCCATTATGCTCACAACCATATGTGCGAGCGTGACTGTGCCGGTGATATTATTTTTGCTGGTCACCTGGCTGTGAGGGGGCGACCATCACAGGCTAAACAACCGGCCAAATGCCGGCTGTTTATCATCAATCCCGGCCAGCCGCAGACAATGCCAGGCCAGCGCGTGATTTGACGATGTGACAGGTATGCCCAATTCAGCTTCAATCGCGGCGACGTCACTGGCAATCCTGACCGAGGTGCATGAAATGAAAACGGCGTCAATGTCATGCCCATCCGTGATTTTAGCGATAGCAGATTTTAAGCTGTGAATATCGATTGCCGCGACTGTCGGGTCATGTGGTTCGTTAAAGCTACCAAACACCGGCACCTCAAACCCAGCCTCCCTGATCGATGCCTGCACCATATCATTCACATGTTTTGCATAGGGCGTCAGCACCGCAATGCGTTTTGCCCGCAACGCCGCAAAGGCATGAAACGCTGCAAATGCCGGATTGGTGGTTTTTGCCTCTGGTTTCGCAGCACGCAGATTTTTTGCAACCGTTTCTGTTCCCAAAACAATTGACGCAGAGGTGCAGGCATAGGCCAGTACATCAACCTTATCGCCCGGCAAAATCAGCTCAGCCGTCGAGGTAATCAGCGGCCCCATGGCCCGTAATGTGTCCGGCGAAATATTCGGCGAATTGGCAATTCGCGCGTGGAACACATCAACACCGGGCAAATTGATCAGCGCGCGCATTTCATGTTCAATCGTATAATCAGTGGACAGAACGACCAAACCAATGCGGGCACGAGAGCCGATCACCTGATCTGTTGCAAAGGGCAAATGTTCAAACATGCTGGTCTGCTGGCCCATCGCACTCTCCCTCATCGGTTGCTGTAAAAAACATCAGTAAAGCGACAGGCGTTGATCAGACTGCCACGGTGACACAAGTGTCTCATCACTGGCTGGCAAGTCAAATATTTTTATCATAGCCTGCCGCCCTGATAAAAGCGATGGCGTATGGCTGCCAAAAGTCAGGGGCTTTCGTCACTGCCGCAAACAATGTATAAGGTCGCTGCCTTACCATTTTTTGTAAACGAGACCCATTTGTCCTCATCACTTTCTGCGAGAATAACGCGCCTGCTTATGGGCGGTGCCTATGGTCGTGAAAGCCGCCCTGATCTTAATTTTCGTCAAATAAATATTGATGTGTTATCCGGCCTGACGGTGTCGCTGGCATTGGTGCCAGAGGCTGTCGCATTTGCCTTTGTCGCCGGGGTGGCGCCGCTTGTCGGGCTCTATGCCGCTTTTATTGTCGGGTTGATCACAGCGGTTTTTGGCGGCAGGCCGGGGATGATTTCCGGGGCCACCGGGGCGCTGGCAGTTGTCATGGTGGCTTTGGTTGCTGAGCATGGTGTCGCCTATCTTTTTGCCACTGTCATCTTGATGGGCATATTGCAGCTTTTTGCCGGGGTGATGCGCTGGGGCAAATTTATTCGCATGGTGCCGCATCCGGTGATGCTTGGATTTGTTAACGGGCTCGCCATTGTCATTGGGCTGGCTCAGATCGACCAGTTTAAGATCACCGATATTGACGGCAATTCTGACTGGCTTGGTGGCACCAGCCTGTATCTCACATTAGGTCTGGTTATCGCTACAATGGCATTGATTTGGCTCACACCGCGGGTGACCAAGCTGATCCCGGCACCGTTAGTCGCCATCGGCGCCGTGACCGCCATTGTCATTGGCTTTAATCTTGATGTGCAACGTGTTGGCGATATGGCCAGCCTGTCTGGCGGTTTGCCGGATTTTTCCGTGCCAATGGTGCCGCTGACTGTTGAAACATTGCTTATTATTTTCCCTTATGCCGTCATTTTGGCGGCGATTGGCCTGATTGAAAGCCTGCTGACCTTGAATCTGGTTGGCGATATGACCGACCAGAAAGGTGGTGCCTCACAGGAATGTCTGGCGCAGGGTGCGGCGAATGTCGTGACCGGATTTTTTGGTGGTATGGGCGGGTGCGCGATGATCGGCCAGTCAATGATTAATGTGAAATCAGGTGGCCGCAGCCGCCTTGCCGGTATCACCGCCGCGCTGTTTCTGCTGTGCTTTATTTTGTTTGCTGGCCGCTTTATCGAAATGATTCCCATTGCCGCTTTGACGGGCGTGATGTTCATGGTGGTGATCGGAACCTTTGCATGGCACTCCATTAAGAGCATGCTGATCGTGCCGCGCGCCGATGCGCTGGTAATCATTGTTGTGACATTTGTAACCGTCATTGAGGATCTGGCCATCGCTGTTGTTGTCGGCGTCATCATGTCCGCGCTGGTCTATGCATGGAATGCTGCCAAGCGTATTGATGCATCAATCCGGCCCTCGGTGCGCGAAACTGGCGCATTGGTCTATGATATTCAAGGGCCACTATTTTTCGGGTCGGTAACGGGCTTTAACGATCTTTTCAACATCGACAAGGATCCGCAGACGATCATCATTGATTTCGCCGGTTCACGGATTGTTGATCAATCGGCGCTGCAGGCCATTGAGGATATCGCCGCCAAATATGATGCGGCTGGCAAAACTGTGAAGCTGCGACATCTAAGCCATGACTGTCACCGGCTGCTAACAAAATCCGGCCAGCTGATCATCGATAGTGATGATGACCCCGATTATGGCATCGCTGTTGATTATGGTGTCAAACTCGGCGTTTTCGACAAGTCACATTGATGATCTGAAATCAGATCTGTCTGACGCCTATGCGCAACCGTCAGGATGATGCTGGTCTTTTGTTCCGTGCCCCTGCTGGCGCGGGTGCGGCCTGCCGGTCAAACAGACCATAATCACGGGTTGGCGCAAACAGCGCGGCACTGGTCGCGCCACAGCGCAGAATATGCTGACATATTGATGCGGTGAAATCAGCGCATGCGGCAATGATCAGCCCGCTCTTATCATCTGCCACAGACTCAAACCGGCCCGTAATAGAAAGACCAGTGACAGAAAGGCCCGTATCAGAAAGGCTAGTATCAGACAGACCAGCGGCAATCGCGCTGGTATCGCAATCGGCGGCCATATGCAGGGTCAGAATATAAGGCCGTTCGGGGGCTGGCCCGACCGGCAAAAAACCAGCGTCTTTTTCGCCATCCCAATGCCAGACGCGCGGCCCCACCCGAATACGATAATCGGCAAAGATATACGACATTCCCTGCATTTGTGCATGGCGATGATCGGCGTTCTGCCGCCAGGCTGCAAGCGCCTGTTCACCCGCCCAATATTGATGTGACAGAATCAATCCGGGATCATCCATTGACTGGTACCGCTGCATCCAAAAAAGACCGTCATGTGTGGCCAAAAACGGTTTTAACACCTCGACCTGATCAAAATAGGCCGGCCGCTGGCCCGGCTTTGGTTGCACCTCAAAAAACAGCCCCACAACCGATGGCGTCTTATGCTGCATCGAACCCCCCATAGTTCTAAATGATTGCGGCACAGTTTTGCGCGCCAGCATCATATGGGATAACATGCCAGACGATCGACATCCAGCCCGATCAAATCACCATCTGGCAAGGCGGTTGACGAATCACCATTGCCGCTTCTTGCCCATCATTTTTTACAAACTGCCAGATAAAATGAAGTGACTTGCGCTGCTATTGCGATAAGTTAGGGTTTGATAATATTTCAGGCCTGCGCCTGTTTCATGAAAAGGTTTTTATCTATGTCAGCAGCGTCGCAGCCTCTCAAAGCCGCGTTCTGGATGGTTGGGGCGATGGTGTCATTCAGCCTGATGGCGATATCAGGCCGCGAGCTGGCACCCGAATTAAGCACCTTTGACATCATGTTTTTGCGCTCGCTGATTGGGCTGGTGATTGTGCTGGCGGTTGGTTTTTTCGCCCGCACATTGACGCAAATTAAGACTAATCGCCTTGGTTTGCATATGCTGCGAAATACCGCGCATTTTACCGGACAAAATTTATGGTTTCTGGCGGTTGCCTTTATCCCGTTTTCACAGCTATTTGCGCTGGAATTTTCAACGCCGATTTGGGTAGCTCTATTGGCGCCCTTATTTCTTAGCGAGGCGCTGACGCGGCGCCGCCTGTTATCGGTAGGGCTGGGATTTGCCGGTGTGCTGATCGTTGCCAGGCCAGATATGCAGAATATAAACCCGGCCATATTGGCAGCTATGGCCTGTGCTATATGTTTTGCCTGCTCGCTGATGGCGACAAAAAAACTGACAAGCGATCAGTCAATCACCTGTATTTTATTCTGGCTGACATTTATGCAGCTTTGCATGGGGGCCGTCGCCATCGGCTTTACCGGTGGGCTGACATTGCCGCAGGGCATTGATTATCTCTGGGTACTCACCGTTGGTTTCGGCGGCTTAACCGCGCATTTTTGCATCACCAAGGGGCTCGCTCTGGCACCGGCGATTGTTGTTATCCCGCTTGATTTTCTGCGCTTGCCGCTGATAAGTGCGATTGGCTTTCTGGCCTATGGTGAGGCCTTTGAATGGCCTGTTGTTCTGGGCGCGATACTTATTTTTACCGCTGTTCTGGTTAATTTACAGGCCGAGCATCAGCGTAACAACAGCCGGTCAAAAGCCTGACCAGCCATCACATCACAAGCAAAACCATGTCCGAACAGTGACGCTGTTATGCCGGTTGATCCGGGTTTTTGATATCATTCAGAATCGCCGAAAAATCCTGATCGGCATGATCAGCCAGAGCGGCAAACTGCTGATAAATCTGCAAGGCGAGCTGGCCGATGCGCGTGTCTGTACCGGTCATGTTTGCGGCATCTTGCGCCAACGCCAGATCCTTGACCATCATGGCGGTGGAAAAACCCGCCTTATAACCGTTATCTGCCGGGCTGGGCGGGCCAACGCCCGCTGCCGGGCAATAGCTATTCATCGACCATGAGCTGCCGGATGAGGTGCTGACAACGTCAAACAGGCGGTGTCGGTCAAGCCCCAGCTGATCAGCCAGCGCAAAAGCCTCGCAGGTGACAATCATCGTCGCACCCAGAATCATATTGTTACATATCTTCGCCGCCTGTCCAGCGCCAGCATCGCCGCAATGGATCACCCGTTGCCCCATGATCTCAAATAACGGGCGGGCCAGCGCCAGCGTGTCTTCATCGCCGCCAACCATAAACGTCAGGCTGCCAGCAGTCGCCCCGCCAACGCCGCCAGATACCGGCGCATCAAGACCACGCAGCGCGGCTGTCTCAAGCATGTCAGCGACAATTTTGGCGGTTTTGATATCGACAGTCGAGCAATCGATAAAACAGGCTGATGGCGACATCAGCGGAATAATGTCGCTCGCCACATCATGCAAGGCTGCACCATTCGGCAGCATCGTTATCACCACATCCCGGCCCTGCGCCGCATCCGCCAGACCGGCAGCCACAGTGATCACCCCCTGCATCGCTGCGGCATGTGCCGGGTCAAGGTCAAATCCGGTGATCTGATGCCCGGCATCGGCCAGATTTTTTGCCATTGGCGCGCCCATATTGCCAAGTCCGATAAAGCCAATTTCCATCGCTGGTCTCCCGTTCATAAGCTCAACAACCATGCAGCGCCGCCAGCGACAAACCGGCTGATAAGCTATTGCAGGCATGTGTCGAAATGCGCTATGCCTCTCATCTAAAGCGATTCTTTTTATTTTGGCAAAGGAAACATCATGCGCAGCCTTCAACGCCCCGGCCGATCACCTGTTCTTGCCCCACATGGCATGGCAAGCACCTCTAGCCCGCTTGCCACACAGGCCGCGGTGACGGTTCTGCAAAATGGCGGAAATGCAATGGATGCCGCCCTTGCCGCCGCCGCCGTACAAGCTGTCGTAGAACCACAATCAACCAGTATTGGTGGCGATTGTTTTTGCCTGTATGCCGAGGCGGGCAGCGATAACATCGTTGCCATGAACGGCTCTGGACGGGCGCCGTTAGAGCTGTCAGCCGAGTGGCTTTTAGAGCAAGGCATTACCGAAATTGAACAGCAATCACCGCATTCGGTGACCGTACCAACAGCGATTGATGCCTGGACACAGCTCAATCGTGATTATGGATCAAAGCCACTGTCCGATCTGTTGCAACCAGCAATTGGCTATGCGCGTGACGGCTTCCCGATGAGTCACCGGGTGGCCGACGATTTCGCCAGTTGTCATGATCTTCTGGCAGGTGACGCCGATATCGCAGGCGTCTATCTGAAAAATGGCGAGGACTATAAACATGGTGACCGCTGCAGCAATCCGAACCTCGCCAAAACCTTAGAAGCCGTTGCCGCGCACGGGCGTGACGGGTTTTATAAAGGCTGGGTTGCCGACGATTTGCTTGGTAAATTACAGTCGCTTGGCGGGCGGCATACACAGCGCGATCTGGACATGGCGCTGGCAAATTATGTGACGCCGATTAAATCAAATTTTCGCGGCTATGACATCTGGGAATGCCCACCAAATGGCCAGGGTGTGATTGCGCTGATGCTGTTGAACATCATGTCCGGGGTCGATAAATTTGGCGATGACCCGCTATCGGTTGACCGTATCCATCATGAGATTGAAGCCGGGCGTATCGCCTATCGTGACCGCAATCTATATCTTGCAGACCCGGAATTCAGCGATGTGCCGGTTGACCAGATGCTAAGCGCCGATTATGCCGCAGCGATCCGCGCGCAGATTAACCCGGACGAGGCCTATGCCGATTTGCCACCAACAACGCTGCCGCCGCATAAACACACGGTATATATCACGGTTGTCGATAAAGACCGCAATGCCTGCAGCCTGATCAACACGGTATTTCACAGCTTTGGTGCCGGTCTTATGACGCCGCAATCAGGCATTGTGCTGCAATGCCGCGGACAGGGGTTTGTTGTCGATCCCGGCCATCCAAATTGCATTGCCCCCGGCAAGCGTCCGCTGCATACGATTATCCCGGGCATGGCGACCAAGGACGGGAAAACCGTCATGTCATTTGGCGTCATGGGTGGTGAATATCAGGCCTTTGGCCATATGCAGTTCCTCACCCGACTATTGGATTATGGAATGGATATTCAGCAAGCCCAGGATTTGCCGCGGTTTTTTCCAGACCCGTTTAGCGATGTCGTCGAAGTGGAAGAGCCAATTAGCGATGCCATGCGCGAGGCGTTGCGGGCGCGGGGCCACAATATCCAACCAGCGAAAAAGCCCATTGGCGGATCGCAGGCCATCTATATCGACTGGGAAACAGGTATGCTGATCGCTGGTTCAGATCCGCGTAAAGATGGGTGCGCGATAGGCTATTAAGAGTCAGCCGGCTTTTTCGATATCCAGAACGATGTGAACATAATCCATCGCATGGCCGGTTGGGTCGGCAGCAACAGCATCACGATAGGCGGTATAGAATCGGTCAACAATCTGCGCGGCTTCATCCGCTTTGCGGCCATCCAGCGCGGTACGGAAAACAGTTTCAGACCATGACCGCATCGTCGGGATCAGACTGTTCGCGTAATCCAGATTTGACATGCTGCCACCAACGCCGCCAGCATCCAGAAAAGCTTGTTCATAGGGGCATTTGGTCAATTTGCTGTGACAGGATTTAAGCTTTAAACCAGCCTTACTGACGACGCTTTCAGCATCATTAAATGGCGCGCAAAACTCATCAATCGTCCGGTAATATTGGGCAAAGCTGGCACGTTGATATTCATCGCTGGTGATGCTGCCATCTTGATACAACGCCAGCCAGAATTTATGAAAATGGTCAAACATATGATGACCGCCGGTATTGCCAAGATATCGGCCCTGTTCATCTATCCCGAAATTGAGGCAGATAAATCGGCCGCCGGGGATCAATTCAGCCGCACGCGCCAGCAAAATATTCTCCCAATCCTGCGCCGCCTGACGTGCATAAGCCGTCTGGCTCTGCGGGTCTGCACGGGCCGCATGCACATGTTCCGGAATCTCCAGCGGCTTTGTTGAGACGTAATGCATAGCCGTTGCGCTAAAGCCAAGATTGAGCGAGGCGTCTGCCATCAATTGCTGATGAAAGCCGGTACCGCACCCATGCACAAAGACATTCTCATAGCGGCTCTGATAGGCAATTGCCGGATCACCCTGCATGCCCTGCATCATCCGAAACAGCGTTGAAAAATCATTGCTGGCTAGATCTGTATAGAGCATCTCTATCTGCCGGTGATCACCGGTGGCACGAAGCTGGCCAATCACCATGTCCCACATTTCACGGCTGGTCCCACCGTCAGCGGCGCCATAATCAGCGATGCGTAGGGTTTTTGTTTGCAAAGCTTGCGCCAAAGCATCAATCACCATCACGCCTGCATCATTGATGACATTGCGCGCGCCAGCAGTGCGCTCGGAATAATATCCGGCGCCGCGCATCGCCAACACTGCCTGGGTGTTTATGCCTTTTGACAATATAGCCTCCTTCACCCAACCTTGCCGATTATCAACTAGAACTGCAAGGTCAGGTTCCGATGCTGCGCCAGACATGGGGTGATGATATCTACCTGCTCTGGCGTCAACCGATCCTGTTCACGCAGCCCTAAATTAGACCGGGCAAAGCTCTCAAACGCCAACAGCTCGGTATAAAGCGTGGTTTTTGCAGCACTTCGCCAGGCCAACTCACGATCAATGATGGCAAGGGTCGCATCCAACATTACCGTCGCCTCTTGCCGATTCGGTGACGGATCATTCAGCACAGACCGGGCGTCGGATAACGCTTTTACAGCGTCACTAACATCGGGAATTTTGCCAAGGTCAGCATAGCTTGTTTTGACCCGGCGCAGAAGATCGGCAGGCGGTGCAGCCGCCATATCCGCACGAATTTGCCGTAAGGTTTCACCGATGGCTGTCAGCTCGGCTTCGGTCTCCAGCGATGTCATCAATAGACGAATATCTGCATAAGCCTGATCAGATTGGCGACGCAGCTTCACCCGCGACGCGTTCAGCTGCGCGGTCAGTTTCTTGAAGTCTCTATTAGTATTCTGCCAGCTTGACGGGATCAGTTTGCGCTGGCTGGCGATGTCATTTTTCAGCGCCGCAATCCGGCTCTGGATTTTGTTTCGTTTGCTGACCCGGTCGGTCGCCCGCAATTCACGTTGTAGTTGTTTGATTTCGGCTTCACCTTGCCGGATACCACGCTCGATAGCTCTGACTTCAGTATGCACGGGTGCATAGGAAATAGCCGCATCAGCCATCACCAATTTGGCGTTTTTAATATCCGCCACAAGGTCAAAAACCATGCCGGCCGTCTGTATATTCAAAGCCAGCGCTTGCTGCTTCGCCGGCGGCAGAACAGATAGGTCAGCGCCCTTTAAACGGTCAAGTTCAGCGTTATAGGCAATTTCATTATTCGCATAAAAATCGAATAAATAATCTTCCAGACATAATTGAAGCCTTGGATTCTTGGGTGGCGGTGCTGTCTCGCTCGTCAGGAATGTTTTGGTCGGCAGATAATTCACCAGTCCTGGATTAAAGCCAACAATTGACAGCCCGACAATCTGTAATGCAATAAATGGTATCACGCCTTTATACATTTCAATTGTTTTAACAGCCTTACTTGCGACACCCCGCAGGTAGAACAAAGCAAAGCCAAAAGGTGGGGTCAGGAATGACGTCTGGATATTTAGGCCTATCATTACGCCCAACCAAACAGCAGTAATGTTAGCAGACGGATCAGCCAATAAAATTGGCGCCACAATTGGGACAACCACCACGGCAATCTCAATAAAATCGAGGAAAAAGCCAAGCAAAAAAATGACCAGCATCACAACTATGAACTGTGCCCAGAACCCACCCGGCAAGCTTGAGAGAAAGTGTTTAACAACCTCCTCACCGCCAAATCCACGAAAAGCGGATGTTAACATCGCCGCGCCAAGGAGTATAATAAATACCAAAGACGTTGTCTTCGCAGTCTCTTTCATTACCTCCGTCAATGTTTCTTCAATAGTATAAGCTCGCCATCCACTCCAAGCGATGCCGGTCAACAGACCAGTCACCGCCACCGTAACTATAGCAAGACCAAACCAGTCTGCGCTTTCGCTGATGGTTTTAATGTTGAGGTTAAAATTGGCTGATATCAACCAAATGAGTAACAATGAGGCAATGGTCAAAATAGCCGGGTAAAACGCTTTTCTTGTTCCCTCATGCAACTTATAGCCAGCCATCAACATAGCGCCAATTGCACCAATCGCCCCAGCCTGATTCACAGTGGCAATCCCAGCAATTATTGAACCAAGCACGAGAAAGATCAGCAGCAATGGTGGGAACAATGCCAACGTAACCTTAAGCAAAAATGACTTTTCCAGCAATTTTCCATCGTATGGAACTGCTGGCGCAATTTTTGGACGTATGAGTGCAGCGATCAAAATATAGGCCATGTAGAGCGCAACCAAGATAATGCCCGGGAGGAAAGCGCCCAAAAACATGTCGCCAGCACTTGTCGAAATAATGTTGAACTCCGAGGGCATGCTAAACTGACCGGTGGCCTGTTTGTACAAATCTTTGCGCATGGTCGCAGCCTGGTCTGCAGCGCTAGCAAGTTGATCAGCTAAAATTATGAGAACAATTGACGGAGGAATGATTTGGCCCAAAGTGCCAGACGCACAGATTGTCCCAGTGGCAAGAGATTGTGAATAGTTGTTTCGCAACATTGCTGGCAGGGAAATCAGGCCCATTGCCACAACCGTAGCGCCAACAATGCCGGTGGTTGCCGCCAGCAAGCCACCAACAAATACCACAGAAATGCCAAGACCACCGGGAATCGGCCCAAAAAGCTGGGCCATTGTTACCAGCAGATCTTCCGCAATCTTTGAGCGCTGTAACATGATTCCCATGAAAATAAACAACGGGATGGCAATCAGCGTATCGCGTTCAACCTCCCAATAGATCCCTCGGAAATTGGTCACACCGGCGGTCAGCCATTCAATAGGGCCATCCTGAATGAAATAGGCACTGCTATCACCCTCAATTACCAACCCCGTCAGCCCAGCCAGCACAATTGTGACAATCGCCGAACCAGGAAGCGCAAAAGCAACCGGATAACCAGAGCCAAGTGCGTACATCATCAGTAAAAATAAAATAGCGAGGAAAACAAGTTCCATTAGGCAACAACCTCCTCACCCGAATCGTCATCAGACAGGTTTTCCTCGATATCGGCCATCGAGTTGAGAAGATAAGCAGTGAACTGCAAAATCATGCTCAGCGCAAACACCACAAGAAACGCCGCCATGAGATATTTGACATACATACCAAAACCACTCATCGAAGTTTCAAAATTCATCATCGGGCTGTTAATTAAACTGGATTTGCCCCACATGCCCCGCATCAAAATCAACCAGCAGAGCGGAATCCCAAAAAACACCGTACCAATAATATTGAGAATTGATTTCGTACGGCGTTGCAGACCCGCATACAACACATCAACCCGAACATGCCCATCTTCTTTTAACGTGTAGGCAGATGCAAAAAGAAACAGGGCTGCATACCAGAAACGCACCAGATCCCCCATAAATGTTTGCTCATAACCATATATAAAGCGCGCCACCACGATCAGAAACTCTGCCACCACAACAAGCAGTGTCAACCACACAAACGAGACGGATTTCTCTTTCATGGCTATCAGACCAGCCAGCAAAATTAACGGGATATGGACAAAAAAGCCACGTTGGCTCGGCAATGCGATGGCCGCACCACCCACCTCGCCAAAAAGCACCGTGTGGAACCCCTCAACCCTCAAAAATGACAATAAGGCATCGGCCAGTCCCACCAGCAGGACAGCCCAGAATGCCAGCCTGACAATATAGGCCGATGCGCTGTCCATCCAGTTCGCGTCGCTTCGCAAATCATTGGTTTTCCGACAATGCCAAACAACATAGGCAAGCGCCAGGCCGGCCACCGCTGTTTGCACAATACCAAGCAGGGTAAGAGCGATATTATAGCCTTGTTTTGGCTGCGCAACACCAAGCGCATCACCAAGACGAAGCGTATTGATTATACCTGGCGCATCAACGCCAAAAATCAGAAAATTATTGATCACAAAAATAACGGCTAACAGCGCGCTGGCAAGACCGAGCATGCGCAATACTGGAAAAAGGGCAGTTTGAGACAAAAACGCCATCACTGAGACTTTGCAATAAGTAAGTGGAAAAAAAGGGCCACCGGAAACCCCGGCAGCCCTCAATCTTTATTAGCCCAATGCGGCGTTACGCTTATTGGTGTATGCGACATCATTCAGCTGAACATAATCACCAACCGTTTTGCGTGCATTTACCATTGATTCATGGATCTTTTTGGCAAGTGCAGAATGCGCTTGCACTTCTTCATACACTTCATCAGAACCACGCTTAAAGGCCGCATAAACATCGTCATTGAACTCTTTTACGACGACGCCCTGATCTTTCACAAGACGCTCAAGTGCGGCGCCGTTCTTGGCGTTATATTCGGCCATGAAGTTGTTGTCTTCACCCTGCGCAACAGCTTCGATCAATGCCTGATCTGATTTGCTGAGGCCACTCCAGAATGAGGCGTTGAAGCCGGTGTGAAGCTGTGATGCTGGCTCATGCATGCCAGGGAAATAGTAATATTTTGCAGCTTCATAAAATTTCATGGCTTCATCATTCCATGGACCAACCCACTCAGTTGCGTCAATCGCACCAGATACGAGGTTTTCATAAATCTGCCCACCCGGCAATGACACCGGCGACGCGCCCAGCTTAGCCATAACGTCACCACCAAGGCCAGGAATACGCATCTTCAACCCCTTCAGATCTTCGCCTGAATTGATTTCCTTGTTGAACCAGCCACCCCACTGCACGCCGGTGTTGCCCATCGGCACGCATTTCAGGCCAAATTCACCGGCCAGTTCATCATGCAGCTCCTGGCCACCCATCCAGTGCAACCAGGCTTTCATTTCAGGATAAGTCAAGCCAAACGGGACGGCGGTGAAATACGCCCAGCCCGGATGCTTGCCTTTCCAGTAGTAATCGGCAGCGTGATAAGCCTGAGCGTTACCCGAAGCCACTTCGTCAAATGAGTCAAATGCACCGACACGCTCGCCAGCGGCATAATAAGTGACCTGAATACGGCCATCAGTTACGTCCGAAAGGCGCTGCGCAAAGCGCTGCGCGCCGGTTCCAAGACCCGGAAAGTCACGCGGCCAGGTCGATACCATGGCGATTTCGACACGGTCGGCAACAATTGCCGGTGCTGCAACTTCCTTTTTATCTTCACAGCCTGACAAGGCCGCTACGCCAACAACGCCGGCGCCTACAATGCCTCCTTTGGCAATAAAATCTCTACGTTTCATTTTTAATTTCCTCCAAATGATATATCCCACGACGACTTTTGCCATTCAGGGATTGTCATGCAGACTAGCAGATTTTTGAAGAATGGCAACGAAACTATCTGGATGCTGGCGACGGCTGTTGCAAGACCATTGCCAGTTGCCAGCACGCCAGTGAAAACCTAGCGTTTTCAAAATCAGCCAGAGGCACCATGCGGGGTAATTCAGTGCAGCATCAGGAGTGGGAAAAATGCGTGACAAGGACAGACAGGAATTGATGGAAAAATGGCAGGTTCTTGGCCTGTCCCTGATGATGTTGTCGCAAACAAACGAAGAGTTTTTCGATCTTGTCAAGCAGGAGTTTGGCTATGGTTGGGATGGCAAAGGCTGGATCAAAGAGGTTAGCTACCAATGACCAGCCATCCGACACGCGGCGACTTAAGGAAAGAATCCTGAGGGTAAAAAGCCCCGCTAGCGAGGGCAAATACGACGCTAGCGGGGCCTCGACTTTCCGAGCAACTGGAGATCACTTTTGGATAGCCGTAGCGTTATATTACAAGAAACATGCCAATTCGTCGGACTAATTATCAAAATTTTATGTTGTTACCGCGGCTATACGATCAGCATGGTTGGACAATTGGGAATCCATCGATGACAGCAGATAAAACAAATTTGCAGAATCGCCCTCATTTCTGATAATCATCGTTAATTAAATTGGTTAGTGCTAGTCGATGGAATACTAAAAATCAAAGTTGCGTTGAAAAACCAGCGCAAAAAAAATCGTTTAATTGTTAGGAAACATAAAATTGGTTCAATCTTTGCTACCAAATCGCGTTTAATATTGCGGATTACCTGAAGCTATTGGAGCATCTGATGAGTATGAAAGCCATTTGCCGCATTTTGAGTATCATGATTTTGCTTGTTGGCGGCAATGCCCTTCCGAGCCTTGCCTTTACAAATTATCAACAATGCGATGTATCAAGCGATGTTGATTTCTTTGATCTAACGGCCTATCCAGTTGAGGCATACATTCCGAGTGTTGATGAGGACGGCAACACCTATCTACAGGGAGTAGAATTAGAAAACGCAGCGACCAATCATTATCGCAACCAATACAGCAAAGCAAATGTAGTAAAGTTGACGATGGATCGGTATGCATCGCTGACCGCTAACTCACCTGAAGCATTTAAAAACTTTGAAAGCAAGCTGATCATAGTCGACCCTGAGTGCAATGAGTTAAAATTATTTTACGGAAATTTAATTGGAAACTCTGTTGTCGGTTTACGCACATATTTCAAAATGTATGACGCTGCAGAGAGACTTGAACATGAAGCTTTGCAGGAGTTTATCAAGCAACGCGTCAGTCTGAAGTCGAAGTTCATACACGAAATTGTTAAATTATTAAAATCTGATTTGGCTTATGACCCTTCGCTTACTAAAGCGACTTTGACGGCACAGTTTTTAAAAGATATGAAAATCGGCGAGGGTAGTAACCACAAAATAGGTGGAGAACTAGCCTTGCTAGCTTTCGCAAAAAAAGGTGGTGAAATCAAAACCAAAAGCAACGATCTAAAAGCCTTTATTATCTCACCACAATCATTTCGTGGAATCACACTATATGACAAGACACTTATTTTGCTCTCAACCGGAGTAGCTCATGTTATCCCAGATTTGGATGTCCGGCTTGCAAAATACGCTTTAGGACAACTGGGTGTCTCAACCACAGAGGTTTTCATTAAACAAATACACGATGGAGACGACATAGTCTGCCAGTTGGATGAGGTCAAACACTGGTATACAGTGGAAAAAGGCTCTGTCACTCGAGAGTGTAACTTTACACAGTTGGTAATCAAGAGCATTCAAACGGATGGATGGCGATCAACGCTTGATGAAGAATTCAACCCGATATCATATTCGCAAATAAGCGACATATACGCGAGGCATGGCGTAATTAAAGTGGTTCATTAACCGTTATCACTCCATTTTTTAGGGTAAAAACAAAGTTAAGCGACCAATTTGCCCGGCAACCCGGCGATGAGTGAAGCGGAGCACAAACTCACCGGAAAGCACTCGACGTTAATGCTGGCCAGCCATGTGCCAGTTTTGTCGGCAAGGATATCAAACCGCCTGCAACGCCGTCGAAGAGCTAAAAGGCATAACACAGCTTGCATTACTATCCCGTGGAATGAGCTAAAGGCTGTTGAACAGTGCGCAGATCCAAAATGCGGTATCGAAATTTGATGTGGCGTGGGACGAATGACAAAATTTTCAGCAAATCTAGGATTTTTGTGGTCGGACAGATCCTTGGTTGACGCCATCTATGCGGCGAATGCGGCTGGATTTGAAACGGTTGAATGCCACTGGCCATATGCATACGACGCTGCCGAGGTGAAAGCCGCACTCGACGCCACCGGCCTGACCATGCTGGGGTTGAACACGGTTCGTGGAAACCTTGCTGCCAACGAAAACGGGCTTGCCGCCTTGCCCGGACGCGAGGATGAAGCCCGCGCTGGCATTGATCAGGCACTGTGCTATGCGGCCGCCATCAATACCCCAAACATTCATGTAATGGCTGGCTTTGCCGAAGGTAGCGCGGCCGAAAACTGCTTTATCAAAAATCTTCGATATGCCACCAGCCAACAACAGCAGGTCACTTTCCTGATTGAGCCGCTCAACCACCATGACGCGCCGGGTTATTTTTTGAACAGTACAGATCAGGCACGCCGGATTATCGAAGCGGTTGCCAAACCCAATTTGAAATTAATGTTCGACTGCTATCACATCCAGATTCTCGAAGGTGATCTGACCCGGCGGCTGCAAGCGAATATCGATATTATCGGGCATATCCAATTTGCCGGGGTGCCATCGCGTGGTCGCCCTGATTTCGGCGAGATCAACTATCAGCATATTTTTAAGCAGATTGCCGATATGGGTTACACCGCGCCGCTTGGGGCCGAATATAAACCGGAAAACGGCGATACCGATGGCAGCCTTGGTTGGAAAAGCAAGCTGGAAGAACAGGCTGGGGTGAATCGTCAGCCGCGATCCTGATCCATGGGTGTTCACCGCGGTCACGCGTATTGTGGGGTGACAGCATCGGTGGCAGGATCTTACAAAGATTGGGAGGGCTGAATGCCAGAAGGCCACACAATTCATCGGGCGGCACGCGATCATCACCGGATATTTGCCGGCAAACAGCTCAGCATCTCATCACCACAGGGGCGTTTTGCCAAGGGAGCGGCACTACTCTCGGGACAACAATGTTCTTGCGTCGAGGCATTTGGCAAACATCTCATTTATCATTTTGATCATAGCGATGTGCTGCACATCCATCTCGGCCTGTTTGGGCGGATTCGAAAACATAAATTGCCGGAAACCGAGCCAAAGGGCGCGGTTCGTATACGTCTGGTTGGTGATACGCATGTGATAGATATCAATGGCCCGACGATTTGTCAGATTCTGCCGCGTCAAGAATTTCTGAGATTAATAAACCGGATTGGCCCTGATGTCCTGCGTTCCGATGCAAATCCTGACCTCGTTTTCAACAGAATATCAAAGAGCAAAGCACCGATCGGCCGCCTGATCATGGATCAATCAGTGATGGCCGGGATTGGCAATATTTACCGCTCAGAAATTTTGTGGCGCCAGTCGATTCACCCCGAAACACCCGGCAATGCGATCGGTCGTGACATGTTTGATCGCATTTGGAACGATGCCAAAGAACTGCTCGCCATTGGCGTGAAACATAATGCGATTATCACCACAAACACCACCCCCCCGGCAAAAAGCCGCTATCGGGAGCGCGTTAATATCTTTGCGAAAACCATTTGCCCCACTTGTAAGGGGATGATTCGACGTTTTGAAATCAGCGGGCGGCGCGCCTATTTATGCGAAACCTGCCAGCCATTGCCCGGCTGACAGTTCTTTTGAATATCACAAAACGTTACCGCTAACCAAGGCAATGCAATTTTTGCATCACTGTTGGTCATATCTGGCTGTATCCGGCACCGGCATAGCGCTGTTATTTCAGACAAATGAAACATTTGTCCGGTAAGCGAGTTTCAAACTGATTGAATAGCCCTGTGAGAAAGCATCGGTAAAATGGTAGCGACCTATCCAAAGCTGTTTGTTATTTGCACCTGTCTCTATTTGTTTCTGGTGGCGCTGATCAGTGCCCCAGCCAATGCCGGAGGGCAAACCTACTCGAATAGCAAAGCACATTGTGTTCTGTGGGGTGAAGCTTTGGAAGGCAAGCCAGCAAAATGTCGACGACGCGCAATCACTGCAGCGGCCTCGACCACTACCTGTCGATTGAAGCACCAATATCAGGCGAAAAACAATGACACCTGGTGCGTATACAAAAAACAGGGTTTTTTTGATGATGACAAAAAAATACTAATTTCGACCAAACATTGCCCAAGAACCTATCAATGTAACCGTAAAGTCAGACAATAGTGTGCACCCCTGACACTGAACCTGATCAGCAGCTTGAGGTGCGGGGATATGCTGCCGCATGTGGGTGCTGTGTGCCCCGTAGATGCAGCATTGCCAGTGCAACCTGCGCGAAAACCGCGATTTAGGTCGCCCTTTACGTTTTAACCTGATATTTTCGCACCAACACCCGAAATGGGATCAATGCGATAATTAGGATGCCGACTTTGACCGCAAAGTCTGCCACCGCAAGGGAAACCCAAAGAGGTGCTTCCGGGCCAAAACCAAAAAGCGGCAAAATTTCGACGGCCCATGTAATATCATTGCCGGGTTCAATCCAAACCAGGCTTTGTGAAAACGCGATGGTGAAGAAAAGGGCTGTGTCAATCGCCGAGCCAGCGACCGATGATATGATTGGCGGCTGCCACCAAATTCTGGCGCGAAGCCGATCAAAAACTGTCACATCAACCATCTGCGCGGTTAAAAAAGCAATGCCCGAACCAAGCGCAACCCGAACTGTCACAAGCGGGCCGTATTCGCCAACAAACTGGGTGCCGATCAGTGAACATAAAACACCAATTAAAAACCCGACGCATACAACCCGGCGCGCCGCTGCCACACCGTAAAATCTATTCGTCAAATCTGTGACCAAAAATGCGAAAGGGTAAGTCAGGGCGCCCCAGGTAAGCCACTGCCCGAGCAGTTTTTGAACAAGTATATTTGAAATGACAACGATTGTTGCCATTGCAATAACGCCAAAAATTGGTGTGTGTCTCATTTGTCTACCGCATCGGTTAAGGGCCATAGCATGGCTCGTTCAGTAAGGTGAAACAAGGTCATCTCACCTCTAACGAAGCTGCTGTCGAAGCGTTTATAGCGGAAATCTGAATAAAACCAAGAGCCAGTTCATAAAAATAAGACGATATGGCTGCAATAGACAACATATGTGGAGCGGAACACCGCTATGCCTATTTTTATGACTGCATAACAATTTCTCTGCGCCAGATGTAAAGACCAGACAAAATCGTCAAAGCGCTGCCGATGATCATAGAGGCATTTACTTGTTCACCAAGAATTAAGATCCCGGCAGCCATTGAAAACAGTAGCCGCGTGTAACGAAAAGGGCTGACAACAGACATTTCACCCAATCTGACAGCCTCGGTCATGAAGAAAAACCCCAGAGAACCAGTGACGATCATTGCTGCAATTGTGACGCTGTTATCCATAACAGGCACGCTGGCCCCGCCGTTGATAATGAGCAGCACACCGCCACTGATAATAAACAGGAAACACGAATAAAACGTAAGCAGCAGAGTAGAGAGATTTTCGCGCACCAATTTGGTAGCGATATCCCGTAAAACCATACCTATTGCTGCGATCAGCGCAAGGATTGCTGTGATGTCAAAGCTGGCGGCACCTGGTTGGATGATTAATAACGCTCCCAAAAAACCAACGAAAATGGCTGACGCACGCCTCATACCCACGCGTTCGCCAAGAAACAAGGCGGCGGCGGCGGTCACCAATATTGGTACGGTTTGGATCACCGCCCCAATTGTGGATAGCGGAACATAGACCAGAGCCAGGAACATGCCATTCATGGCAATGAGGTCACCAATATTTCGAAAAATTACGCTAGGATTGGAGAGAGGCGATAGCCGAATGGACTCACCCTTGATACGCAAAAGAGCCCAAAAGACGATTAGCGAACCGACGCCATAAGAAATCATTACTTGTCCAATAGGTAATGTTTGGCTGGCAACCTTGATCAGCAAATCCGTTAAGGTCAAACAACCCATCGCAATTATCATAAAGATTATACTTCTAAGATTTACACTCATATCTTTTCACAGACCTATAGCCGCGTTTTACGAGGTTAATGATTACGTTCTTTCGTCTGTTTTGACCATGACAAGAATGACAGCTCATCGGTAAATCTCTGCCCATCCTTCTCATAGTAGATTTCAATGATCCTTTGGATGGCACTTTAATGGGCGCTAA